>CANSLW010000149.1 GCA_947647815.1 uncultured Dorea sp. | reverse complement strand
ATGTATAATGAAAAATGTCAATGTCATGCGGGCAAGATTAGTGTAGAAGGAAGCAATGCATGCCAATGTGGTCAGACAGAATGCGCAACATTTAAGTGTGATTGTCAGTAATTAAGAGACTGACTATGGTGTCTAAAACAGGGGGATTATAATTCAAACCGAATTATAATCCCCCTGCCTTTGGTTTGGTAAACTACATAGATTGAATATCTTACATAATTTCTCTGGTATACTTTCGCAGCCATTCTTTCTCTTCATCATTCAGATAAGGAGATACTTTTTCATAAACTGTCTTATGATATTCGTTTAATAATCTCTTATCCTCCTGTGACATCATATCTGGATTGATTGCATCCAGATCCATCGGAATATAAGTGATAGTGTCTAGATACATGAATTGTCCGTATTCATTCTGTTCGCCCTTACATACGAGAAGTTCATTTTCCAGCCGGATGCCGTGAGAACCTTCGATATAGATCCCCGGTTCATTGGTTATGACCATTCCTTCTTCGAGAGTCTGGATTTCACCGGCGCGGTACTGCCAGCGGAATCCTGCCGGACCTTCGTGAATATTCAGAAGATAGCCGACACCATGTCCTGTACCATGATTATAATTAAGTCCTCTGTCCCAGAATGGTTTTCTTGCCAGTATATCCAGAGTCATTCCGCAGCAGCCTTTCAAGAATTTTGCATTTGCAAGCTGTAAATTACTGATGGCAACCAATGTAAAATGGTCTTTCATTATCTGCGGAATCTCTCCCAGGGCATAGGTTCTTGTAATATCCGTAGAACCTTCGTAAAATCCTGCGCCTGTATCTGTGAGGAACAGGCTGCCTTCGCAGAGCTCCACATTGGATTCCGGGGTAGAAGAATAGTGGGCGAGGGCTGCATGTTCTCCGAACGCTGAGATTGGATCAAAACTTGGACGGATAAAGTTCTCCATCTCCTTACGGAATTCATCCAGTTTATCAGGAGCGCTCATCTCTGTAATCTTAATCTTTCCTACATTTTCTTTCAGCCATTTCATGAATCTGACATGGGCAACGCTGTCTTTGATCTGGGCTTTCCGGATATTCTCTACTTCTACAGGATTTTTTATCGCCTTAAATAATATTTCCGGATTCGCATGTTCTACCTTCTTTACATTTTCCGGAATATTACTATAAAGCGCATAGTTAAGTTTTGACGGATCGATCAATAAAGTTTCATCTTTGCTGATATGGCAGATATCTTCATAAATATCGTTATACGGATGGAAGATAACGCCGTTTCTGCCAAAGTTCTCTTTGATCTCGTTACTTAGTTTTGCTTCATCAATATAAAGATGCATTTTATCCATCGTAATAATGGCATAAGACAATACAAGCGGAAAGAATTCGACATCATTTCCGCGGATATTCAATGTCCAGCAGATATCATCTAATGTAGTAAGCACATGGGCGGTCGCACCGTATTCTTTCATAACTTCGCGGATACGCTTAAGTTTACTGTCTGTTGTTTCGCCTGTATATTGTATATCCAGAGCAAATACAGGTTCTTTTGACAGTTTCGGGCGATTTCCCCAAATCTGGTCAATCAAATCATATCCATAAAGGATTCTTCCATTCTTTTCTTCAGCAGCCTTTTTGTAAATGTTTCCTTCTGCCATCGTTATTACACGGCCATCGAATCCAATAGTCCCGCCTTGTGGAAGCGTCTGTTTCACATATGTTTCAAGAGTTGGGACATCTGGTTCACCCATCTTCATCAATTCTACAACTGTTCCTTCAAGCTGCAGGGCTGCCTGGATAAAATATCTTCCATCTGTCCAGAGCTTTGCTTCTTTTTGCGTAATTACTGCGGTTCCCGCAGAACCTGAAAAGCCTGTGATATAGTTTCGTGCTTTGAAATGTTCTCCTACATATTCGCTTTGATGAAAATCAGCTGTAGGAATGATGTAGATATCGATATCTTTTTCTTTCATTAATTTGCGAAGAGACGCAATTTTTTCATTTACTTCCATTGTTATATTCCTCCTTAAGATTTAAAAAGGTGTCCCGTAGAGATCATAAGGTGTCACCTGATAAACATAATAATTGAGCCAATTGGTATACAGATTGTTTGCCGTTGCCCGCCAGGTAAGCAGGGGCTTATTCTCAGGATTATCGTCTACATAATAATTCTTCGGCATCTGTATAGGGAGTCCTTTTGACAGGTCTCTCTTATATTCGCCGTCCAGTGTTACACGGTCATATTCAGGGTGTCCCATAACAAAGATCTGGCGTCCACCCTCTGCCATGGCAAGGAATAGCCCTGCCTCTTCTGATTCTGCCAGAACAGTCAGACGCTTTTCTAAGAGAATCTTATCCATAGGAACCTCCGTATGTCTGGAATGCGGCGCCAGAAATACATCATCGAATCCCCTGACCAACGGAATCTTCCGGTTCATTACCTTATGCCAGAATACTCCGAATACTTTTTCATCCATCTGTACCTTGTCGATACCATAATGATAATAGATTCCCGCCTGTGCCCCCCAGCACAGATGTAGAGTGGAAGTCACATGAGACTTACTCCATTCCATGATCTCCTTTAATTCTTCCCAATAGTCGACTTCTTCAAACGGAATCTGTTCTACAGGTGCTCCTGTAATAATAAATCCATCAAATTTTTCCTCTTTGATTGCCCTGAACTTCTGATAAAACTGATTCAAATGACTGGTCGGCGTGTTCTTTGACTCATGTGTAGATACTGTGACAAATGATACATCTACCTGAAGAGGTGTATTGGATAAAGAACGCAGAATCTGCAGTTCAGTATCTTCTTTGAGCGGCATCAGGTTCAGGAGCCCGATTTTGATTGGGCGGATATCCTGATGTGTTGCACGGTGCTCATCCATAACAAATATGTTTTCACGTTCCAGTATCTCTTTTACCGGAAGATTATTCTGCACTCTGATTGGCATAACATTGATTCTCCTTTAAATATCTAGTGTTTCTTCAGAATGATAATAATTCCCCGCATCATCCACGTAACTCATAGTATCGTAATACTCGGAGCCTGTGGGCAGGTTCTTGCGTTCCAGATGATTGTTTACCAGCATCTGGACAATATAATACAGGACAGCAAATGTAGGAACGCCCATAATCATACCCACGAAACCAAACAATCCTCCGCCGAGAAGAATCGCAACAATTACCCAGAAAGCGGATAAGCCTGTTGAATTGCCGAGAATTTTTGGCCCCAAAATATTACCGTCAAATTGCTGCAGTAATAATATGAATATAATAAAATAGACTCCTTTAATAGGGGTGTCAAGCATAATCAAAATTGTGCTTGGCACTGCCCCGATATATGGTCCGAAGAATGGTATTACATTTGTTACTCCAACGATTACACTGACTAGAAGAGAGTAAGGCATCTTCAGGATTGACAGCCCTATAAAGCATAAGACTCCGATGATTGCAGAATCGATTAATTTGCCGATTACAAATCCTCCGAATATCTCATGGCTCTTTGTTGTCAGATGCAGTACCATATTTGCATGTCTTGCAGACAGGACGGCATAGACGCATTTCTTCGACTGACGTACAAATAATTCTTTACTGAATAATATATAGATGGAGATAATAATACCTATAATTGCATTAAACACTTCACTTAATATGTTCAGTACACCGACTGTCAGATTGGACATCAGTTCATTCGCCTGTCCCATAAGATCCGTACGAAGCCAGTTCAACAGCATGTCCGTCCCTTCTTTGAGACCTGTTTTGACCAGGGTGCTGGTTGTTGAATCATCCAGTTTTATCTCGCTTAAATCTGATACCAGGTCATTCAGCTGTCTTGGCAAGGTTATCACCAGATTGCGAATACTGGAATATAATTCCGGAATCAACAGGTTACATAAGGATACGATAATTACCAGTAATAAGACGAGTGCCACGATAATTCCGACAGCACGGGATACTTTTTCGGCTCGTTCCGGTTTTGACATCTTCTTCTGAAGTATTGGTACCAGGCGCCGGTCTATCTGTTTTACCAGTGGATTCAACAGATATGCAATCACACAGCCATAGATTACCGGCTTTAGGACTCCGACTACCGCCCAGACCCCTTCTGAAAGATTCGTAAGGCGCAGCAAAGCGAAATAAAAGAGAAGACTTGCTGCGACTACCAGAAAATAAGTCATTCCCCGGCTGAATTGCTGGCGGAGCTTTGAAGGGCCGCCTCTGCCAAACTTTGGCTGATTGGAGTAATGTGACTGCCTCTCAGCTTCCTTTGCATCTACCGGGTTCGCTTTTTCTGCTTCTTCTTTGTTCATTCTATCAACCTCTTCTCAACACAGATATATTAATTATACTCTTGGAATATATTTGCGTCAATCAAAAAGATTGCTTTGGAAGTGAATTGAAAATGATTGACGAAAACAGTCGCATTTGCTAAGATGAAAGCGGTGATTATGATTAATTATATATTGGATTCGGAGGTATGTTATATGGAGAACAATGTAAGACCAGACAGTATGGAACGTATTACAACGACAGAATTAGCAGATGCATTTATTGCAGGACAGGTAGAGCAGATTCAGGCGCAGGTGAAGGATAAGAAAGTCCTGCTGGCACTTTCGGGAGGTGTGGATTCATCTGTCGTAGCCGCTCTTTTGATTAAGGCAGTTGGAAAGCAGCTGGTTTGTGTGCATGTAAATCATGGTTTGCTTCGTAAGGGTGAGCCAGAACAAGTGGTAGAGGTATTCCGCAACCAGATGGATGCGAATCTGATCTATGTGGACGCCGTTGACCGTTTCCTTGATAAACTTGCAGATGTGGCAGAGCCGGAGAAGAAGCGCAAGATCATCGGCGCAGAATTCATCCGTGTATTTGAAGAGGAAGCGCGTAAGCAGGAGGGAATAGAATTCCTGGCACAGGGAACCATTTATCCGGATATCATTGAGAGCGATGGAGTAAAGGCACATCATAACGTAGGAGGCCTTCCGGAGGATCTGCAGTTTGAGTTGGTAGAACCGTTGAAATTCTTATATAAAGATGAAGTGCGCGTGGTAGGTAAGGCATTGGGACTTCCGGATGGTATGGTTTACCGTCAGCCGTTCCCGGGACCGGGACTTGGTGTGCGCTGTCTTGGAGCGATTACCCGTGAGCGTCTGGAGATTGTCCGTGAATCAGACGCGATTCTCCGTGAAGAATTTGCAAAGAATGGATTAGAAGGCAAGGTATGGCAGTATTTTACTGCGGTTCCAGATTTTAGATCGGTCGGCGTGGCAGACGGCGCCCGTACCTTTGCATATCCGGTTATCCTTCGCGCAGTGAACACAGTAGACGCTATGACCGCTGCCATAGAGCGGGTTCCATATGAACTTCTGGAGCATATTACAGATCGTATTACACATGAAGTACCAGGGGTGAACCGTGTGCTCTACGACCTTACTCCGAAGCCATGCGGGACGATTGAATGGGAATAAGGTGCTGTTATGGACTATAATAGGATTGTACAGCTGATTCTCGATGTGGGAGAAGAGTTGTTAAAAAGCGGCGCCGAGAATTTCAGATTGGAAGACAGCCTGTATCGGATGTGTAAGAGTTATGGGTTTAAGCGATATGATGTATACGCGATTCCCAGTAACTTGCAGATAACGGTGGAGACACCGGAAGGGGAGATTATTACCCAGATACGTCAGATTGAATCGACGGATATTGATTTTGACCGTCTGGATTACTTGAATAATTTGTCCAGGTATGTCTGTGCAAACCATCCTGACGAAAAGAAATTCCGTGAAAAATATGAGGAAGTTATGAATAGAAAAGAACCGCATCCTGCAATCAAGTATTTGGCAGGCGTTATGGGCGGCGCAGGGTTCGCGGTGTTCTTTGGATGTAATCTGGCAGACGCGGTAGTTGCGGCAGTGGTATCCTTAATGATTGTTATCGTTGGGGGATGGCTTGGGAAGAGGGAGAATAATGTTCTGATATATAATCTAATCTTAGCATTTCTCTCAGAAATGATTATCCTGTCAGCGATACGGCTTGGAATTGGAAATCATCCGGACCGGGTTATGATAGGAATTGTAATGCTGTTGATCAGTGGACTTGGGGTTACGAATGGAATCAGGGAAGTCCTGCAGAGAGACTTTATATCAGGAGCGTTGAACATCATGAATTCCATGCTCGGAGCCTCAGGTATTGCGTTCGGTATTGCGCTTGCCATTATGATTCTCGACGGAGCGGCATCCGATGGATTCATACTGAATCATAATATTCCGATTCAATTGATTTCCTGTACAATTGCATGTATCGGTTTTGCGATGTGGTTTAAGATTCGGGGGCGGCAGGTGGTATATTCTGGAATCGGAGCGTTCTTTACATGGGGAATATATATTGTGGTGTTTGACCTGCGTCCGAGTAATTTTCTGGCGACGCTTGTAGCATCTGTTTTCGTTGCATTTTATGCATTTATCATGTCTCGGGTAAATAAGGCGCCATCGACAATATTTCTTACGGCGTCTGTGTTTCCATTGATTCCGGGACCAAATCTGTACTATATGATGTATGGATGTGTGACTAAAGATATTAATCTGGCTTTTAGTGAGATGATGGTTCTCTTTTCGACTTGTCTTGCGATTGCTTTTGGATTTATTATTGTAGATGTTGCCTCTAGAAGTATTATGTATATGCTGAAGGCAGACTATCGGATCAGTAAGAGTTCTTGAGATAAAAAGGGGGTGTCTGGAAATACATTTTCAGACATCCCCCTTTGACTCCTCTATATTATATAAAAACTTATAATAAATATATTTCTTTTAGTTTCATCATAAATTTTTCGCATGCCTTTGAAAATATCTGATATTTTTTCCAGACAATGCTCATACCATCTTCTCTCTTGGGTGACAATGGGCGAAAACAAAGATTGCTGTCACCGGAAGTATTGATAATCTTATCGAATCCGATTGCGTATCCTAACCCCTCTTCGACCAGTAAAGAAGCATTAAACAGCAGGTTGTAAGTCGCAACTATTTCAAGTTCGGATATGTCGCGTTTGATCCATTCTGATAATTCACGGTTGCCTTTTTCCTGGCGCGATATGATTAAAGGCTTATCCCATAAATCTTCTGGAACGACAGCTTCCTTTTCGGCAAGAGGAGAATCACGTCTCATTAAGACACCCCAGGTGTCCTTGTAGGGGAGATTGATATAATTATATTTTGTCTGGTCTACAGAGCCGAATATAATGCCAAAGTCAATTAACCCTTTCTCTAACTGTTCTAACACAAATTCTGCATTTCCGCTGGCAATATGATAATGAATGCCAGGGTAAGTTTCATACAGGTTCTGTGCAGTTTTTGCAATCAGACGGACGGCGTCTGTTTCACCTGTTCCGATATAAACATCCCCCACCACAATCTGATCAGAGAGGGTGATTTCTTTCTCTGTTTTTTGTACCAGATTCAGGATTTCTTCGGCTCTTTTTCGTAAAATCATACCTTCTTCCGTCAGAGTGACTTTTCTGGATCCCTTTGTTCCGCGTATTAAAAGCTGCTTTCCCAATTCTTCTTCCATAGCCTTTATCTGCGTGGAAAGGGTGGGCTGGGAAAGGTGCAGGGATTTGGCTGCTTTGACAATACTTTGCTCCCTCGCCACTGCAAGAAAATAATGAAGTACTCTTAATTCCATTTATCATTCTCTCCTTAATAAAAATTCTCACCTTGAATAGGACTTTGAATAT
>CANSLW010000148.1 GCA_947647815.1 uncultured Dorea sp. | reverse complement strand
TGTTCTCCACCGCATGACTGGTAATGAATCCATCCTGACAGATCATAATTGGCAGCCTTACATCCTTATGCTCGGAGATACGGTATGCCTGCACCATATTATCATAGGCTTCCTGATTATTCTCCGCATAGATCTGAATCCACCCCGCATCTCTTGCGCCCATACTGTCCGAATGGTCGCAGTTAATGTTGATCGGTCCTGACAGCGCACGGTTCACCAGCGCCAACGCCAGCGGCAGACGGTTAGACGCCGCTATGTATAACTCTTCCCACATGTAAGCAAGTCCGCAGGAGGAAGTTGCCGTTAAACTCCTCGCACCGGCTGCAGATGCACCGATTGCCGCACTCATGGAGCTGTGCTCACTCTCTACCGGGATAAACTCCGTATCTACCTGTCCATTTGCCACAAAGGATGCAAAGTACTGCGGAATCTCTGTGGATGGGGTGATCGGGAATGCCGGAAATACATCCGGATTAATCTGTCTTAACGCAATCGCTATCGCTTCATTTCCTGATAAACGGTCTCTCTTTGCCATCTTACTCCACCCCTTCCATCGTAATCGCGCCAAATGGGCATGATTTTACACAGATGCCGCATCCCTTGCAATGATCATAATCAAATTCGCCTCTTTTACCGTCCTTCACCGGGATACAGCTGTCCGGGCAGACCGGAGTGCACAGCAGGCACTGTTTACATTTCTCCTCTATGAATACCGGCTTATCCGTAGACCACTCCCCGGTGTTAAAATCCTTCGATGTACCTGCCCCGGCAATCACCATGCCTTCCGTCAGGTCCTTCCATGTTGCTTTCACGCCTAATCTTGTGATATCTGTTGCCATTACCGCACCTCCTCAAGCGCCATCTTAAGAGCCGCCATATTGCCGTCGATTACCTCCGGCTTGCTGGCAAACTTATGGGAAAAGGATGCCCGCATCTCTCTTAAGAATGTCTCTTCATCCATAATATCCGCCACCTTCACGATTGCCGCAAGCAAGGGTGTGTTCGGGAAATATCTTCCCATCGTCGCCATAGATACCTTGTGGGCGTCAATGGTATAGACTTTACCTTCATACCCTTTTAGATGCGGGATAATCTCCTCCTTCGGTCGTGAAGTATTCACCAGAATCGCTCCGTCCTTCTTAAGGCCGCTTGTCACATCTACTGCCTCTAACAATGATTCATCTACCACAACCACATACTGCGGATCGTAGATATTGGAATGTACGCGGATCTGCGCGTCGCTGATCCTGTTATATGCGGTGATCGGCGCACCCATGCGCTCCGGTCCATACTCCGGAAATCCCTGAACATATTTCCCTGTCTGAAACGCCACGTCTGCAAGAAGCAGTGCGGCAGTCTTGGCGCCCTGGCCGCCGCGGCCGTGCCATCTGATCTCTGTAAGGTTACTCATATTCCTTCTTCCTTTCCTGATATTCTGAGCACAGTCCACTCGATACCTCAAATACCGAGTGGACTCTGTTTTAATTCTCATACCCACTATTGTACTTTAAGATTCGCCTTATGTCTATAATGAATTTCACTGGACGAGCATTTTTATGCAACAGTTGGAAATCATTCCTTCCTATCGTCCCTTCACTTCCAATCTTACCAACATTCCACCACTTAACACAAAGAGGATTACATAGATCCCGATTAGCTTCAATGGAATATCTCCGGTCTTTGCGGCCCGCGGAGGACTTGGCGGACTTAACAGTTTCACCGTCTGCGCTTCATCCTCTATGTCGGCATGAACCGCTATGCTCCTCTCTTCCATAAAAAGCTCCTCGAATACAACCGTAGTCTTACCTGCAAGAGCGATTCCGTCAAACTCAAATATCACCTTCACCTCACCAGACGAATCCTTTGCAGTAAATTCTGCTTCAGCCGTAATTTCTTCTCCCTTCGCGTCTAATATAGACTGCCCGTCAGACTTATCCTTTAAAGTTCCCTGCACCCTGTACTTCTTCCCCGGTATCAGATTCTCATACTTCACCACATCTTCAATCCTGACATTCTGGTCAGCATAAGCGTTCTTTTCCCCAGTCTCCTGATCAACCGCCGTCGTTCTTATCTTAGGAAAATATATTGTCTGCTTTGCATCCTCTGCGTCTTTATGTTCGGCTATGGATTTTTCATTATAAAATAATTCCTCGTATACAACCAATGTCTCTCCTTCAAATATGGAACCATCAAACTGAAATGCCAGTTCTACACTTCCTTCCTTTTTTGCAGGAGTGAAGAGGGCTTGCGCCGTAATCTTATTTCCATCTGCATCGACAGCCGCTTTTTTTGTCTTCTTATCAACCAGCATTCCCTTAAGTATGTATTCTCTTCCCGGAACAAGATTTTCATATTGAACTTCATCAATAATCGTCACCTCAGAATCTGCACAAGATAAATGTGTCTTAGTCTCCTCATCTTGTGCCGTTGTCCCTATCTTCGGGATATAAACAGTCTGTGCCTCATCCTCAATATCCTGATGTACCGCATATTCACGATCATCTTTTTTCAATGTCTCAAATGCTACCAGCGTTCTTCCCCCAAGATGACTTCCATCAAACCGGAAGGTAACCTCCACTGTTCCACTTACCGTCTCTGCAGTAAACTCTGTTTTCGCCCTGATCTTATCTCCATTCTTGTCAAGAACAGCTTTTTTGGTCTCTTTATCCATCAGAATCCCTGTCACTGTATATTTGCGTCCAACACGCAGATTCTCATAGGCGACAGTATCGATAATTGTAATCTCCTTATCTGCCTTAGCCAATTCGCAATTCGTCTCTGAATCTGCAGCCTGTGTTCCGATTCCCGGAAAATGAATGGTCTGAGATGATTCATTCAAGTCCTTATGCTCTGCCAATTTTTCCTCATCCAGATACAATTCCTCGAATACAACCACATCCATTCCCTGCAATCCTGCCGCATCAAAAAGAATCTCCATTTCTACTGTTCCGTTTGAATCCTTAGGTTTGAAGCTCTTTGTTACTGTAACCGGATTTCCATCAGCGTTCACCACCGGCATTCCTGTATTACGGTTCATCAATGAAGCATCTAAGCGATACTCTTTCCCCTTTTTCAGCCCTATATATTCCACAGTATCAATAATCGTAACTTCACTGTCTGCTTTGGCATAATGTGTTCCTGTTGCCTCATCCTTTGCTGTTGTTTGAACAGCAACATCCGCATTTTCAATATTTCCCAGATTTACAAGATATCTATCTTTCGTAATAGAGAGCGTTCCTTTGTAAAGAAACTTTCCTTCATTGGCATCGCATTTTAGTTCTTCAATCGTATAAGTATCATAAGGAAGCGCGCCTACACTGTCATCGACTGCTGCCGTTGCTCCATCTTCATTCAGCCCAAACCATATGCCGTCGCCGATATTACCTTGATTGGTATTATAACTGTGCGGTACATAATCTGATGCAGAAGAATACTGGCCATTTGAATCCGTCATAAAAGTATGAGACTCACCGGTCGTATTAGATGTAATCCTGAATTGAACCCCCTCTAACGCGTTTTGTGTATTCTTGTCAATCTTAGTTAGTGCAAAATCACCTCTGACTACACTGTCCGCAACCGCATACTCATTTCCCCCGTCTAACGAAGCTTCGCTGCCATTCTGGATAATCTGAGATACATACATTCCTTCTGCTTTCTCTACATCCGCAACTGCACCATTTATCAGCTGCATATATACTGGATCCAGAAGATAACCGGTCGGAGGAACCACTTCTTCAACACTGATCGTCCCAAGCGGAAGGGTTATGACATCTCCTATCTTATAAAACGGATCTCCCGAAACTTTCTCGTATTCTTCCAGAATCTGCGCCTGCCTTGTTATGTTTTCATTTGTCATAGTCCTGGCCTTCAGAATCCAACTTCTTGTCGGTTTCTCAGGAAGATGCTCTTTATCATAATATCCTGCATAAAAATTCACCTGAAATCTGGCATTTTCAAGTGAAGCCGCCCCTTCTGCTCCCGGCAGCTTGGTTCCCCGGTCAATCTTGTATACTTCTATAAGAGATTGGTCATGAACCGGCTCATCACTGACACGTATAACTGCTGTCTGTGCTGTAGCAACCTGTGCAGGATATACTTGAACGTCAAGAATATAGCCTCTCGGCGCCTGTATTTCTCTTACATAATATGTCCCCGGCTCTAAGCTTGCCGTGTTAGAATTCCCATCAGCATCTGTTGTTAATGTCGCCGCAAGCTGGCTGCATCCTTCATCCCGGTAAACACCATACTGCGCCCCTTCCAGAGTATAGCACGAATTATTTGCTGTAATCTCCATATTGCCTGAACTCTTCTGCAGCTGAATATATCCTAATGCCGGGCGGAGAGAAAACTGTGCAAGCGGTTGTGTTGCACCATTAACATACACAGTTCCTTCTCCAACATATTTATTATAATTTTCTCCTACTTTATTCAGGATTTCTGCATATATCTGCCCCTGCCTTCCAATTTCCAAAGATGCATTATCTATATGAATATTCCCGCAATTCCATCCAAATGTATCATTTAACTGACGCCAGATCATGCACTGTGCTACCAGATACCTCTGATTCTCTGTCAATGAAGTATATTCATAAGCATATTTCTCAATCAGCGCACAAACCGTCACATCATGCTTCGTCATCCCATACTCCAACGGATCTACAGCCGTCACACTTCCACTTTTGAATCCCGCCAGTGGATCCACACAATATGCCATTATTCCGTTAACAGCAAGCATTCCTTCCCCATGTGACTTTATAGCAACATTGTTATCATCATATACTTGTATTTTTCCAATTCCGCTTTTTAATCTGCTGGAAGTACCGCCTGATCTTGCCGCCGCATATGTTGTAACTTCTTCTGTCTGTACATGCTCTGATTCATCAGACCTGATATCACCGGAATTACTAATCTCTGGCGCATTCGGTTCAATAGCGCCGGCCTCATTCAATTCCTTCAATATATCCTCCAGCTCTTCTACATTACTTTCACCGGAAGCTGTTCCCTGCTTCTGTTCATTTTTCTCAAAAGAAGCTCTTATCAATACATTTTTATCCGGCATCTGAAATGAAAGTACCTCTTCTTTATTCCAGCTCATAGATATTTCCACTCCGGACGTCTCTTCATTCAGAATCTCCAGTTTTTCCAGCTGAAAACCCTCATCAGGATATATCTGAACCGACACTATATCACCGCTTTTGTAAGACAATATCTTCTCTTTTGAATCTTCCAGTTGTATCCTGCCATTTCTTACATTTTCCAACCGAACAGAATACTCTTTCTCTCCTTCTGATGCAGCTACTGAACCTGCACATTGCAATGCTAATGACAGATACATTGTCAAAATAAGAAGGCATGATACTCCTTTCTTTACTCTCTCCATACTTATTATTCTCCTTTCTTTTTACATGGTTTTGAGTCTTCTTCTGCCATTCTGCAATTTTACTTATCCCTGTCAGTCTGTGCACAGACTATCTGTTCTATTTTTGTAGGATAAACTCAGAGAATTTAATCAAGACATCGGTTATAATCAACCGAACATTTAATCAGGATACCGATTATAGATTACCGGATATCAGAAAAACAGACGCTTTCGATACATTGATGTATCAGAAAATAGATTTGCCTGACTTGATAAAACATTATTTATTTAAAATAAATTGGAAAATATGATATGATGTGATATAACATCTGGACACACTGTGGAGCCAAATAACCTGCTGCAAGCAATCCCCCTGCCGTTGTCCGCAGACGTCATAGCCCCGCTATGGACAACGGGACATCAAGCTTACAGCACTGCTGAGCAGCGAGGTATTTGGCCTTCACTTCGTTGCTTTGCAAAAATAGACTGTCAGATTAAATCTTAGAATAAACAGATATCGACTTACCTAATAGTAGCATGTTTCTCCCATATTAACAAGGTACAACCGTTCGATAAATTTCGACATCCCTTTCTCATTTCAAGATAATCCCTCTCACCATATTCTGCCATGCTGACGGTTAAATATATACTGCTGAATATCTCTTCTTGCTCCTTTAGGTAACTCTGCGAACTGACAACCATATCCATAACGCCCGTCACGAAAATCCTCTTCCCTGAGAACAACCGCTTTCAACTGATGTTCTTTTTCAACGAACGTATAATTAAATTCTATCGTATCATCATATCTCAGTTTCGTTCTTGTAATAAAATAAAGTCCATCAGTACTGATATTCTGCAGTTCTCCGTAAAATTCTCCCAGCCTGAACGATGTAAGCGCAAATTCCTTCTCCATCTTCGCCCGCAGACTACGCCGTCCCTGTACAATCTCAGCTACTTCCACTATCTCACAATCCGCCACCCACGGCTCTGCAATAGACGAATCATAATTTCTTCTAACCATAAGTTCACAATATGTTTTAATGCAGCCAATCTGACTGTCAAAAAAATCAATCCTAATTCTTTCCTCGGCAGGAACCTCGTTTTCTCTCTTTAGGTACAGTACAACCTGATTTCCGGCACATTTCACCCGAATCCTCTTCGGCTCTTCATTATCAGCCCCATATACGGAGCATATAGTACAATTATTTAAAACCATAGTTTTCCTCCACTCTGTCAATGTTTACTCTTATTCACTTCTATTTTGTTCAAAATTCCTTCCGCGCTGACTCCGGGATGAGTTACCCGGATACGGCAGATTTCCTTCACAAATTCCTGCTCTAATTTCAATTCATTACTAATCTTTTCGACTTTCTGTCCCTTATCCATTCTCTTCATAATATTCCTGATCACACTCTGCAGATCCCCCTGCAGCTTCATTGTCTCACAGCTTCTCACTTCTCTATCGCAGATATCTATTCTCTCCACTGATATCTTATCACTTTCCAGATACAGGACAGCCATAGTGATATCCAGCCTGAATCTTCGCTTTCCGCAGCTTCCAGGGTTCAGATAGAGCCTACCCTCTCTCCATTCCTCCAGATATCTATGAGAATGTCCAAAGATAACAATCTGGCAATCTTTCAGATCCTTAGGAATATCTTTCTTATCATGAACCACATAAAACTTCACACCGCCTAACATAAACTCCAGACAATCCGGCAGATCAGATGCCCACTTTCCATCATTATTTCCTCTTACGCAGAATAATGGAACTCCCGCATGGACAATATCCTTGATATCATCTATCATTCTCTGTGTATGAAAATCACCGCTATGAATCACAGCATCACAATCTCTGAGCGCCTTTTGTACCTCCTGACGCAGCAAACCGTGAGTATCCGATAATACCAGAATTTTCATTCATTTCCCCTCCCGTCACACTAATTGTATTATAACATACATGTAATAAAAAACTATTTCTTTTTGCACCAGATTAATATATCATCTCCGACTTTTCCATACTGAATCTGGTAATACTATTCTAATGAAAATAATATTTTTTCATCATCTATCGTTTAAAAAATGATGTATACTAATATAAAAATGATGTTGAATCTAAAAATGCTGCTTTTTAACCAATGATAAGGAGATAAAGAAAATGAAACAATCACAGATTACATACTGGTGTCATGAGATTATAAAATCACAATTGCCCAAAGAAGGTTTCTATATTGATGCGACAATGGGCAATGGAAATGACACCTTGATGCTCTGTCATCTTGCAGGTATATCCGGCAAAGTTCTTGCCTTCGATATCCAGTCAAAAGCTCTTCGTCTCACAGAAGAACTGTTGACGAA
>CANSLW010000147.1 GCA_947647815.1 uncultured Dorea sp. | reverse complement strand
TTTTCGCTCCTTTGACAGTAACACCGCACATTCTGTATGTACACTCATCGGGAACTGGTCTACAACTCTTCCCTTCACTATCTCATACCCGTTCCCACACAGATATTTTAAATCTCTCGCCAGCGTAGCCGAATCGCAGCTCACATACACGATTCTCTCCGGCCGCATGGCCGCCATAGTCTTAAGCAGTTCCTCATCGCACCCCTTCCTTGGCGGGTCTACCACAATCACATCTGCATATGCTCTTTCACCATGCATCTTCTCATATTCATCATAATACCGGGGCAGCACATCCTCTGCCTTCCCCACATAGAATTCTGCATTATGTATCCCGTTAATCTCTGCATTGCGCTTTGCATCCTCTATTGCCTGGGGCACAATCTCCACACCATACACCTGCTTTGCCCTTTTTGCAAGGAATAATGAGATAGTGCCAATTCCGCAATACAAATCCCACACCGTCTCTTCTCCTTTCAGATCTGCATATTCTAGGGCAATCTGATATAGTTTCTCTGTCTGCACCGGATTCACTTGATAGAAAGACAATGGAGATATCTGATATCTCACTTCACCAATGTAATCCGTAATATATGGCTGTCCCCATAATACCTCATAACTGTTCCCCATGATAACATTAGTACGCGTCATATTCGGGCTGACTGTGATACTGGCCATTCCTTCTATCTGCGCCAGCTCCTTCACAAGTTCATCTGCATGTGGAATCTGTTTTCCATTAATCACAAGGCACACCATAACCTCTTTTGTAGTAAACCCATAACGAATTAAGGCATGACGAATCAAGCCCGTCCCTGTCTTCTCATCGTAGGAACGGACTTGATATCTCTTCATAAATCTTAAGATAAGCTCCAGAATCTCTCTATTCACCTTTACTCCCAGCGCACAGTCTGTATTTGCAATAATATCATGGGTCCGCCCGGCATAAAAGCCGGTAACCGGCTCTCCATTCTTATCAGTCCCAAAGGGAAACTGCGCTTTATTCCTGTAGAAAAACGGATTATCCATTCCCACTACAGGTTCCATCACTTCTGACAAAACTTCTTCTGGGATTCCTCCAATCCGCATGAGATTTCCTCTTACTTTATGATCCTTATACTCCAACTGCCTGCCATACTCCATCTCCTGAATCTGACAGCCTCCGCATTTGCGGGCAAAAGGACAAACAGGATTCTTCACACGATATTCTGACGGAGTGACGATCTTCAATAATTTCGCATAGCCGTAATTCTTTTTAGCTTTCATGACTTTCGCTTCTACCACATCTCCGATTATGGCATCTTTGATAAACAGCGTATATCCACCTACTTTCCCGATTCCTTCCCCGCCGTTTCCTATATCTTCAATCGTCACTGTAATCCTGTCATTTTTCTGCATACTATCCCCCAATTGTCGTCTTCCTTAAATTCGATTCAAACAGCCTGTTATATCCCAGCCAGTCATTCGTATTCTTATCCTTGAATATCTCTGTCAGCGTCTGCATCTTCGCATCTGCACAATCCGCGAAATTCAATGCCAGCGCTTCTGCCAGCGCCGGCTTCTTCGGCGAACCATATTCCAGTTCTCCATGATGCGCCACGATACAGTGCTTCAATTCACTTGCCAGCCTCTCCGGAAAATCTGGAATTGTCCTTACCGCATCGCTGATCATCTCTACACCAATGACAATATGCCCCAACAACTGTCCGTCATCCGTATAATCATTTGCCGGAAATGAAGACAATTCTTTTACTTTTCCAATATCATGAAAAATAGCAGCGGTATATAACAAATCCTGGTTCAGAATCGGATAAGCGCCAGCCATATACTCACAGAATCTCACAACACTTAATGTATGCTCTAAAAGACCTCCTGAGAATCCATGATGTACACTTTTCGCCGCCGAATGGGATTTAAATTTCTTGATAAATTTCTCATCTTTCACAAAATAATATTCCAATATCAGTCTCAAATATGGATTCTCAACCTTCTTTATATAGCCCAGAAGCGCTTGATACATTTTTTCCGGATTCTTTGTAGTAGTCGGCATATAATCTGCCGGTGAATATTCATCCTCTGAGACTTTGCGAATCTGCTTAACATTCAGCTGAAGATTACTATTATAATTAATGACCTCTCCGTACACTTCGATAAAGTCCATCTCATCATAATCCGCAATTCCGCCGGAATTAGGATCCCAGACCTTTCCGTCAAGAGTTCCCGTCTTATCCTGAAGAATCAGATTATCGTATGGTTTGCCGTTTCTAGTCTCTGCGGAACGCTTTACTTTGCACAAATACACATTCCTGATTGTTTCCCCCTCATGAAGGGTATTGATGTATCTCATATTGCTGCCTCTTTCTATTATAGCCGCGAACACTTAGAATTACTTTGTAACCCCTTATGTACGAGCTCTATTCTTTTACTCCTATCGTTACATTAAAATCTATATCAACATATCCGTCTGCACCTTGCCGCTGTCCTTTCAGCGTAATTTCTTTCCCAACGGACATCCCCATCAGCACTGAATGATATGTTGCAAATCTGTCAATCTCTGTCTCTCCCATGCTGGTAATGACATCTCCGCTCTGTATTCCTGCGGTCATCGCAGGAGAATCTGTCTCTACATTCTTAACATACAAGCCTTTGGGTATCCCTTGATTCTCTATGTCTTCTGTGACATCCACACCCCGGATTCCTATATAGGGAACCCCTTCGCCATT
Source organism: uncultured Dorea sp. (assembly GCA_947647815.1). Taxonomy (GTDB): domain Bacteria; phylum Bacillota; class Clostridia; order Lachnospirales; family Lachnospiraceae; genus Sporofaciens. The sequence goes on along the minus strand of CANSLW010000147.1, from coordinate 5,173 downwards.
AGACAAAAATTCTATCTTTTCTTTCATATCAGTAATACCGAATCCTATAATCAATTCAGTACTATCTTCCTCTGCGACACTCTGATCAATCAATGCAATAACTTCCCCCTGCAGGTTTACAATAAATCCGCTTCCGTTCTTCGAACCAGCGATATCTGTATTAATTAGACGATACTGCCCGTCTGCCAGATCAAGCATGTTTTTCCCTGAAGCAACTGATCCAAAACCCATGGCTCCTGCATAACCAAAGGGTTTTCCCAGCACAATTGCCACATCTCCCTTGGACATCGCATTCGAACTTCCAAGAACTGCCGTTTCTATCTGTGCCCATGTCGAATCCTTTACATCCGCACGGTTGACAGCATAGATACCAAATCCAAGGTTTTCATCACTTTTCTTGAGAACCGCCGGGTAATTACTTCCGTCATTAAATATAATCTGAAGTCCTGAAGCACCTTTCACAACAGAAGATTTGCCCAGAACAAGTAGTTCCTGTCCATTATCCGCCACAATAATACCAGACACACTATTCTTGTAATCATTCGTCTCCTCTGTCCAGTCCTGATCACTAGTTACGCCGACAATCTCAACTACAGATCTGTTTGCCGCAACTGCAATAGATGTCAATGACTTCTGCATCTGCCGGTAACTATCTGCATCCAATGTCTGCTGTACCACCTCCGGCTCTGGTTCGACTTCTGGTCCCTCTTCCTCCTCTTCTGGTTCCTCTTCTTGTGGAATTGTAACCTGCTGCGGGTCATCATGAAAAAGACTGTCCATGGATGGCTTCAAAGCACTAAAACTAAAACAGGCACAAACACCAAACACCAGGCCCAGTCCCGCCATCTTGAAGAATCCCCGTCTCTCTGCACGTCGATCACGTTTAATGGTTTCCTGCAGAAATAAATACTCCCGGGCATCTTCATCCACATTTTCTCCCTGTACATCCGTTCTCTGCATTGATTCTTCCGGATGTACTTCTTCTTTTGAATCTTTATGCTCTTCCATAGGTGCATCCTTCTCTCTTTTAGCCGAAAATTACTGATAATGAAACGCATGCTAAATATAGTATACCCCAAGAATAGCGAATGTTCAATATTTAATCCTTCCCTTTATTCCTCAAATAGGTTAGAATATATCCAGGTGATGAATTATGAATAAAAAAACATTAAGTAAATTAGAATACAACAAGATTATTGAATTATTAACAGACCATGCTTCTTCTTTTAGCGGCAAAGAACGCTGCAAGAAATTGAAACCCATGACGTCCCTAGCCGATATTAACGCCGCACAGCAGGAAACTTCTGCTGCTTTCACGCGCCTTGTGAAAAAGGGACGGATTTCTTTCAGCGGCTGTAATCCGGTAAACGACTCTCTTAGACGTCTGGAGATAGGCGCGGCGCTTGGGAGCGGTGAACTCCTGCGTATATGCAAACTCCTTGAGACTGCCGGACGCGCCAAATCTTACGGGCGGCATGAGAATAACGATGACCAGGAAGACTGTCTGGATCCTTTCTTTGGACAATTGGAACCTCTAACTCTTCTGTCAACAGAAATCCGCCGGTGTATTCCCGAAGAAGACGAGATTAGTGATGATGCCAGCGCTGCGCTGAAGCATATCCGCCGCTCTATCGGACAGATGAATGACAAGGTTCATTCAACCTTATCTGGTATGGTAAACGGCTCTCTGCGGACATATCTGCAAGATCCGATTATTACCATGCGCGGGGACCGCTACTGCATTCCTGTAAAGGCAGAATACAGAAGCCAGGTGTCCGGCCTGATCCATGATCAGTCCTCTACGGGTTCCACGCTCTTCATCGAACCGATGGCAGTAGTAAAACTGAATAACGATCTAAAAGAACTTTACGGTAAAGAACAGGAGGAGATTCAGGTCATCCTTGCCCGCCTGAGCATGGATACCTCAGAATATATCGAAGAAATCCGTACCAACTATACTGTCTTAGGCGAACTGGATTTTATCTTCGCAAGAGGCGCTCTTGCGCTGGATATGAATGCGTCCATGCCTGTCTTTAACACAGAAGGCCGCATCCATATCCGCGAAGGAAGACATCCTCTTCTGGATAAGAAGAGTGTTGTTCCTGTCACCGTTACCCTGGGAGATGATTTTGACCTTCTGATTGTCACCGGACCTAATACTGGAGGCAAGACGGTTTCCCTAAAGACAGTAGGGCTCTTCACCCTTATGGGACAGGCAGGGCTTCATATTCCTGCACTGGACAGGTCAGAGCTTGCCGTATTCGAAAATGTCTATGCAGATATCGGGGATGAACAGAGCATTGAGCAGAGCCTTAGCACCTTCTCTTCCCACATGACGAATATCGTATCCTTCTTACGACACGTAGATGAACATTCTCTGGTTCTCTTTGATGAGTTAGGAGCTGGAACCGATCCTACCGAAGGCGCCGCACTTGCAACTGCAATTCTGAACCATCTGCATCAGCGCGGCATACGAACAATGGCAACAACTCATTACAGTGAGCTGAAGGTCTATGCATTATCCACACCAGGCGTCGAGAATGCCTGCTGTGAATTTAATCTGGAGACACTACGCCCGACCTACCGTCTGCTGATTGGGATTCCAGGAAAGAGTAATGCATTTGCCATCGCCGGGAAACTCGGGCTGCCAGACTATATTATTGATGAAGCCAGGACTCATCTGACAGAGCAGGATGAATCTTTTGAAGACTTGCTTACAGATTTGGAAACCAGTAAACGGACCATGCAAAAGGAGCAGGAAGAGATTGCCGCATACAAGCGTGAGCTGGAACGGCTTAAATCCGAAACCAAACAAAGACAAGACCGATTAGAAGAGCAGAAGGAACGTATCCTTCGTGAGGCCAATGAAAAAGCATACGCCATCCTGGCAGATGCAAAGGAAACTGCAGACGAAACCATACGTAATTTTCACAAATTCGGCAAGGAGAATATATCTGCTGCTGAAATGGAGAAAGAGAGGGAACGTCTGCGTAAGAAACTGGCTGCTGCCAGTTCCGGTATGACACCAGAACCTAAAAAACCCCGTAAGCAGCACAAACCTGCTGATTTTAAACTCGGCGAATCCGTCAAGGTACTCAGCATGAACCTGAACGGAACAATCGTCTCCCTTCCTGATTCCAGGGGAAATGTAACCGTACAGATGGGTATACTGCGTTCCCAGGCCAATATTTCCGATCTGGAGATTATCGAAGAAACGCCGTCTTATTCTGCCAAACAGATGCATAAGACCTCGAAAGGTAAGATGAAAATGGGCAAATCCTTCTCAGTAAGCCCCGAGATCAATCTTCTTGGTAAGACGGTTGATGAAGCCATTGCTGAACTGGATAAATATCTGGATGATGCAACCCTTGCACACCTGTCTTCTGTCCGGGTTGTCCATGGCAAAGGCACCGGTGCGTTAAGAAATGGAATTCACACTTATCTAAGACGCCAAAAACATGTAAAATCATTCCGGTTGGGCGCATTCGGAGAAGGCGACGCCGGAGTGACAATTGTTGAACTTAAATAACCAAAGTTTCTAAAAAATGACACCACAGGGAGGAGACAAGACTATGGTAAACCGACAGAAAATATTAATTGTAGACGATGACGAAAACATTGCCGAACTTATATCATTATATCTTACAAAAGAATGCTTCGACACCATGATGGTACATGATGGTGAGAAAGCATTGATTGCTGCTGAAACTTATCGCCCAAACCTGATTCTGCTGGATCTCATGCTGCCAGGCATCGACGGTTATCAGGTATGCCGCGAGATCCGCACCAAATCCAACGTGCCAATTATCATGCTCTCTGCCAAAGGTGAAGTATTCGATAAAGTACTAGGGCTGGAACTTGGCGCCGATGATTACATCATGAAACCCTTTGATTCTAAAGAACTGGTAGCAAGGGTCAAAGCTGTCCTCCGTCGTTATCAGACACCGCCAAAGACTGAGGGTGTAAAGGAAGACAGAGGGAAATGCGTAGAATATCCCGGCATTACTATCAATCTCACCAATTATTCCGTACTTGTTGACGGCGAACAGGTTGATATGCCTCCAAAAGAGCTGGAATTACTGTATTTTCTCGCCTCTTCTCCAAATCAGGTATTTACCCGCGAACAGCTGCTTGACCAGATCTGGGGCTATGAATACATCGGGGATACTCGTACGGTCGACGTCCATATCAAACGTCTCCGTGAGAAGATTAAAGATCATAATTCTTGGGGGCTTAGTACCGTATGGGGAATCGGTTACAAATTCGAAGTCAAATAAGGAGGCTCTATGCGCAGTACATTATACCTTAAATTCATCCTCGTATATGCGATATTTGGATTCCTCAGTATTTTTACCATAGCCACGCTGACATTCAATCTGACAGAGACTCCTTTAGAACAGAAAACAGGCACATCCCTGTACCGGGAAGCAAGCCTTGTCGCCAGTGATTACCTGCCTTCTTATTTTTCAGAAGAATTAGACTCCGGCGATCTGCACTTACAGTTATCGGGTCTCAAGATACAGTTAGAAGCTGCTGTGTGGTTTGTTGACAGAGATGGACAGATCATTTCAGCTGCTATATCTGATGACTATCCATCCGCGCCTCTTCAGATTGAAGATTTTAATCCTGTAGAGATTACCGGACATCAGTATAAAATCAGTAATTATCATGATTATTTTGAAGAAGATGTAATCACTGTTATTGCGCCGGTTGTATATGGATATACTCCCCATGGATATCTGATGATTCACAAATATGTAAGCGATATAAAAGATACACAATGGATCCTGCTGCGTGCCGCAATGATTACTATGTTTTTGATCTATCTGCTTTCCTTTGCAATATTACTGGCATTTCAGTATTTTGTATACCGTCCGCTCCGTCAGATCACAGAGGCTGCCACCCAGTATGCTTCCGGCAATCTGGACTATGAGATACCTGTAGATACCGAGGACGAGATGGGTTATCTGTCCGCATCGCTGAATTATATGTCATCCCAGCTAAGGGATATGGAACATTATCAGAAAGAATTCGTGGCAAATGTCTCTCACGATTTCCGTTCTCCACTGACTTCTATTAAAGGATATGTAGAAGCCATGACAGATGGCACTATTCCGCCAGAGCTGCATGAAAAATATCTGAAGATCATACTATTCGAAACAGAACGGCTGAC
>CANSLW010000146.1 GCA_947647815.1 uncultured Dorea sp. | reverse complement strand
CCGGGGTTAATGGCGCCGCATTGGAGGCTGATGGAAAGCTTTCTCAGATTACACAGCTATTTTCCATGTCACTAGTAAGGTTTCATAAGGAAGGAAACCGTGATGTATTAGGTAGCACGGTAGATTCCGCCAGAGCTGCGGTTAGGAAAGCCATAGAGCTTCTTGGTATTCCGCAGACAGAGGCAGAGAAAAAAGAAAAGCTGTTTTATGAGGCATTTCTACGTTATTTGTAATTTTTATAATGGAAACTGTAGGATACCGTATAGGAGTACCCCCTGTTAAGTTTTGAAATAGGGGTCTGAAAGTCTTACAAAATAAGGGCTTTAGATTCTGGGAGTTATTTAAATACTGGGAGGAAAAAATGGCAATTGAGAGTATTAATGGTATCCGTATATATACGGTTACTGCAAATGAGGTAAAATGTAAACCGTCCTATTTTATAGAGAAAAGCAAGTCTTGGATAGAAGGTGAGAAGCAGGACACGATTTCAGAAGCAGAACTGGAGAGGTTAAAAGGAAAGTATCATTCATCAAATATGTCATCCAAGGAAAATATAGATTTCTTGGGTGAATTAGTAAAACTTGGTGTATTATCAAAAGCTTCAGCTAAAAATATATATTATGGTTTTGCGCCAATAGATTTAAGAGCGGAGAATGTAAGAAATCCGCAGGGGATCTTGCAAAAAGTTTCTAATCATTCAAAGACGGTGTCGGACACAGGATGGACTTCATCATCACGAGGGTACGATTATTATGAAGCATTATTTGAGCGGGTTAAGGAAACATCTACGGTAGATCAGAAAGAATCCTTGTATTTTAAGGACTATTCAAATTATTTAAGAATTTTAGGACAGATTGAAAAGGTTGATTAGTGGGTGTTATACCAGGTGGTTTAAGGAGGCAAATTATGCGTATCAATATAGGTCAGACAACAAATTTATTTCATGTGAACGCATTAAACAAGGGAATTAGCCGCGGTGCAGGAGAAGAACTGGAAAAGGCGAATATTCTGCCCCGCAGGGATACTGCGGTGATCTCGCCAATGGGAAGGGCTTCGAGTATGCTGCAGAAACTTGCGGATCAGATGGAGCTTAAGCAGGAAGGGCTGGATCATCTTCAGTATCAGTTTGAGAATGGTACGCAGGCCAAAATTTCAGATGAGAGGGTAATACTGAAAAAGTCAGAGGATGATGCGGTATATAACCATATCATTGAAAATTCGGATATTGGGTTTAATCAACCCACAATAGAGATGCAGCTTCGTGGCACATATAATGTTTATTTGAATAAAGCATATGAGCAAGGAAAAGATCCTGAAGTAAATATATATGATTATATTGTGAATATTCATGTGGATAGTCTTATGAAAGCATATCAGGATGTTTATAATGACATTGTTACCGGATATGCAAACGGCACACGGGAAGTATGGACACAGGATTTCGAGGAAGGAGCCGACTATATTGAGTTTGAATTAGAGGGAAGAAATTACCGCTTTCATAAACTTACAATGGAGGAAGAATTAGCCAGGCTCGATAAGGCATACGAAAAAGCCGCAAAGAAGGCAGCAGATGGGGCTAATCTTATGATTGATACTCAAAAAAGAATAGAAAAAGTCATGCCTGAATATGAGGCGAAAATGAGAGAAATTGAGGCGCAGCGTGCCAGAAGAGAGGGATTTGAAGTCGGAGAAAGTACGGAAATACTTTTGGAGAGAATTAAGGATAAGGTAATACCTTCTGAAGATACTCCGAACGAATTTAATATCTATGAGATGTTGATGGAAGCGCGTACATCCTGGCTTCAGCAGTTTACAGAAACAGATTAAAACTAGAACAATGGAGGTGCAGTAGTTGAACTTTGAAGATGAGAAAGATTATATCATGAGAATGATTAAGGAGGCCGCCAGAATATTATTTTCGCTAATGTTTGGAAAGCAGTATGTTTCTGTTGAAGAGGAAATCAGAAATAAGTATGAAGTATCTGGGAAAAGTCTGGATGAATTGCTGGCAATGATAGATAACGGAGATATAAACGAAGCAGAAAATATCATGTTGTACGGTATGGATTATAAAAATAAAGAAGATATAGCGGCTGCCGTATTGTTCTATGAATACCTGAGCGAAAAGGGAGAAGAGTTTTTGGAGCAGCATAATTATTCAAAAGAAGAGATTCTTGATGGTTTAAAGCAAATAGCAGAAAAGGCCGGGTATGGTGATTTTCTTAATATATAGGTTGTTTTTATTCGTGGAGGTTGTGTAATGCAAATTAATACCAGTTCATTATTTGTTAATCTAAATGGAAGACCGCCAGCGCTTCAGAATGGTTTTTTTAAGCTGAGCGATAAAAAGATCTATTCATTTTATGGAGGGAATGACGAGATTACAAAAGAAAGTACACTTTTGTATAGATATCGGATGGCGAATCCAATAAAAATCTTTGAGAATGGCCAGAACTATAAGCCAATCAAAGATGTTTCAGACGTGCCGAATGAATTCCTGGAGCAATTAAATGAGGAAGGATATTCGTGGGATGAATTTCGGTTTCAGAGTGCATTTGACATTGAATGGGGCGGCGATTTAGATTATATCTTAAGCAGACTTGCGGCCTCTTACGTAACCTCGTCCGAGCATTTAAAGTCTCATTTTAGCGGTACGGAGCTTGAAGATCATATGGATCAATTGGATGCAGTGGTTTCTAAGGTCATGAATCAACGGGCAAATGTTTTTGCAGAGAATGTAGGCGGTTTTTTGGAGAAAAATGGAATCGCTGGTGAGAAAGATAAAATATATGACATCATTGCATCGGAATATAACAATAAAGTTCAGCAGTACAGTGAGTATATTAAGAATAACAGTGATTATGCGAACCTGAAAGGAACGGAGTATGAATGGCTGTCGAATGATGTTGCTTACATGGCACAGGAGCTGAGAAAGGCCTGTGATACAACGCAGACTCCAGACACATCAGGAAGCCGGTATAGTTTGGAAGAAATATCTCTGGCTAACCGTCTTGTGCAGGATTTGACATTTGACGGGTTGTTCGATAGCCTTGGGAATGAAGAGAGCTTTGGATTAGACGCGGGAATGCTGTTATTAAAGACACAGTTATTTTCTGAGAATAGCATGGTGTCAAAGCAATTTGCAGATAAGATGACAAGGGCTGTCAATACCTGTATAGATGATGTCATTAACAAGATAAATAATCGAATATTGAAGCTATATGATGATCCTTATTATGATAAGGAAAGAGCGCCTGTGTATGATAAGTCTGAAATCTATGATGTCAGCAGGATGATGCTGGAAATTTATAAAGAAAAAGGCAGTTATTCGGAAACAATTTTGGAAAGTATAAAATATGCTCTGAATAAAAGCAAGAGCAAGGAAGATATAAACGGAATGATCGACAGATACAAGGTGAATTATTACTGGAAAAGATTTTATGATAATTCAGATTCTTTCCGACAGTTTTATTATTCGGAAGGGTTTGACAAGAGGACATCATATCAGAAACTGGTAGATTCATGGAATTCTTATGCTTATGATATTTCGAAGCTTAATGATTGCCAGATAACGACAAATAGAGTGTCTGTATTAGCGTAAGGAGTGTATTGTTTTTGTGGTAATTGAGAAAGAAAATATGGTACTTATACAGATGAAAGAGATCTGGATTTTTATATTATTGTCCAAGATAGTGTATCTGATCTTCCGGCAGAGATAATGAAAGCGTACAAAAGATGATAAATATTATGATTATGCGGATACATTAACTCCCTATGGAGTGTGAGTCAGGTATCCAAGTGAATTATTTTTAGAGGAAAGAATCATTTTACGGCAATAAAAATACATTTCAGAGCATTTACATTGTTTTCGCAATAGGTGAATGATAAAATACATTTTTTAGTGGAGGGTGATACGATTCATAATAATGGTTCTGAAGGAAATGGTGTTTCAAAAAGGCTATGAAAGTGACAATGAGATATCCGTATCACGTCTGTGAAGCAAAGAGTTTTCCGATGTTATTTTGCGATATATGCAGGAGTGGAGGTCATGAAGTGGAAAAGAAAATCCTGGTAATAGAAGACGATGAATTGTTGAATTCCGGATTATGCTATAACATTCAAAAATATGACATGACACCGTACTCTGCATACGGCGTAGAAGACGCCCGCAGCAGCCTTAGAGCAGAAACATTTGATCTGATTCTGCTGGATGTGAATCTGCCGGACGGTAGTGGATTTGATCTGGCAAAAGAGATTGTATCACAGGGCCGGATTCCGTTTATCTTCTTAACGGCGCATAATCTGGAAGAGGAGATGGTCAGAGGGCTTCAGATGGGGGCGGACGATTATATTGTGAAGCCCTTCAGTACGAAGGTAGTGATGGAAAAAATACAGGCTGTGTTAAGAAGATGCGGCGGCATAAAGCAGCCGGAGATCTATACGTATGGGGATCTGACGGTTGACCTTGAAAACCGTCTGGTAAAAAGAGACGACCGGATCATCTCCCTGACTCCCACAGAATTTGGACTTTTGGAAGTATTCTTAAGAAACAAAGGGCAGATATTAACCAAAGAGATTCTGCTTGAAAAGATCTGGGATGTAAAAGAAAACTATGTAAACGAACATACGTTGTCGCTGAATGTCAGCAGATTAAGAAATAAAATTTCCGACAAAGAGCACGAATACATCAAGACAATCTATGGGTTAGGTTATAAGTGGATTGGAGAGAGCAGATGAAAGCGATAAAATATATGCTGACCGGTGGAAATTTGTTTCTTTTTATCAGCGGAGAATGGCTGATCTGCCGTCATACGGAGGAAATGACGGCGCGGATATTACTGTCTGCAGTCTTAACCGGCTTCTGTCTGATGAATCTGGGGAGTTATTTTTATTTTCGCAGTCAGTTTGTCGCTTTGTCATTGCAGATCGGCCGTTATTCGGAAGACATCATGCAGGGCAGACCAGTGTCGAAGATCATGAACAAAGAAACCCTCACTTCTAAAATTGTTATGGAATTAGAAAAATTGGATCGAATTACCGGAGTTCAGATTTCTAAAAGTAAGAAAGAGAAAAAAGAACTGCAGGAAATGATTTCTGAGATTACACATCAGATCAAAACTCCCCTCTCTAATATAAAAATGTACTGTGAAATGTATACGGATATGGAAAATTGCGCGGAACAATCCGGGCAGTTTATGGACGTTATGAAGCAGCAGCTTCTAAAGGTAGAATTTTTGCTGGATGCTCTGGTAAAGGCGTCCAGATTGGAAATAGAAATGATCAGGCTTGAACCGTCAAATAGCAGGGTGACAGAGACACTGGCGGATGCAGTGAATCGTGTGGTCCGCAAAGCGGAGCAAAAACAGATCGAGATTACGGTGGACTGCCGTTCTTCGATACAGGTCTGTCACGATAGGAAATGGACGGCGGAAGCGGTTGAGAATATTCTGGATAACGCGGTGAAATATACGCCTGAACATGGAAAAATCAATATCTCTATTCATCTGGGGGAGATGTATACGGAAATAAAAATAGAAGATACAGGAAAAGGAATCGAAGCCTCGCAGATCAACCATATATTTAAACGGTTTTACAGAGAGAAAAGTGTGTCGGGAGTAGAAGGGATTGGATTAGGGCTGTATCTGGCAAGAAAAATCATTACTATGCAGAAAGGATACATTGCCGTGTGTTCTGCTGTCGGAAAGGGCAGTTGTTTTTCAATCTGCCTTCCTAATTTTTATACAGACGGCAATGATTCCATGCCAGATATACGGCAGTGAATTGTTTCGGTTTTGATATTTTTGAATTTGATATTGAAACAGGATTGATAAGATCCGGGTATATCATAATAAGTATCAAGCTGAAAGGGGCAATGGAAATGAATATATTAAGCGTGAATAATGTAACGAAATATTATGGGAAAGAGCCCGTTCTGGTAAAGGCTCTGAACGGGATTACGATGGAAGTGGAAGCGGGCAGTTTTACTGCAGTTGTCGGTACTTCCGGCTCCGGCAAGAGCACGCTTCTTCATATACTGGGAGGACTGGATACGCCTACAAGCGGAAGCGTGATCGTGGATGGACAGGAACTTGGCGGTATGGAAAAGAATGAGCTTGCCATCTTCCGGAGACGGAAGATCGGATTCATTTTCCAGAATTATAACCTGATCCCGAATCTGACCGTATATGACAACATTGTTCTTCCGGTGGAATTAGACGGGAGGAAGGTTGACAGCGAGTATCTGACTATCATCGTACAGACGCTGGGCCTGGCGGACAAATTAAATCGAAAGCCCGTTAAGCTCTCCGGCGGACAACAGCAGAGAGTGGCGATAGCAAGGGCGCTAGCTGCAAAACCGGCGATTATTCTTGCCGACGAACCGACCGGCAATCTGGACAGCCATACAAGTCAGGAAGTGATCAGCCTGCTTAAGAGCACAGGCAGGACTTTCCACCAGACGATTGTTATGATTACCCATAATGATGAGATCGCTCAGTCTGCTGACCGCGCAATCCGTATCGAAGACGGCAGGATTGTGGAAAGTAGGTGGTAAGTATGAGATTAGACAAGAATAATAACAACAGAATCATTTACCGGATTGCAAAAAGCAATCTGCAGGCAAGAACGGCACCTAGCGTCATTTCCCTTCTGTCAATTTTGTTGGTTACGACGCTCATATCTGCGCTATCTCTTTTTATTCTCGGACAAAAAACGGCGGAAAAAGAGATCCTTGACCAGATGCAGCATGTCATGTATATGAACGTTACGGATATCCAGATGGAAAGGGTTGCGTCAGATACAAGGGTAGACTTATGTATTCCTTATAAATATCCCGGAAAGGAATTTGGGACCGGCAGCCTGAAATACAGCTTCAGTTACGCCAAAAGCTACGCGGAAAAGATCAGGACCTATGTGATCACGGATGGGAGAGAGCCGCAAAGATATCATGAAATCGCAGTAGACAAAGCGTTCATGGAAGCATTGGGGCAGGAGTGTACGTTAGGAGCTCTCGTACCGCTTGATGTCGGCGGTACATCCCAGGAGTTTATCATAACCGGTTATACGGATGAGAACTATTCGGCGCTGACGCATCCAATCCGGGTTTCCAGAGAATTTGCCGAAAACAGTCCTTTGATGAGGGAACTCCCATTTACGGCGCTTGTCCGTCTGAAAGAAGAAGTTATCGGCGGTTCTGCCTCCGGCTTTTCCTCTGTCATATATCAGATTGCCGCGGATGTTGGGATCGACCGTCAGAATGTGAATCCAAACGGCCGTTTTGAACTGTCTCTTCAACAGGGAAATGAAGGATTTTATACAATCTTTTTTGTAGGGGTTCTGTTTTTTGCTGCCAGCAGTATTGTGATCTACAGCATTTTTTATTTTTCTGTGGCGGCGCGGATACAGCAGATCGGGCAGTTCCTGACGATCGGCATGACCGAGAAACAGGTGAAAAAGATGATACGCCAGGAAGGATTGCTACTGAGTATCATTGCCATTCCGATGGGTCTGCTGCTTGGCGGCGGCATCGCATATATTGCCCTTCCCGAGGGCTGGAATTTTGTAAATTACGGGATGGTATCACTGATAACCACAATGATTGGATGTCTGATCGTGCAGTTTTCTATCGGGAAGCCGGCTTCGATTGCATCCAGGGTTTCCCCGATAGAAGCGTCTGGAAATCAGGTAGGTGCAGACAAAAAAGAAAATAACGGTACGAAGAAACGCCGGACCTTAAGTCCCTTCACACTGGCACAGATTGAAAGCAAAAATAACCAGAAAAAGCTGGGGTTTACAACGGTGTCCCTTGCCTTTGGCGGAATCCTTTTCATGGCTGCGGCAACATGGATCGCTTCATGGGATGAGGACACATTCTCCAGAGGAGAGGCTTTTGC
>CANSLW010000145.1 GCA_947647815.1 uncultured Dorea sp. | reverse complement strand
CTCTCTTCCTGCGCCTGGATCTTATACCAGTTTCCAAAGCCATCCAATCCCTGATCATAATAATAATTAGAAAAATCCAGATACAGATATGCTGAATAAAGTTCTTTATTCACCTGCTGGTTCAACAATTCTACTACCTTTTTATCTAACATGTATATTTCCTCCTTCTTCATGCTTAACCAATCCCTATTATACTCTTTACCATCTCTTTTTTCAAGAGAGTTTACCCATTAGCAGAAAAAGAGAAAAGGAACGGCAAAAAACCGTTCCCTGATGTCTGTCTATTGATTTGCACGATATGCCTCATCAGCACTATAAACGCTGAATCCGCTTCCTTTCAGGATATCAATCACCCGTGCCGGATCATCGCTCTTAAGCACTGCCGCCGCATCACTTCCGTTAGCAAATGCATACATATACTCGACGTTCACTTCACCTTCCACAATCTGATGCATCGCTTCACTTAAAGAACCAGTTGCATGTGGTACACGAAGTGCAACTACATCCGTGAGCATCGCCGTAATACCTGCTTCCTTAAGCGCTAAACGTCCCTTATGAGGATCTGAAACCACCATACGCAGCATACCATAGTCTGAGGTATCTGCAAGGCTTAAAGCTACGATATTGACATCATTTCCCGCCAACACTTTTAACACCTCATCCAGACGGCCTTCCCTGTTCTCTAAAAATACTGACAATTGTTGAATTGTATTGCTTACACCCATGGTTTCTTCCTCCTCTTACAGCTCTCTGTTATCAATGACACGTTTTGCTTTTCCTTCGCTTCTCTGGATTGTCTTAGGCTCAACGAGTTTTACTCTTACCGATACACCTAATGCCTGCTTAAGTACTGCTCCAACCTTACTCTTCAGTTCATCCAGCTTACGAATCTCATCAGAGAAATACTTCTCATCTACTTCTACCATAACAGTCAGAACATCCAGATTATTCTCACGGTCAACAATCAGCATATAATGAGGCGCTACACCGCCGCCCATAGACAGAAGCGCAGTCTCAACCTGTGTCGGGAATACATTGACACCGCGGATAACTTTCATATCATCGGTACGTCCGGTGAACTTCTGGATTCTCGGTAATGTTCTTCCACATTCACAGGTTCCGTGTTCAATACTTGTAAGATCCTTGGTTCTGTAGCGAATTAACGGCATTCCTTCTTTTGCCAGAGTCGTGAACACAAGCTCACCTGTCTCACCATCCGCACATGCAGACTGATCTGCCGGATTCAGAATCTCTGGATAGAAATAATCTTCATATACATGTAATCCTTTATGATGAATACAGTCCATAGCCACGCCCGGACCTGTAATCTCGCACAAACCATAGATATCAAAACTGTTGATATGTAAGATGCTCTCAATCTTCTTTCGCATCTCGTCAGTCCATGGCTCCGCTCCATTGATACTCGCCTTGATCTGCAGGCGGTCTACAATCCCCGCCTCCTGGGCCGCCTCAGCAAGATACAGTGCATAAGAAGGCGTACAACCGAATGCCGTTGCGCCAAAGTCTTCCATGCACATCAGCTGGCGCTTCGTATTACCGGAAGACATAGGGATAGCCATCGCTCCAAGTGCCTTTGCTCCAAGATCCAGTCCCATACCTCCTGTAAACAATCCATATCCATAACATACATGGATACGGTCTGCAGAGGTTAAGCCTGCCATCACAAGTCCTCTGGCCACACATTCCCCCCATACATCTACATCTTTCTGAGTATAAGAAGCCAACGTCAGCTTACCGGTCGTTCCAGAGGTTCCCTGCACACGGGCAATCTTATCCTGGGGAACTGCCAGAAGCCCAAACGGATAATTATCTCTTAAGTCTTCCTTCGTTGTGAATGGAAGCTTATTTATGTCTTCGATTCCTTTGATATCACCAGGCTCTACTCCCAGTTCATCCATCTTTTTACGGTAGAATTCTACATGCTCATATACATTCTTTACCTGCTTCACAAGGCGCTCGCTCTGAAGAGCGCTCATCTCGTCTCTGCTCATACACTCAATCTTAGGATCTCTGATCATTTCTTTCCAGTTCTCTATTGCTACTCCTGCCATTTTTCCATACTCCTGTTCTGATTTTTATTTTTACAATAGTTTTCTCCAGATATCGATATGCCAACCTGTAAAAATACCCTTCACCCCCTTTTACTCAGATACAAGCTGATATCCTACATCAAATGCCTTTTTATTAATCTCTATCGTCTTCGGCGGTACGGTGTGTTCAATCACGTCATACCACTCTTCCTTCGTAAAATCCATATGCTGCGCAGCGATTCCAAGAACAATCAGGTTAAAAACCCGGGGATTTCCCAGTTTCTTAGATTCTTCCGTCGCATTTACCGTATAGACCTTATGATTTTTTTGCAATGTCTCTATAATTCCTTCCGGATACTCAGCTGCACCGATTACTACTGGTATCGGGTCAATCCTCCAGTCATTCACGATCAGGGCGCCGTCTTTCTTTAAGAAATGCGCATACCTGAGGGCTTCCAGTCTCTCAAAAGCTATCAGGACATCTGCCTGTCCTTCTTCTACGATAGGCTCGGCAACTTTCTCACCATAACGGACGAACGTAACCACGCTTCCGCCCCTCTGTGCCATGCCATGCACCTCTGAAAGCTTCACATCATATCCCCCTGCGGTGGCAAGGCCTCCTAAAATCCTGCTGGTCAGGAGAGTTCCCTGTCCCCCGACTCCGACGATCATAATATTCTTCGCTGCCATTATCTGTCACCTGCCTTTACTAATTCAATCGCATCAAACTTACATAAGTCTTTACAAAGCCCGCATCCTGTACACATGGTATCGTCAATACGCACCGTTTTATCTTCTCTTCTGGTCATTGCCGGGCAGCCCGGTTTCATACACATACCACATTTCTTACATTTATCCTCATGTGCAATATACAAAGGCTTCTTCGCCTTACTTAACAATACGCATGGTGTCTTCGTGATGATGATTGACACCTCATCCCTTGCAACTTCTTCTTTGATAACAGCTTCCAGTCTCTCGATATCGAATGCATTAACTTCAACTACATTCTTAACGCCCACTGCACGGCAAAGAGCGGGAATATCAATCGCATAGGTTGGATCTCCCTGCAACGTCTTTCCGGTAGCCGCATGATCCTGATGTCCAGTCATACCTGTAGTAGAATTATCCAAAATCAGCACAGTCCCCGTTGATTTATTATATGTCATGTTCATCAGGGAATTTATTCCTGTATGCAGAAATGTAGAATCACCGATTGCCGCAACCCAGTTCTTTATGTATTCTTTTCCTTTTGCCTTCTCCATGCCATGAAGAGTAGAGATACTAGATCCCATACACATTGTCGTATCAACCACACTAAGCGGTGCAACAGCTCCCAATGTATAACACCCTATATCTCCTGCAACATGCAGGTTCAGCTTCTTCACCACATAGTAGACACTTCTGTGCGGACATCCCGGACAAAGGATTGGCGGCCTTACAGGAACCTGTGCAGGCGCCGCGATATCCAGCTTCTCTCCAAGGATTGCTTCACGAATCATATTCGCACTATATTCTCCCTGTACGGTAAATATCTCCTTACCCGTCGCCTGAATTCCCCATGATTTCACTTGTTCTTCTATAACCGGATCCAATTCTTCTATAATATAAAGCTTCTCAACTTTTGACGCGAAATCTTCAATCAGTTTCCTTGGAAGCGGATTTACCATTCCAAGCTTCAGCACGGAAGCCTCTGGCATCGCTTCCTTTACATACTGGTATGGAATACCACTGGTAATCACACCAATCTTTGTATCATTCATCTCCATTTTATTAATAGGAAGCGTATTCGCTGCTTCCGCCAGTTCCAGATTACGCTTCTCAATCTCCACATGACGAAGCTTCGCATTATTCGGCATCATGACCGTTCTTCTGATATCCTTCTCATAGGGCTTATCTTCTATCGCTTCACGCTCGCCAAGTTCTACTACTCCCTGGGAATGGGCGAGCCTCGTGGTCGTCCGGAATACAAATGGACGGTCGAACTTTTCGCTTAGTTCAAATGCCTGCTTCATGAATTCCTTTGCTTCAGAGCTGTCTGACGGCTCTAATACAGGCAGCTGTGCCGCACGTGCCACCATTCTGGTATCCTGCTCATTCTGGGAGCTGTATAGTCCCGGATCATCTGCAACCACTATTACCAGACCTCCGTTCACTCCCATATAGGACACACTGTATGCAGGGTCTGCCGCAACATTGAATCCTACATGCTTCATACAGGACATAGCGCGCGTTCCCGCAAGGGATGCTCCGACGGCAACTTCAGTCGCAACTTTCTCGTTGGGTGACCATTCACAGTACAAGTCATCCTTATACTGCACCAGATATTCGCTGATCTCGGTACTTGGAGTGCCCGGGTATGCGGCAGACACTTTTACACCTGCCTCATAGGCGCCCCGGGCGATTGCTTCATTGCCGAGCATAATAACTTTTTTCTTCTCTGACATTCTGTGTTCCATCCTTCCGTATTTTAATAATTCTTCTTGTTATATTATTTATACAGTTTCTTTAATACATATACTTCTCAAATTTGTTATACATGGGTCAAGCGGGCGGGCTTGCACGCACATTTGACCCACAAATTCAGTATGAAAGTTTACTTTCATACTTACGAACATTTATATTAGTATATCATAATACTTTCGCAGTTTAAAGCATTAATTTCAGAAACTTTTCCTGTTTCTTCAGAATCCTTTATCTCGCGGTCGGCTCTTCTCATCTTTTCTTCTCCTTAGCTTTTAATACAATTCGCAGCTCTTTTATTACTTCATTCTTCAATCTTTCATGTTGCTAAAAGTTCTACATATGAAGAACAGCAATATATTACAGGTCAAATAATGACAATTGGTTGGACTCCGGCAGTCCTTTAAGGATTCCAAGTTTCACCATGTAATCGATGACTGTCTTACTCGCCTTCGTCCTCTGACGGAAATCATCCAGCGAAAGGTATGGTCCGTCTTTTGATGCCTCCTCCACTGCTTCCGCCGCTTTATCACCCATACCCTCGATGCTGACCAGCGGCGGCATCAGTTTTCCGTTCACAATCAGGAACTTCGAAGCCTTCGCCTGGTAGATATCCATGGGCTCAAATTCATATCCTCTCGCATACATCTCCTGCACCAGCCGCATATCCTTCATGGTGTCCTGCTCCTTCTTACTTAAGGAATCCGAACGCCTGTTATAGTCATCAATATGCTGCTTTAATATTTCCTTTCCCTGACACATCAGTTCATAAGAAAATGCATCCGCGCGGATTCCAAAATACGCCCCGTAATATGCTAACGGATAATTAATCTTACAGTATGCGATTCGGTATGCCATCATAACATATGCCGCCGCATGTGCCTTCGGAAACATGTACTTAATCTTTTCACAAGACCAGATATACCAGTCTGGCACATCATGTGCCTTCATATCTTCCTTAAATTGGGGCCATTCCTTGCATTTCCCCTTAGCAACCGCACCTTTCCGGACTCTCTCCATGATGGTAAAGGACTGTTCGGAATCCATACCCTTGTTAATCAGATAGGTCATAATATCGTCACGGGTACAGATTGCTGTGGAAATCGTTGCCTTTCCGGATCGAATCAGCTCCTGGGCATTGTTAAGCCATACATCTGTCCCGTGGGACAATCCGGAGATTCGTATCAGGTCTGATAAGGTCTGAGGCTTCGTATCCACTACCATCTGGATAACGAAGTCTGTCCCAAACTCCGGGATTCCCAGACACCCTACCGGGCATCCCCCGATATCATCCGGCGTAATCCCTAATGCCGATGTGTCATGGAAGAGTGAGATTACTCCCTTGTCATCTAACGGAATCTTTGTCGCCACAAATTTATTATCCGTCTCGTTATACTCATTCTCCATAGCAGGTGAACTGATATATTCCTCCAGGGTCTTAATCATCGTCGGATCATCATGTCCCAGGATGTCAAGCTTCAACAGATTATGGTCAATAGAGTGGTAATCAAAATGCGTTGTCACGATATCCGTTGTCATATCATTCGCCGGATGCTGCACCGGCGTAAAGGTATTAATCTCCTCCCCAAGAGGAAGGACGATGATACCGCCGGGGTGCTGCCCGGTACTTCTACGAATTCCTGTACAGCCAAGCACAATCCTGTCAATCTCACACTTTCGCTTCCCCTGCCCCCGCTGGGTAAAATAATTTTTCACATAACCGAATGCTGTCTTATCTGCTAAAGTTCCAATAGTTCCTGCACGGTAGGTCTGTCCGGCTCCAAAAATAACTTCCGTGTACTTATGCGCAAGACTCTGATAATCTCCTGAGAAGTTAAGGTCGATATCTGGCTCCTTATTTCCCTTGAACCCAAGAAATGTCTCAAAAGGAATATCAAAACCATCTTTTACAAGAGGTTCACCGCATTCAGGACACAGTTTATCTGGCATGTCCCAGCCACATCCTCCGGCAAACTTCTTCACCTCTTCCGAATCAAAGTCACTGTAGTGACACTTCTTACAATAATAATGAGGGCTTAAAGGATTTACCTCTGTAATACCCGCCATCGTTGCCACAAAAGAAGAACCCACAGAACCTCTGGAACCAACCAGATATCCATCCTCATTAGACTTCCACACCAGCTTCTGCGCAATAATGTACATTACGGCAAATCCGTTAGAGATGATAGAATTCAGTTCCCTTTCCAGCCGCTCCGTTACCACAGGCGGCAAAACCTTTCCATACATGGAATACGCTTTTTGATAACAAATCTCTCTTAACAGCGTATCCGAATCCGGAATCACCGGCGGACACTTATCCGGACGGACAGGTGTGATACGCTCCACCATATCTGCAATCCGGCATGGATTATCAATAACAATCTCCTGAGCCTTGGCTGAACCCAGGTACTCAAATTCCTCTAACATCTCATCTGTGGTACGAAGATATAACGGAGACTGATTGTCTGCATCTGAGAATCCCTTTCCCGCCATGATGATCCGGCGGTACACTTCATCCTCCGGCTCCATGAAATGTACGTCGCACGTCGCCACTACGGGTTTATTAAAGCGCTCTCCCAACTCCACAATCTTACGGTTCAGGCTCTTTAAATCTTCCTCATTCTGAACCCTCGTAATCTTCTCACTTTCAATCATAAACCGATTGTTGCCAAGCGGCTGAATCTCCAGATAATCGTAGAAATTCACAATCTTGGCAATCCGTTCTTCCGACTTATCATTTAATATTGCCTGATAAAGTTCTCCGGCCTCACAAGCGCTTCCTACAATCAGTCCTTCCCTGTATTTGGACAGTTCACTCTTTGGAATCCTTGGTCTCCTGGCATAATACTCTAAATGAGATTTGGATATCAGAGTATAAAGGTTAACCCTTCCAATCTCATTGCGCGCCAGGATAATCACGTGGTAAGTCGGAAGTTTTTTGACTGCATCCGCGTTATTAGAACCAAACTGGTTCAGCTTCGTAAGGTCCATAATATTCCGTTCACGCAGCATTTCTATAAATTTCACAAAAATCTCTGCCGTTGCTCCCGCATCATCTACCGCACGATGATGATTCTCCAGAGAAATGTGGAGTGCATTCGCCACCACATTCAGTTTGAATTTTGACAATGTAGGCAGTAAGATTCTTGCCATGGCAACTGTATCCACATAAGTAAAGTCTGGCATTATGTCCTGATACCTGCAGTTTTGTTCGATGAATCCCACATCAAAAGATGCATTATGTGCCACCAGCACCGCATCCCCTACGAATTCTAGAAACTGCGGCAATATCGTCTCGATATCCGGCGCGTCTAAGACCATCTGGTCCGTGATACTGGTAAGCTGAGTAATCTGAAACGGAATCGGCACCTTGGGATTTACGAAAGTACTGAATTTCTCC
>CANSLW010000144.1 GCA_947647815.1 uncultured Dorea sp. | reverse complement strand
GAGCCGGCAGTGGCACTTAACATAGTCGGATTCCCGAATTGTCTGGATCCGGCGATATTGGGCGACATCCTTGCAGGTGGCGCGATGAAGGTGAAAGAAGCAGGAGCGGTACTGGTAGGAGGACATTCTGTACAGGACGATGAGCCTAAGTATGGATTATGTGTTTCTGGTTTTGTACATCCTGATAAGATATTTAAGAATTATGGCTGCAGGCCGGGAGATATCCTGGTACTTACGAAGCAGATTGGAAGCGGTATAGTGAATACTGCAATCAAGGCGGATATGGCATCTGCATCCGCAATCCGGGAAGCACAGACGGTTATGGCGTCTTTGAATAAGAAAGGAAAGCAGGTGGTTGAGAAGTATGATGTATCTGCATGTACGGATGTTACAGGATTCGGACTTCTTGGACACTGTGTGGAGATGGCTTCGGCAAGTGAGGTGACATTTGAGATTCGTGTGAAAGACATAGCATATTTTGAAGATGCGATTGACTATGCGAAGATGGGGCTGATTCCTGCAGGAGCTTATAAGAACCGTGGATATTCTATTGATAAAGTAGAGGCAGGAGCAGTAGAAGAGCATTATCTTGATCTTCTGTATGATCCACAGACTTCGGGAGGACTGCTGATCAGTGTTTCGCCGGAGCATTTGCGGGATATGATGGGAGATTTTAAGAATGCCGGGATGGATACGGCGGTCTCTGTTATTGGAAAGGTTGCAGAGAAAAGTGATAAGCTGATCCGCCTGTTTTAATAATAAGATTGTAACTATCCAGGATAATGGTTACACAAAATTCATGGGAAAAGGATATAAGAAAATGAATAAAAATATGTTGTACCGCAGTATCCCTAAAGTGGATATATTGTTGGAGGATGAGACTATCCGGGAGTTAATTGAACGTTACAGCAGAGATACTGTTATGGAAGCCATCCATATTGAGATGGAGAGGCTGCGCAAATTTATCGGCGAATGTGAAGATGAAGAGGCGGCAAAGGAGCAGACAGAGCTTTTGACTACACATATCGAGAGGACAGTAGCGGCTATGCATACGCCGAATATGCGGACGGTAATTAATGGTACGGGAACGATTCTTCATACGAACCTGGGACGTGCTCCGATTGGGACGGAGCATATGAGGCGTCTGTCAGAGATTGCTACTGGATATTCGAATCTGGAATACAATCTGGAAGAAGGCAGAAGAGGAGAGAGGTACTCTCATTTTGAAAAGCTTCTGTGTAAGATTACGGGGGCAGAGGCTGCTATGGCAGTGAATAATAATGCGGCGGCGGTGATGTTGATCTTAAGTTCCCTGGCAAAGGGCGGGGAAGTTGTGGTCTCGCGTGGAGAACTGGTAGAGATTGGAGGCAAGTTCCGCATTCCGGATGTAATGGAGCAGAGCGGCGCTGTGTTAGTTGAGGTGGGTACCACTAATAAGACACATTATGATGACTACGAAAGTGCGATTACAGAAGAAACGAAAGCATTGCTTAAGGTACACACAAGTAATTACAGAATCGTGGGCTTTACAGAAAGTGTGGATATTGATGAACTGATTCCAATCGCAAAGAAGCATGAGATTCCAGTGGTTGAAGATCTGGGCAGCGGTGTGCTTATTGATTTGAGCAAATATGGCATTACATATGAGCCGACTGTGCAGAATTCCATTGCAAAAGGGGCTGATGTAGTGTGTTTCAGCGGTGATAAGCTGCTTGGCGGACCGCAGGCGGGGATTATCATTGGGCGGAAGAAATATATTGATATGATGAAGAAAAATCAGCTGACCCGTGCATTACGAATTGATAAATTCACTGCGGCGGCGTTGGAAATGGTGCTTCAGGAATATTTATCTGAGGAAAACGCGGTTAAAAATGTACCAGTTTTAAGGATGATAACAAGATCGTTACAAGATGTAACGAAGGATGCAAAGAAACTCTGTGAACTGCTGCAAGAGAAAGGATTGCCGGCGAGGATAGAACTGTCAGCTTGTGAATCACAGATTGGCGGAGGGTCATTGCCGCTTGAAAGGATACCGAGCATGGCGGTCGCCATTCATCCGGAAAATATCAGTGTAGCAGAGCTGGAGGAGCGCATGCGCCATCTTCCGGTGCCGATTATTCCAAGAGTGGTTAATGATACGGTTCTGCTGGATGTAAGAACGATAGATGAACGATTCTATAAAGTAATCGTGGAGCAGTTAAAGGAGATGGATGTATTAGAGTAGAGAGAACTAGGAGAATATAGATTATGAAGAATATCATAATAGGTACGGCTGGTCATATAGACCATGGCAAGACAACTCTGATCAAGGCGTTGACGGGAAGGAATACAGACCGCTGGGAAGAAGAGCAGAGAAGAGGAATTACCATAGATCTTGGATTTACATATTTTGATCTTCCTGGTGGGGACCGTGTTGGAATCATTGATGTTCCAGGACATGAGAGATTCATCAATAATATGGTTGCCGGAGTGATAGGAATGGATCTGGTACTTCTGGTAATTGCAGCAGATGAAGGGATTATGCCTCAGACCAGGGAACACATGGATATTCTGAAGCTGCTTGGAATTGAGAAGAGTATTATCGTTTTGAATAAATGTGATATTGTAGACGAGGAATGGCTGGAGTTGGTGGAAGAGGAAGTTAAGGAAGAACTGGAAGGTACATTTCTTGAACGGGCTCCGGTGGTAAAAGTTTCAGCGGCAACCGGAGAAGGGCTTGAGAATCTTATTGAGTTGATAGAGAAGATGACGAGAGATGAGGTCGTTGCCAAAGATGTTCAGACCATTCCAAGACTTCCGGTAGACAGGGCATTTACTCTGTCAGGATTCGGGACTATTATTACCGGAACACTGGTATCAGGAACTATTACCAAGGAAGATACATTGCAGATGTATCCGATAGGGAAGGAGTGCAAGATTCGTAGTATTCAGGTGCATGGACAGGATAAGGCAGAATGCCAGGCGGGCCAGCGTGTGGCTATTAATCTGTCCAATGTAAAGAAGAAAGAGGTTAGACGGGGATGTGTCCTTGCTCCAAAGGATAGCATGAAGAATACGGACCTTCTGGATGTGAAGCTTCATGTACTGGATTCGTCCATGAGGGTTCTGACTAATCATACACGGCTTCATTTCTTCACAGGGACAAGCGAGATTCTATGTCGTGCAGTCCTGCTTGACCAGGAAGAGATAGGACCAGGAGAGAGCGGATATGTGCAGCTTCGTCTGGAAGAAGAGATTGCGGTGCGGCGCGGTGATAAATTCGTAGTGCGTTTCTATTCACCAATGGAGACCATCGGAGGCGGTGTAATCCTAGAGCCGAACCCGAAAGTAAAGAGAAGATTCCAGGAACAAGTGATAGAAGAACTTAAGAGAAAAGAATCCGGCTCCACGGCGGATGTTATTGAACTGCATACAAAAGCGTATGGAGATACACTGATTACACTGGCAGAACTGGCAAAACTTACGGCTCTCTCTGTAGATGAAGTCGCGAAGGATGTAGAAGAACTGGAAAATCAGGATTTAGTGTGTGTATTTCCGATGCGCCGGGATACTTATGTGTGGCATGCGGACAATAGGCGTGCTGCAAAGCAGACTCTGGAAAAGGTGTTGAAATCATACGAAGATAAGTATCCATACCGGTACGGTATGAAGAAAGCGGAGGTCCAGGCAGCATATTTTCAGAAGATACGGCCGAATGTATTCGACAAAATTATAGAGATGTTTGTAGAAGATGGAAGTCTTAAACGAGTAGATGAATTCTTGTGTACACCGGAATATGAAGTGAGAAAAGATAAGATTTATGATAAAGTATCAGGACTTCTTCTGGATACATTTACGAATGCAAAGTATGATTTTGTACGTTATTCGGAGATTGAGATTAAGGGAGAAGAAAGAGCGGTGTCGGACGATATCCTGAATATCCTGTTGGAGGAAGGAAGGATTGTGAAGGTTACGGAGGATATGTATACCTTGACAGAGTATATGGAAGATGCGAAGGAAATGATTCGTTGTAAGCTTGCAGAGGACCCGGTGATTACTATCGCGCAGGTGCGTGACATGTTTAAGACCAGCAGGAAGAGCGCGAAGCCGATACTGGAATATATGGATAGTATTAAAGTGACAAAGAAAACAGGAGCAGAAAGCGAAAGGGTTGCATACTAATGAACTTGAAACAACTTGAAGCATTTGTCCAGGTGGCAGAGGGCGGCAGTTTTTCGAAAGCAGCGAAGGAACTGTATTTGACGCAGCCTACGATCAGTGCCCATATTGCGTCTCTAGAGAAGGAATTGAATGTCCGGCTGTTTGTCAGGAATACAAAAGAGGTTGCCATGTCTGAGGATGGCAGGGATCTCTACCGATATGCAAGGCAGATGGTTGATCTGGAGAGGAAGATAGAAGAACGATTTGGAACAAAAGGTACGGCAGAGAAGCAGTGTATTACTATTGCAGCGTCTACAATACCGGCGCAGTATCTTCTTCCGAAAGTGCTGATTCGATTCAGTGAGAGATATCCGGGAGAGCAGATTAAGATTATGGAGACGGACAGCGCCCAGGTGGTGACACAGATTGTAGACAATCTGGTAGATGTGGGATTTACCGGGACCGTATTAGAGAAAAAGCATTGCAAATATATTCCCTTTTATAAGGATGAGTTGGTAATTATCACTCCGAATACGGAGAAATACCGTAAGATTAAAAGGGAGTCGCCTCAGGATATTCGCTGGATATTGAAGGAACATCTAATTATGAGGGAAGAAGGATCCGGAACAAGAAAAGAAGCTAAGAAACAATTGAAGAAAGCAGGGATTCCAATAGACAGATTAGATGTTATTGCCAGCATCGAGAATCCCGAGACTATTAAGAAATCCATCAGCAAAGGGATGGGAATTTCAGTTATGTCCCGGCTTTCCACGGAAGATGAGGCGAATGAAGGGACTGTACTTGCATTTCCGATACCGATGGCGGATGACGGGAGAGATATTAATCTGGTGTATAATAAGAATTATCAATTATCCAGCTCAGCAGAGCGGTTCATTAAGATTGTGAAGGAAGTATATCAGATAGAAAAATAAAAGATTGTGTCTGTACGGCTGATGCTATATACCAGACAGTAAATTAAGACTGCCCGATTTGTGAAAGGGCAGTTTTAATTTATAATATCTATAAATGACGCTTTATATAAAACTTATCGATTAGACGGAATAATGGATTAGGACTATAATGATAGATATATCCGATAGAAAGGTTGGGGAGAAGAGATGATTTATCTGGATAATGCGGCAACTACGATGCGCAAACCGCAGGAAGTAATCGATGCGGTGGTACAAGCCATGAGTTCTATGGGAAATGCTGGACGAGGTGTGAACGATGCTTCTTTAAGTGCCTCTAGAATAATTTATGACACAAGGGAAAGAATCTGCCGCTTGTTCGGCGGGACGAATCCCAGACAAGCTGTATTTACCTGTAATTCTACAGAGAGTTTGAACATAGCGCTTAGAGGGCTTCTTAAGCCGGGCGATCATGTGATTACGACGATGCTGGAGCATAATTCGGTACTCAGGCCGCTTTATGATTTGGAGACAAAGGGGATAGAACTTACGATCATACCCTGCAGGGAAAAAGGGACGTTCAGTATAGAGGACATCAAAGAGGCGATTACGCCAAAAACGAAGATGATTGTCAGTACAAATGGGTCGAACCTGACTGGAAATTATGTAGAGCTTAAGCCAATAGGAGAATTAGCACGTGAGAAAGGGATTTTATTCGTTGTAGATGCATCCCAGACAGCAGGTGTATTTCCAATTGATGTTGAAGATATGAAGATTGATGTTCTGTGTTTTACCGGGCACAAAGGGTTGTTAGGACCACAGGGTACAGGAGGCATGTATGTCCGGGAAGGGCTGAAGATTAATCCACTGAAGGCAGGCGGGACGGGCGTTCAGACATATAGTAAGATTCAGCCGGAGCAGATGCCGACAGCATTGGAGGCTGGAACATTGAACGGGCATGGGATAGCAGGGCTTCATGCGGCGCTTAAGTATCTTGAGGAGTATGGAATCGATAAGATACGTGCAAAAGAACAGGAATTGATGTGGCAGTTCTATAAAGGTGTCAAGGATATAGAGAGTGTGACGATATATGGAGACTTTAGCTCGAAGAACCGCTGTGCGATCGTGACGCTGAATATTGGTGATTATGATTCCTCAGAAGTGAGTGATGCACTTCTTACAGAATATAATATTTCTACAAGATCAGGAGGACATTGTGCACCGCTTATGCATGAAGCTCTTGGGACTGTGGAACAGGGGGCTGTGAGATTCAGTTTTTCACATTATAACACGGAGGAGGAAGTGGATATTGCCATTAAGGCTGTTCAAGAACTTGCCAGAGACGAAGAATAATAAAGAAGCTGTAAAAATAACAAAAATATAGATTGAAATCAGGATTAATACATAGTATCCTAAGAAAGTAATAATATGAAGGAAGTAGATGCAAGAGGTCTTTCTTGCCCGGAACCGTTAATGCTTACTGCGGAAGCGCTCAGCGGAGCAGCTGGTCTGGTAAAGATATTGGTTACGGAGCCTCATCAGAAGATGAATGTTGAAAAATATGCCAAAGATCACGGCAAGAAGTCAACTGCCAGCGAGAAAGACGGATATTTTGAAGTGGTGATTGAGTAGATATGAGAAAGAAAGAATTACGTTTGGTCGTAACATTCCACACAACCGCAGATGCGATGGCGATGGAAAAAGCATGCAAAGAGAACCAGGTTCCAGGACGTATTATTCCGGTTCCGAGAACGATTTCGGCAGGCTGCGGCTTGTCGTGGTGCGCTGGATTAGAGGACAGGGAGCAGATTGCTGATATGATGCGCAAAGCCGGCATTGAGGAAGAAGAGATGCATGAATGCATGGTATAATTGAATAAGGGCTGTTAAGAGTAAAGCAGCAAAAAAGACAGGTATGTTTTTCTTAAGCATACCTGTCTTTTAAGGTTCGACATCCATAACTATACTCCTTTAACAAATACATCTAATACATGTGGCAATAATTTGTCGCTATGTTCGGTAAGCGAAAATTTTCCTTTGAAAAGTGCCCAGTCATAGAGTAACGCCCGCTCATACATAGCATAAATATCCATCAATTCTTCGGCAGTGCTGGTGTTGCTGAATTCGCCGCTCTCTTTTGCAGTGTCGATAATCTCCGTGATCCATTCATAATAGAACCGTTTTTTGTCAGCCAGTGATTTTTTATCCTTGGTAATCAGCTGAGATGAATATAGATAAGCCAGAAGACTTATGTCAACGCTGGTCTCAATCATATGAAACAGTTCATGGTTCAGAAGAAGAAGTTTGTCATAGGCTGACATATCAGGGTCAACTGTGGAAGCCAGTTCTTCGTATTTCTGGTCAAATAAATAGGATAGTGAGTTCAAAAGTGCTTCCTTTCCTTTGAAGTAGTGATAGAAAGTTCCTTTTGAAGTCTTGGAGGCTGCAATGATGTCCTCGATGGTCGTGTTGTCGTATCCGTTTTTATAAAACAGATTCCATGCAGCTTTAACGATACGACTTTTCGTTGATCGCCTTTTTCTTGGCATTAGCATCATTCCTTTCATGTGACATACCGTAGGTATGCGCCCAAGTTGGGGTAAAATTATAAGAAGAGAAGCGGATTATTCCCCTAACCCGCTTCCATACTTACTGAGTATAACATATCCGTGTATAAAATGCAAAGATATGTTATACTCAAATATTCTATTCTCTCAATTAAATTTAACCCACCTGGAAACCATATTTTAATGGATCTTGTGGATCGATCAAATAAGTTGCAACGCCTGTCAGGTAGCAGCTTCCTGTAATCATAGGAATGACAGCATCGAAATCGCCGACTTTGGCGGTTTCTTTGATAACACCCTTGAATAAGGAACCGATAAAGCTCTCGTAGATGAATTCTTCTCCGACT
>CANSLW010000143.1 GCA_947647815.1 uncultured Dorea sp. | reverse complement strand
CTACGAGGACGAAGTGAATGCGACGAAGAAGGTTCTGTTTGCGGCGGCGCTTACCTATGTTGCCGGTGCGATCTCATCCATCCTGCAGCTTCTCCGTATCATAATGATCGCGAATAACCGGAGACGTTGATGGAGGAGAGAGGTATGGCGGCATCCGTAAGCGGGCGTGAACTGATTCTTGAAATATTGCTCCAGATTACACGGGACGGTGAGTACAGCCACATTGCTCTTAAGAATGTTCTGGACCAGTACCAGTATTTGGATAAGAAAGAGCGTGCGTTTATCACGAGGGTGGTAGATGGCACGCTCCCGCCCAGGATATGGATCGCACGGCTGGACGCGTTAAACTCGACAGGAAGCGTCACCAACTGGAAGATAACTGCCAGCGAAAACGCCAGTATACCCAGATTCAAAAATAATATCGAAGAACGGCTGTTAAAAATCAGGCCGATCGCAATCAAGATCCACGCGATAGAGCTTCCAAAATTCACAACCGGAACCAACGCACTCCGAACCTGCAGCGGTACATAACCCGTATCATGCTGGATCGCATGCCCGCACTCATGTGCAGCAACTCCAAGCGCCGCAACGGATGTAGAACCATATGTGGCGTCCGACAGCCGCAGCACCTTGGATCTGGGATCATAGTGATCCGTCAGATTCCCGCCTACATGCTCCACCCGCACATCATAGATCCCGGCACGCCGAAGGATCTGCTCCGCCGCGTCTCTCCCGGTAAGCCCGGAATGATTCCTGACCCGGGAATATCTATTGAAAGTAGAACGCATCTTAGCCGACGCCAACAGACAGATCGCCAGACCAATCACGACCAGAATATACGTAGGATCATAAAAACCATAAAACATAAATATACGCCTCCCAAACTATATCAATACCACATACAGAGTATTATATATGAAAAACAGGTAAAATACCTGTTTTTCATATAAATTTAACAATTCTTAATGAGTTATAAGAATCTCGTTCCCACTTCTATCTGGTATCCCCGCAGAAATGCATCTGCTTCCATTCTTTTCTTTCCCGGAATCTGCAATGCAGTCACCTTAAGCAAACCATCTCCTGTCTGTATGCTAAATCCGTCTTTTTCAACCAAAACCACGGTCCCCGGCGCCGCCTTTGGCATCTTTCCCTGCTCTTTTACCTGTGCTTCCCATATCTTCATTACCTTTCCGTCCCAGTCTGTATAAGCGCTTGGCCATGGATTTAAGCCCCGTATCAGACGTTCAATCGATACCGCATCCTGGCTCCAGTCGATATTACCCAGCTTCTTATCCAGCATTCTTGCATAAGCAGTAGGGCTCTCTCCCTGAGGCATACGTACAATTGTTCCATCTTCTATCTCCTGAAGCGTACGTACACAGAGCTGCGCTCCTGCGGATGCCAGTTTATCATGAAGACTTCCGCCAGTCTCCTTTTCATCCAGAATGACCTCTGTCTTTAACAGCATATCGCCGGTATCCAGCCCTTCATCCATCTGCATCGTTGTCACACCGGATATTTTCTCTCCATTGATAACCGCCCACTGGATAGGCGCTGCTCCCCGGTACTTAGGAAGCAGTGAAGCGTGGACATTCACACAGCCGTAAGGCGTCATCTCAAGAATCTCTTTTGGCAGAATCTGTCCGAAGGCTATGACCACCATGATATCTGCTTTATATTTTCTCAATTCCGCGATACATTCCGGCTCTCTGACTTTCTTTGGCTGAAATACCGGAATCTGATGTAAAAGAGCCGTCTCTTTTACCGGTGTACACTGCATCCTGCCGCCACGTCCTTTGGGCTTATCCGGCTGGGTAACTACAAGCGCCACCTCGTGTCCCGCTTCTATCAAAGCTTCCAGTGTCCCTACTGAGAAGTCCGGAGTACCCATGAATATCACTCTCATCTATTCTTCCTCCTCATATTCCACATCATGAAGCCCATCTTCCACCAGTTCTACATACATCTTTCCTTCCAGATGATCCACCTCATGACAGAAGGCTCTCGCAAGCAGTTCTTCTCCTTCCAGCTCAATCTCTTCCATATCTTCATTCTGCGCCCGCACTTTCACATAATTCGGTCTGGTTACCGTACCTGCTTTCCCTGGAACACTTAAGCATCCTTCTTCACCGGTCTGTTCGCCGGAAGATTCAATAATCTCCGGATTCACCAGTACGATGGGTCCATCTCCTACATCAATCACGACAATCCTTTTCAGAATTCCAACCTGCGGCGCCGCGAGTCCGACCCCGCCTTCTTCATACATCGTATCCAGCATGTCGTTAATCAATATCCTGTTTCTTATTGTCATCTTCGTTACTTCTTTACACTTCTTTGTCAGAACCTCATCTCCAAGTTCACGTATCTTTCTAATCGCCATAATTAACTCTCCTCCACTACTTTTATTTTAAAATACATTCATCGGATTAAAATCAAACTGAATCCGCAACGTCTGAAAACCCTTATTAATCTCTATATACTGCTCCATCCGATTCTTTACTTCTATCAACAGTCTGTAATCTCTTCCCTTCAGATACAGAATACGACGATACACATCGTTAACTTTCGCCACATATGGACTTGCCGGGCCAATAACATTAAGAATCCTGTTCTTATCTATCCGTAGAACGAATTCTTTCAGATACTTTGCAGCCTTCTCAAGTATCTCTTCATCAGCCCCCGTCATCAGAACTGCCAGCAGCTGCTCTACCGGCGGGTATCCCATCAGTCTACGGTAATTCATCTCTGCATCATAGAAGCCGTCATAATCCTGTGCCGCAGCCATCTCAATACTGTAATGTTCCGGACTATAGGTCTGTATCACTACTTCACCCTTGCTCTTCCCCCTCCCGGCACGTCCGGCCGCCTGAGTCAGCAATTGAAAAGTACGCTCCCCGGCACGGTAATCGTTAGAATATAATGACATATCTGCTGCTAAGATTCCTACCAGCGTAACATTCGGGAAATCATGTCCCTTCACGATCATCTGCGTACCAATCAGGATATCTGCCTCTTCACTTGCAAATGCTTCCAATATCTTCTCGTGTCCATCCTTTGTCCTGGTGGTATCCATATCCATCCTAAGAACCCTCGCTCCTGGGAACTGGTGTATCACAAGCTCTTCAATCTGTTGAGTTCCTGCCTTGAATCCACCAATATAACGGGAACCGCAGGACGGACATACTCTGACTTGTGGTTCTTCATGTCCACAATAATGGCAGACCATCTTCCCATTGCGGTGTGCAGATAATGCAACATCACAATGAGGACATTTTACTACATATCCACAGGCTCTGCAAGAAACAAATCCTGCATATCCCCTGCGATTCAAAAACAACATGATCTGTTCCTGCTTTCTAAGCCTTAACTCAATCAATGATTTTAACTTGTCGCTTAGGATAGAGCGGTTCCCTGCCTTCATCTCCTTACGCATATCTTCTACATAGACAGCCGGCAGTTCCTGGCTGCCGGCACGCTTCTTTAACTCGAACAATTGAAACCGCCCGTTCTTACAGGCATAAAAGGACTCCAGCGATGGGGTTGCCGAACCAAGAACGACACTTGCATCTTCCATCCTCGCCCTTTCGATTGCTGTCTCTCTCGCATGATATCTTGGCACCTGTTCACTCTTATAAGTTGTCTCATGTTCCTCATCAATTACAATCAGTCCCAGTCTTGGAAATGGAGTAAAAAGCGCAGAACGCGGACCTATCATGACATCCACTTCTCCGGCTTTTACCCGTTCCATCTGATCATAGCGCTCCCCTTGCGACATCCTCGAATTCAGAATGGACACCCGGTCACCGAACCTCCCATAGAAACGCATTACGGTCTGGTAAGTCAAGGCAATTTCCGGAATCAATACAATTGCCTGGCGACCTTCTTCCAAAACTCTTCCAATCATCTCCATATAGACTTCTGTCTTCCCACTCCCTGTAATCCCGTATACAAGATAAGCGGCCCTGATCCCCTGCCTGTAATCATCCCAGAAAGCATCGATAGCATGCTGCTGCTCTGGTGTATAATTGGGAATCTCTCCTTTATAATTTCGATGTCCCACCGGATTACGAAATACTTTCTCAGAATCCATGGAAATAATCTTCTGCTCTTCTAATGCCCTGACAACCGATTTTGTTACATTCAATTTCTTTGTAAGAAGATTATAATCCTGTTCCGGCTGATCCAGAAGCGCTGCCAAAAGCCTTGCCCTTGCCTTCTGGTTCTTATGAAGGAATACTTCAAGCTGCCACTTTCCTTCTTCTTCATTTAATAAAAGACGGATACTCCTCTTCTCTTGTATCCGTTCTTGCCTTTTTATTGGAATTACTGTCTTGAGCGCCTGGATCATCGTTCCGCCATAATAATCCTTCATCCATGCCGCCAATGCAACCAACTTTGCTTCGATTGCAACACTGCCTTTTGCCACACAGATAATCTCCTTAATCTTTGACTGGTCATAATCCGTCTGCCCGGAAAACCCGATGACATACCCCTTTGTCTCTTTATTTCCTCTTCCAAAAGGAACAATTACCTCCATGCCAATCTTAAGCACCCCTTCTAATCCAGAAGGGATGCTGTATTGAAAGATTTTATCCAGTTTTTCATGTGTAATATCTATAATAATATCAGCGTACATGCATTTCCTCTAATACTTCTTTAATCAGAATGCGGTCGTCCATATCATATTTCACACCCTTAATCTCCTGATAAGTCTCGTGCCCTTTTCCCGCAAGGATGATTACATCTCCCGGCCTTCCATGTTCAATCGCATAACGAATCGCTTCTTTCCTGTCACAAACAGCAATATATTCGCCATCTGTCTTCTTCATGCCTGCGATAATATCTTCTATAATATCCTGTGGTTCTTCAAACCGTGGATTATCCGACGTAATAATTGTAAAATCAGACATCTTCCCGGACACTTCACCCATCTCATAGCGTCTGGTCTTCGAACGATTCCCTCCACATCCAAATATAGTCACAATCCGTTCCGGATGATAATCCCGCAATGTATGGAGCAGACTCTCAAGACTCATGGCATTATGCGCATAATCAATCATCATGGTAAAATCTTCCGATACCTTCACCATCTCAATTCTTCCTTTTACCTTTGCTACCTTAAGCGCTTTCTTAATATTCTCCACCGGCACATCAAAATGTCTGCACACAGCGATTGCTGTCAGGGAATTATAGACACTGAAATCTCCTGGGATATCAATCTCGACATCAAAATCCAT
The DNA here is from genome assembly GCA_947647815.1 of uncultured Dorea sp. GTDB lineage: Bacteria > Bacillota > Clostridia > Lachnospirales > Lachnospiraceae > Sporofaciens. The sequence goes on along the minus strand of CANSLW010000143.1, from coordinate 2,850 downwards.
CAGTCCATTCACATGATATCTCACTCCCAGATAGCCCGGCCTTGTAATATGTTCAATCTCTGCAGCGCGTATATCCGCTTTCTTAGAGAATCCAAATGTCTCAACCTTACAGGTTGCATTCCGGAATACATCTTCATACCACTGATCGTCCACATTCGCGATTCCAAGCTTACACTGTGTAAATAAAATTCCCTTGCACCTCTTATAATCTTCAAAATCCTTATGCTCATTAGGACCGATATGGTCTTCGCCAAGGTTCGTGAAGATTCCGATTTCAAACGGGATTCCTGCCGTACGATGAAGCATCAGCCCCTGTGAAGAGACCTCCATCACTACACTGTCACATCCTGCCTCAACCATTTCAGCAAAATATTGATGAATCGTATATGATTCCGGCGTAGTATTATTAGCCGGTATTGATTTTTCCCCGATAACCGCCTCGATAGTTCCAATCAAGCCGACTTTATGTCCGACTCCCTCCAGAATAGACTTCACCATGTAAGTCGTAGTTGTCTTGCCTTTCGTTCCGGTAATCCCGATAACCTTAAGCTTCTCTGCCGGATATCCAAAATATGCGGCGGACATCAATGCCAGGGCATATCTGGTATCTTCTACACAGATAACCGTGATATCCTCCGGAACATCCACCTCTCTCTCCACAATTAATGCCGCGGTGCCTTTCTCCGCCACCTCCCCTGCAAACTTATGTCCGTCCGACACAGCGCCGCTGATACATACAAACACGCTTCCTGCGGCTGCCTTACGCGAATCATTGATTAGTTCGGTTACTTCTATTCCATCGCTTCCCTGAAGTACTTTGTATTCCAATCGTTCTAGTAACTGGGTTAATCTCATCTTACTTTCGCCTCCTGATTATTGGCATTCTTTTCTACCTTCGAATTGTATCATATTTCCATAGCTTTTTCTACACCTTATTCCCGTCGGCTGCTATTTAGTAACAGTTCAGCCGCCGCTATTTATACAGTAAGTTACTTTACGGTAGACTATATAGATTACTTTGTGTTACAATTCAATTAAACTATACAAAATTATATTAAGAAAAGGGGATTTTTTATTATGAAAGCATATGAACGATTACTGAAATATGTAGTTGTCCGTACTCCGAGTGATGAAAGCAGCAACACTTCTCCGTCTTCAGAATGCCAGTTTGACCTTGCACGCCTGCTGGAACAAGAGATGAGAGACCTTGGATTATCCGATGTCCATCTTGACGAGTATTGCTATGTGTACGGTAAACTGCCGGCAACAAAAGGGTTGGAGGACAAACCGGCAATTGGATTCATCGCACACATGGATACTGTATCAGACTTCTGTGACCACGACATAAAGCCTGTCATCACTGAAAATTATGATGGCGGAGATCTCGCGCTCGGGGACAGCGGGCTTATCTTAAGCCCAAATAATTTCGAACACCTTGAGAATCTAAAAGGACGTACACTGATTACCACTGACGGAACAACGGTTCTTGGCGCTGATGACAAGGCCGGTATCGCTGAGATTCTTACTATGGTTGAACAGTTAATCACACAACAGATTCCGCATGGTCCTATCTGTGTCGCTTTCACACCTGATGAAGAGGTCGGTACAGGAACAGCTCATTTCGACATAGAGAGGTTCGGCGCTGACTATGCCTATACATTAGACGGCAGCATCGAAGGTGAGATTCAATACGAGAGTTTTAATGCATGTAAGGCTGAATTCGATATAAAAGGATTTAGCGTCCACCCGGGTTCCAGCAAAGATACAATGATCAATGCCAGTCTGGTCGCTATGGAAATCAATTCACTCCTGCCAGGAATGGAGACCCCGCGCGGCACAGAAGGATATGAAGGTTTTTACCACCTTACAGGCATGTCCGGTGAATGTGCAAAGGCACACCTTGACTATATTGTAAGGGATCATGATACGGAATTCTTCGAAGCAAGAAAATCAACTCTGCGCTTGATTGAGAAAAACTTAAATGAAAAATGGGGCGAAGGCACCGTGACTCTGACCATCACGGAACAGTACAAGAACATGGCGGAAATTATATCCGGATGCCAACATCTGATTGACAATGCAAAAACAGCCTGTGAAAATGCGGGCGTTGCACCTCTTATGCCGCCAATCCGCGGCGGCACAGACGGATGCCAGTTAAGCTTCAAAGGACTGCCCTGTCCGAATCTTGGAACCGGCGGATATGCTTTCCACGGTCCATACGAACACATCACAGTAGAAGGAATGGACAAGAGCGTAGCAGTCATCATTGAGCTGGTAAAACTGTACGCAGTATAATCTCCTGGGGGCTGTGTGCAGCAGAAATGTTTCTACTGCACCTCCTCCTTAAAGCCTTCACCAACGACTTCATTTGATTCCATAATGATTGTAAACGCTTTGGGATCAATCTGTCTCACCATTTTCTTAATCGTATACATCTGTTTATTATTGCAGGCGCACATTACTACGTCTTTATGTTTCTTAGAATAACTTCCCATTCCCTGAAGAATCGTTGATCCTCTGCCCGAGTATTCATCTATATATTCTGCGACCTCCGCTCCGCGTTCTGTCACGATAAGCGTCATCTTTCCTTCATCGATACCATACAGAATCCGGTCCATAACAATTGCCATCAGATACGTTACCATAATCCCATAAATAAATCCATCAATATCCTTAAACACAATCAGGCTTCCCAATATGATCGTTGTCGTATCCAACACAAACGTGATGATTCCCAATGTCACATGAGGTTTCACTTTCTTAATTGCCATACTGATAAAATCTTGTCCTCCTGTGGATGATCCCCGCATAAATACAATCGCATATCCGGCTCCTCCCAATATACCCATG
>CANSLW010000142.1 GCA_947647815.1 uncultured Dorea sp. | reverse complement strand
GAGTGATGATCACTTTCGTCCTTCCAGGGAACATCTCAAAGATCATATCCTGTATGGCAGCTGTGAAGCATTTATGGAATTGATCGCCGCCTGTCAGGCAGAAAAGGAGGCAGCGCAATGATAAATCTAATCAAAGGTTATACCAGGATATTTAAAGGAATGAAACTGCCATGGCTTCTTCTGTTTTTTGTCGTGGCGATATCGATGGTAAAGTCGCATGTAGAAGTAGAAGCGGTCACGATTACCGCGTCGATCATAGACGGAACGCAGAATTCTATTAAGACAGACGAGTTAGTGCGGTATATCGAATTTCAGTTAATCGCGGGTATTATCACAATCGCATTTACTTATATCTCAGGACTGCTGCTTCAGAAGATCAATCTTGAGGTACGTCTGAGAGTGTGGAATAAGATGATGCATCTGCCGACCAGTTATTATGATTCGGATAATGTAAATGAACTGGTAACGAGGGTAACGACGGACGCTGATAATGCGGGAAATTATTTCCAGATTCTTATCAATATATTTACGGCATTTTACGCTGGTATCGTCGCATTTCAGAAATTATTTGCTTTCCAGAGTAAGATGGCGTTGGCAAGTCTGGTGGTAATACCGGTGTTGGTTGGTATTACGGCTTTGTATAGTACGTTGTCTTTTAAGACTGGTATGAACGTAAGGTCGAGACTTGCGGCTGCCATGGGATATCTGGCAGAACATGTGAGGGGGCTTCGCCTGATAAAGTCTTTCCGTATGGAAGAAGAAGAGCGAAAGAGAGCGGACCGTCTTTTTGGAGAGCAGTGCAAGGCAGATATCCTTCTAAGTTATACCTCTATGATTCAATTGGGCGGAATGGAGATCATGGGGTGTCTTACAATTGTAATCTCTTTCGTGCTGGGAAGTAAGATGGTTGCATCAGGAGATCTGACTGTCGGTAAATTGATTGGATTCTATACGCTGTGCGGCCTGGTAACGGTACGGTTGGCGGAGATCTGTACAAACTTCGGGACATTTTCACAGAATGCAGGAATTGTCCAGAAGATTGGAAGAATCCTGGAGTGTCCTGAAGAACCAGAGGATGGATATGAGATGGACGTGGCAGATGCAGATATTATCCTGGATCATGTGGACTTCTCTTACCAGACTGCTTCGGTGCTTCGAGATTTAAACTGCACGATTCCCAAAGGGAAGATTACAGCGATCGTGGGAACCAACGGTGCCGGCAAGAGCACGCTCTTTAAGCTGTTAGAGCGGATGTATGATCCGACAAAAGGGACGATTTATTTTGGCGATAGGGATGTGACGCAGTTTAAACTGTCGTCCTGGAGGAAGAGTTTTGCTATCGTATCCCAGGAGAAGCCGATTCTGTCTGGTACTGTCCGGGATAATATCATCTATGGCGTGGAGCGGCCGGTATCAGAGGAGGAGTTGATTCATGTTGCGAAGATGGCGAATATCTATGACTTTATTAAGAATACGCCGGGAGAATTTGAGGCAGAGACCGGACCGGGCGGTTCGAATTTCTCAGGAGGACAGCAACAGTGTATCGCTATAGCGCGGGCGATGATGCGCAATCCGGATTATCTTCTTCTTGATGAGGCGACTAGTAATCTGGATGTGAAGAGTGAACAGATGGTGACAGAGGCACTAAGTAACCTGATGAAGGGGAGGACTACGATTCTGATCGCACACAATTATTCGGCTACGATATTTGCCGATCAGGTTATCGTCTTATGCGACGGAGAGATAAAGGGATGCGGCACGCCTGAGGAATTACTGGAGACGAATGAATATTATCGTGCATTTGCGAAGGCAGGAGCTGGAATTGCCAAGTAGGCTTGAGAATGGTTAAAGCATCCAAACGTATGTGTATGAATTTAAGTGGGAAGGAAGGTTAAAAGATGAAATCTAGGATGATAGAATGTTATGATTACAGGGAACTTGACGTTCCGCGGGAATTGGGACGCTGGCATATCCCGGACAGTGAGATTGAAGAGGAGCTGAAAGCGCTTGCAAAGGACTATTCCAAAGCGGAAGAAGTGGAAGGAGTAATTGGAGACGGTGACTGTGTGCGTTGTATCTGTGTGAAAGCGTCGAAGGAGAACTGGGAAGGCAGAGGGGTCTTGCTGTATCCGGGGAGGAGGCTTCCGGGAGCAGAAGAAGCAGAAGAGACGGTTTCTGGTAAAAGAGCAGGAGAAGAATTCGAGTGCCGGATTAAAGAGGTGCAGCTTACGCTGAAGGTAGATAAAGTTGTGCGTATCCACGTGATGACGGTGTGTGATGAACTTGCCGGTAAGCTTGGGATTGCAGGAGTGGGAACCGTGGAGGATTATTATGCGTGGTATCACGATGAACATGACAAGGAGCGCAAAGAGAAGGCCTGTATGGCGATTGCCCGTTACTGGCTGGAAGAGATGATGGAGCACAGTGAGTTTGACATTGATAAGGAAGAGAAGAAGAAATGGTGTAATGACCGGGCGAGGCTGATCTATGACGCTATGCTTGCAGCCGGGTATGATCTTCGGAAAACCCAGGAGGGAGAGACGATTACGGAAGAAGAGGCGTTGGAAAGAGAGGCCAAAGCCCAGGAGCGTTATTTTGTTCCATATGTCATGTATTGTTATTTTTCAGAAAAAGATGGGTTTGTACTGACGAAAGAAGATTTTGAGGCGAAGGTCAGGAAGATGGCAAAAGAACGTGGCGAGAAAGCGGAAGATCTTATGAAGCAGACGGACATCAGTATGTTCAGGGAAAGAATGTATCAGGAGCGTACCTACCATCTATTGATGGCAGATGCAGAAAAATATCTGGAGGTGTAGAAATATGGCGGTAATTGAAGCGACAAGTGAGAATTTTGATGAACTAATTCAGTCGGCAGAGTATGTGATGGTAGATTTTTACGGAGATCATTGTGGGGCATGTGTGGGGACTGCGCCTTATTACAGAGAAGCAGCGGATGATATGGCGCTTATCAGATTCATCCAGGTGAATACGTCGGTACACAGGGATCTTGCAAAGAGATTCCGTATTATGGGGATTCCGGCATTCCGGTATTTTCATAACGGTGAGCTTGTGCATAAGTCCGTGGGAGGCATGGATACAGAGATGATTCATGAGCAGCTTGCCGAGATGCTGTATCATGACTGATTCATATGTGAATTGAAAAGCGGAATTGAGAGTGATATACTAAATAATATTATGTCAGATAACAGATGAAAAGTGAAGGAAGGAGGAACGTGTCATGCTGATTGCCGGTTATATGTTATTGGGAGTGGAAGCTTGTGTTTCCTGTTACGTTGCGTTCTGGTGGCTGGGAATGAAGAGGCGGCGCAGTTTGATACTTTCTCTGATTGCAGGCGTGATCTGTGGGTTATCCTTTTGTCTGAATCTGGATCTGTGGCTTACGGGGACAGGCTGTTTTATTTTTCTGATCATCTTTTTGAGCGTTGTTATGGAGCCAAAAGCCGTGTGGATTGACGCTGTGGCGGTGGCTTCGATTGCATGTGCGCAGTTTGCCGTGTTTCAGATGATGACGGGTACGTTATTAAGGATAGGTTTTCTTTCACTTTTTTTTCGGGTGATGATGATTGTCTTAGGAATTCTGACAGATTATGCAATCTGCAGCAGAATGTCTGAAGAGTTTCCAGGCAGCGGCTGGCAGGATTTTTTCTCTGACCGGAATGAATCTTCTGCTGATAGATCACAATTGATGATGGAATTTGGAGTGTTTTTTGTCGTTTATGCCGGCGTTCTTACGATACCGGCTGTAGCTGGGATGTACTCGATGCCGGTAACATTTCTGGAATGTTTTGCCTTTTTTGGCGGGATGAAGCTGGTGAATTTGATCATAGTGAATCATAAGGAGAGAATGGCTGTGCTTACAGAGAAGCAGTATCGGGATGATATGCAGACTTACATGAGTGTGATCCGTTCCCAGCGTCATGATTATAATTTTCATGTGCAGACGCTTCATGGGCTTCTGCTTCGGAAGGATTACGAAGCCTGTGAGAAATACCTGAATGAATTGCTGGAGGATTCGATTGAGATGAATCAAATTCTTCCGCTTCAAGATGCGGCGATCAGTGCGTTGATTCTTTCTTTTAAGAATAAGGCGGCTCAGAGCGGAATTGGGATGGAGATTTCTATTGAGAATGATTTGTCGCAGATTGCCACGAATGTCTATGAGACGAATAAAGTGATTGGGAATCTTCTGCAGAATGCCATTGATGAGACGTTGATGCTTCCGGACAAATCTTATGGAATCCGGCTTACTGTCTTTAAGAGAGGAGAGTTCTGTATTATCAATGTTGCCAACAGGGTAAGCCAAGTGAATCCGATGGGGACTTACCATGCAGGCTATTCTTCGAAGAAAGGGCATGAGGGGATCGGGATTGCCTCTGTGGAGGCGCTTGTCTCAAAGTATGGAGGAGTGGTATATTCCAGAATAGAAGAAGATATTATACATTTTGTTGCAAAGCTCCCTTTGCGGCTGATTAAGGAGGAGTCATGATGTATGACGGATTGGTGCTTCTGGTTGACGACCAACCGGTTGCGGCAGAGGATTCGGTTGCCGCGCTTCTGCATTACGTATCGAGAGAGCAGATATTTTATGCTGAGGATGTATCGAAGGCAATGGAGATTTTGGGAACAAAGAATATATCTTTAGTGTTCCTGGATATTGAGATGCCAGAGATGAGCGGATTTGCACTGGCAGAGTGTATTGAGGAAAAGCATAAGGAGATTCCTTATGTGTTTCTGACCGGACATGCGGATTTTGCAGTGGAGAGTTATGAGTATGAGCCGGTGGATTTCCTGACGAAGCCGGTGGACGTGCCAAGGCTTGCTAAGACTTTTGCAAGAGTCGGAAAGAGACACTTGTCAGGAAACGAGAAGGTGGCGGTAAGGACAGGGCAGGAGTATACACTGGTTGAGCCAAAGGAAATCTGTTATATCTGTAAGGAAAAGCGAAAGGTCTTTATCAGGCTTAAAGACGGAAGAGAATATCAGGTGGCGCAGGCTCTGGACGAGTTGGAGCGCATTTTTGTGGATTATGGATTTTTCAGATGTCATCAGTCTTTTCTAATTCCGATCGGGGATATATGCCAGGTGGGGGCCAGTATGTTTGGGCAGACATATGAAGCTTCCTTAGGGAACGGGACCGTGGTGCCGGTAAGTAGGAGTAAATATGCGAAGCTTAAGGAAAAGCTTAAGCTTCTGGGGGTTCCTTTTGTGAAAGGGGTTCTACCAAAGTAATATGGATCATATAAGGATGGTGTACAGAGTGATAGGAGCGTCTGTGTGCTGTCCTATTTTATGGTCTCTTTTTACTCTTCAGCCAGTAAACAGTAGTTTGAATGCTAACTTTTCATTCTGTTTTCACATCTTGAATAGAAATGAGTATTGCTTTTTCGTATAATGTCTAGTAAAATTAGTCTAGTAATGCTAGGAGGAATACAGATGTCAGATATTACGAACATAGCCCTAGACGCCATGGGCGGGGATAATGCCCCGGCCGAGATGGTGAAAGGAGCAGTAGATGCCATCCAGAAGGAACCTGCAATGAAGGTGTTTCTGGTCGGACGGGAAGAAGTGATTGAGAAAGAGCTTGCACGTTACCAGTATAACAGATCGCAGATTGAGATTATACATGCATCTGAAGTGATTGAGACAGCAGAACCACCTGTGAATGCGATTCGTAAGAAGAAGGATTCATCCATTGTAGTCGGTATGAAGATGGTGAAGGAGGGCAAGGCAGATGCGTTCGTATCGGCAGGAAGCTCCGGAGCTATTCTGGTTGGCGGACAGGTATTGGTGGGACGGATTAAAGGTGTGGAGCGCCCGCCCCTTGCATCGCTGATTCCGACCAAGAAGGGAGTATCACTTCTGCTGGACTGCGGAGCGAATGTGGATGCGAGAGCTTCCCACCTTGTCCAGTTTGCGAAGATGGGCTCCATCTATATGGAGCATGTTGTGGGTGTGAAGAATCCTTCAGTTGGTATTGTGAATATCGGCGCGGAGGAAGAGAAGGGTAACGCATTGGTCAAGGAGACATTTCCGCTTTTGAAGGAATTGAAAGACATTCACTTTACCGGCAGTGTGGAAGCCAGAGAGATTCCGCACGGACAGACAGACGTTGTGGTTTGTGAAGCCTTCTCGGGGAATATCATTCTTAAACTCTATGAAGGAGTAGGCGCAGTTCTGATCAGCAAGGTGAAAGAAGGTTTAATGTCCACACTAAGGAGCAAGATTGGAGCATTGTTGATTAAACCAGCGTTAAAAGCGACGCTTAAGACCTTCGATGCCAGCGAATACGGTGGTGCGCCGTTGTTGGGATTAAACGGCCTGGTCGTGAAGACTCATGGAAGCGCCAAAGCAAAGGAAGTCAGCAATACGTTGATTCAGTGTGTGACGTTTAAGAGACAGAAGATCAATGAGAAGATCAGAGAATGTATTCAAACGGATGCTGTATCCGCTGAATAGAAGAACATGATGTAAGAGAAAATATGTAGGAGAAAAGGAGAGATAACATGGAATTCGAAAAATTAAAAGAGATTATTGCGGACGTATTGAATGTGAATGCAGATGAGATTACGATGGACACAACATTTGTGGATGACTTAGGAGCAGATTCACTGGATATTTTTCAGATTATTATGGGTATAGAAGAGACTTACGACATTGAAATTGATAATGAGGAAGCAGAGAAGATCGTTACGGTTGGAGATGCCGTAGAGCAGATTAAGAATGCGACGAACAACTAGTGCATCATTGCATTGAAGCGGTAATGTATTCAATGCAGACTGTACTGGACAATGAGGTTATTGAAAAGCCCGTCAGGGCTTTTTCGTTTTTGGATTGAATTTGAAAGGCAATAATATGGGTCAGGATTTAAAAGTATTAGAAGAAAAGATAGGTTATACGTTTTCGGATTTTAGTTTATTGAAACAGGCAATGATTCATAGTTCTTATGCAAATGAAAAACATTTGCCGAAGTATGAATGTAATGAACGGCTGGAATTTCTGGGTGATGCTGTGCTGGAGCTGGTGTCCAGTGAATTCTTGTTCTATGAACATGAACAGATGCCGGAAGGTGAGCTGACCAAGACAAGGGCGAGTATGGTGTGCGAACCTGCACTGGCATTCTGTGCCAAGGACCTGGAGCTTGGAAGATATCTTTTGTTAGGTAAAGGTGAGGATGCGACTGGCGGAAGAAAACGCAGTTCTGTTACTTCTGATGCGATGGAAGCGTTGATTGGCGCGATTTATATAGATGGTGGTTTTGCTAATGCAAAAGAGTTTATCAGGCGTTTTGTTTTGAAAGATCTTGAGAGCCGAACGCTCTTTTATGATAGCAAGACTATCCTGCAGGAGATTGTACAGGCTCATTTTAAGCTGCCGATTACATATCGGCTGGTAGGGGAAGAGGGACCGGATCATGATAAATCTTTCCGAGTTGCCGTATATATTGGAGAGAAAGAATATGGAATCGGGACCGGGCATACCAAGAAAGCGGCGGAGCAGGATGCAGCTTATCAAAGCATTCTAAGGCTGCATAAGAAGAATATAAAGTAGGTGGAGAATGTATCTAAAGAGTATAGAGGTGCAGGGGTTTAAATCATTTGCACATAAGATAAAGTTCGACTTTCATAATGGAATCACGGGCATCGTAGGTCCGAATGGAAGTGGGAAGAGTAATGTTGCGGATGCGGTGCGCTGGGTCTTAGGAGAACAAAGAGTGAAGCAGTTAAGGGGCGGAAGCATGCAGGACGTTATCTTCTCCGGGACTGAAAACCGCAAGCCCTTAAGCTACGCTTCTGTTGCAATTACATTGGATAATTCAGATCATCAGCTCGCGATTGACTTTGAAGAGGTAACGGTTACCAGAAAATTATATCGTTCGGGTGAGAGCGAATATCTGATTAATGGAAGTACCTGCCGCCTGAAGGATGTGAACGAGCTTTTTTATGATACGGGTATCGGGAAAGAGGGATATTCGATTATTGGACAAGGTCAGATTGACAAGATTCTAAGCGGAAAACCGGAAGAAAGAAGAGAATTGTTTGATGAAGCTGCCGGGATTGTGAAGTTTAAGCGGCGTAAGAATATGTCCGTGAAGAAATTAGAAGAAGAACGGCAGAATCTTCTCCGTGTTAATGATATTTTGGCGGAGCTGGAAAAACAAGTGGGCCCATTGGAACGACAGGCTGAGACTGCAAGGGAATATCTGAAGAAAAAGGAACAGCTTAAGACGTATGATATTAATATGTTTCTGCTCGAGACAGAGCGTTTAGAAGAACAGGTCCGGGAGATAGAAGGGAAACTCGATATTACCAGAGCAGAGCTCGAGAGCGCCAGCCAGAAATATGACGATATGAAGACAGAATACGAGACGGTGGAAGAGCAGGTGGATGGTATTGATTCGTCGATTGAGAAGGCGAAGAGCCAGCTGAACGAGACGAATCTGTTAAAACAGCAGTTAGAGAACCAGATTGAACTGTTGAAAGAACAG
>CANSLW010000141.1 GCA_947647815.1 uncultured Dorea sp. | reverse complement strand
TGCTTCCTTCTACACTAATCTTGCCCGCATGACATTGACATTTTTCATTATACATACAATCTGTTGCCTTGCAGTCAATGTTGCTTGTCGGAGATGCTTCTCCTGTCACATTACTATAAGAGTCGCCTTTGCGTTCTTCAAAGCTGTCACAGCAAGTCTCTTCCGCGCGCTTTGCTGAATTGCCGCCTACCACGATCCCATCCAGATCACAGTAGAAATTCTTGTTGTGTGTACATGTCTGTACGGTACATCTTAAATCTGGCATAATCTTACCTCCTAATCTTAAAAACGATCTCAGTTTATTATGCCCTTCCTCTGCTTTTTTACTCATCTTTTGGGATGAATATTTTAGCGATTCCAAACTTTACGATTCATCAGCCACATCTTCCACACAGCAAAGAACTCCCGAACCATATAATTGAGCAGCAATAACCGGTTACAATCTGCCGCCACCGGATATGCATTCCCATAACCCGCCTGCCTGGCATAACAGATGGCCCGGTACAGATGAAAATTATTAGATACAATCCCAACCGGCTGGTTGATATCTTCTATGTAAATCCGTGAAAAGAGCAGATTCTCCTTTGTCGTCCGGGAACGATCCTCCTGAAATATCCGCTCCTTTTCAATTCCGCTCTCCAACAGATATGCCGCCATCGCCTCAGCTTCCGGAATCTCCTCCTTCTTCCCCATGCCTCCGGATACGATAACCTGTGTCCTTGGATGCTCTCTGAGATACCTGACTGCCCGGTCCAGCCTCCGGCGCAAGGAATCAGTGATTCTCTTTCTGTCCACCTGGGCGCCAAGCACAATCAGATAAGGATATTCTATATATTTTCCCGAATACATTCCCTTTATGATACAACATTCTGTCACACCAAAAACTACCACAGCTGCCGTCACAGGAATTGCTAATATAACCTGATACTGCCTGATTATTTTCTCGCCGAACTCATATACATAACAGCATAACAAACTGGCTGCTCCAAAGACCAGCCAGAACCTTGAAAATGTAGAATCCCATTTTCTAAGCGCAATACATAAAGCCGCATAATACAACAGACACAAAATACCAACTATTAAGAATCCTATTTGCCACAGCATTTCTTATATTTCTTTCCAGAACCACACGGACATGGATCATTGCGCCCAATCTTCTTCTCTTTACGGACTGTTCCGGACAATTTCTGCTCTTTATAGAGTCTCTTTAACTCTTCTTCCGGATAGATCTCTTTCCACTGCGGTAACTCATAGAGCCAGTCTGCCTTAGCCGCAACCATATTCTTGTATAATTTCTCTTTGTCAAATGCAAGGCTGACAACCGTATCCTCATCCATGGTCTCGATTGGATTCTCTTCTTTCAGACTTTCATTAATGCCATCTAAGAAGCCGACCATAGTCAGGACTTCCTGTCCATACTTTTCCGCCAGTTCTTTTACGGTTCCTTTCACTTCTTCATCCGGATTCGTAAGCAGCTGCTCGTAGATCTCCTTCTCAATCTGGAAATAAGTTCCCCAGAATTTCTGCAGTTGTCCTCTGTCCGCCTTCTCGTCATAAGCAATCTCTTTCCACTGATCTAATAATGTACGACTCATAGGTAATACTCCTTTGTATTTGTTTTAATATTTATTTGCAATTTTTACTTGCCACTTATATAATATACTAAAGTCTTAGCAAGATGTAAAGGATGATTCTTATGAAAAATTCAACGAAAAGTACAAAACATAATAAAATCAGACGTATTCTGGCGGCGCTTGGCGCATTCATCCTCTTTGGAATGTATGCCAGCACTCTTATATTTGCATTGACCGACCATTCTGCCACCCAGGGGCTCCTGAAAGCCTCCATCGCATGTACATTCATACTGCCGGTGCTGCTCTATGCCTATACTCTGGTCTACCGGGTTACCAGCCAGTCTTATGAAGCAGGAGATGATGAAACAGAAGATGACAAAGCTTCTTCTGGAGACTGACTGCCACGCTGAATGTAATGCAGACAAGACTCTGGGCTTAAGCCGGAAAGAAGCTGCCGAAAACACTATTTCCGACAGCTTCTTCTCCTATATATACAGTTCCGCCAGAACCAGTGTCTGGTTCTCCTTCGGAATCCTTCCCCGCCTTAAGCTTCCATCCATATCCCTGATCTTTTTTCTCTTCGTAAGGTATTCTTCTATTGAGATAACTTCCGTGTGGCCTGTTTCCTTTTTCCGTTGCATATATAATACCTCCTTCATCCAGTACTATTATTATATGAACACACAACCTGTTATATGCCTGCCAAATATCTGTTTACAAATATTCAGATATCAGGCTATATGTCCTTTAATCATCTGTCTATAATAATACATGGCAAATATGTCCATGCTGTGGATGTTTTCTAAAAGAATGATTAGGTATTTCTTAAGGAAACAAGAAGTAAATAAAAATAAAATATAAAAATTAACGTTAATATTCCAACACCGTCGTCTTTGTAAACCACTCATCTTCTTTATGCCCTACACTCTGGATTACCAGCTCATGGTCATCCATACCGGTGAATGCCTGTTCATAATCCCCGTCAATTCCTTTATACAGAACCTGATATTCCTGAATCTCGCCGTCTTCCAGCAGAATCCCTGTCACCTGCAGATGATTCGTGCCCGCTTCTCTTTCAATCAGAAAGACGTGGTCTCCTTTTTCACAGATACAGATATCCATGCACTCTTCCTCCAGCAGACGTTTCCCCGGCGTCTGTCCTAATGGTCCGCGGGCAATCCACAATTTGTCGCCGTCCGTGCCAAAAAGTCCCTCCTCTGTATATTTTACCGGCGTCCCTATATTCAGCCAGGCAGAGTCCAGCTCTTCTACCCCACCTGTCTCCATATCTAATATCCAGCCCCTCTTATTTGTTCCTGACATCTCAGGATTCCCTGCCCATGCCGCCATATTTCCTTCTATACCTATATTCCATTCATCCGATTCTATATACTTTCTCTCCTTTTCCATTTCCTCCTCTCCAAAGTATTCTTCTACAAAAACTTTGGAGCCATCTTCATTGGGAAACATCTCCACCCAGTCCCCGCTGACTGCCGGAATTTTCACCTGGCTTTCTGTCTTCTCTTCGCTTTCCATATCAAACCGGTACACATACTCTGTGCCATCTTCACCATCCACTATATTCATCCGAACAAACATCTTCGTACCGTCTCCGCTCCACATTACCTCATCCACATTTGATGTCAGATTCCAATCCTTGTATACTTCTCTCTTTCCCGTTTCCACCTCATACACTACCAGTTCCTGAATATCATCCACCATATTCAGATATACGATATATTTCCCGCCTGGCGCCGCCTTCACATACCCCATCACATTTTCTTCAAAGACTATTTCCTCAGATACCGTTTTCTGATATACATCAATCTTCCGGCACATTCCCTGCTCCCCTGGAAACCAGACTACGCACAGACTGCCGATCGCATCGTCCGACCACGTAACGTCTATGACTCCTTCTTCATAAGTATATTCCTGAATATTTTTTATATTAATCCCTGTATGCTCCTCTTTCGTCCCGTTTGACAAGACAACCGTCTTCGTAATTTCCTGCGCCCCGCATCCGCACAGCAGGACTGCCATAAGCAGACAGACAACACCTTGCACAGTCAGATGCTTTCTGATTCTCCTGCCTTCTCCACTCATCATTTCTCCCCTCTTTCTTCATGAATTGTATCTGGAAAACAGATCATAAAAATCGTATAACCGCCTGGTTCACTTTTGACCCGAATCATCCCATGATGCTCCTCCATAATCTTCTTTGAGATGGCAAGGCCTAATCCGGAACTCCCCATCTCCCTGGACCGCTCCTTATCCACCCGGTAAAAAGGTTCAAAGATATGGCTTATCTCTTCTTCATCCATTCCCTTGCCCTGGTTAGCCACTGCAATCTGAATCATTCCTCTATGTCTGGCAATCCGAAGCCATATTCCCTTTCCTGCCTCTCCATACTTGATAGCATTATCAATCAGATTAATCAGAACCTGCCGTACCCTGTCTTCCTGTCCTTCGATGATATAATCTCCGGGCTCTTCATCCAATATCAACTGATTCTCATATCGCCTTGCTTTCATCTGCATGGTGTCCACGACACTTTTCAACGCCGCGGCAACGTCAATCTGTTCCATTCTGGTATAACGTCCTTTATCCTGCATCTCCAGCAGCTGGATTACCATGCGGTGCAGCCTGGTACTTTCCTGCAGGATATGTTCTATTCCGTTATAGAACAATTCTTCATCTCCAAGCCCGTTTTCCTCAATCAACTGGGCATAACCCGAGATTGTCGTAAGAGGCGTCTTCAATTCATGCGCCACATTATTATAGAACTCCTGCCGGCTGTTCCACAACTTAAGGATATGATCTCTGTCCTCCTGAATCTTCTCAAACTGTTCGTCAATCACCTGAACCATCTGTATATAGTTCCGTGACAATTCCCCAATCTCATCCTTTCTCTTATTTACTTTTAATTTTTCCATCATACCGCTGTCAAAGCCCCCATCCTTCAGATGCTCCGATATATCGCTGGATATATGCCCTAACTGGCGTATCGGCCCAACCATACGCCTGATCATGAACCAGATTACAAGATAAATGATTCCGAATGCCAGTACCGTAACCCTAAGCATTCCGCTAAGCGTCTCCCACTCCCGCATATATAATTCATAATAATCCTGATAAAAACTAATAATTCCTATCTGCTGCCCCATAACACTGACAGGCATGGTAAAATACACTTCACACTGATTATTCTTACCGTAATGAAGGGTAAATGCACTCTGCCTCTTTCTGGCAAACTGAAAATCATCACGTTTATCCGCATTAATAAAATGATCGCTGCTGCTTTTTAAAATGTGTCCATCCGCATTGTACAGTGCAATATCTGAATATCCTGCACGATTCAGCTGTTGTTCAATCTCGTATGTATACTGTTCAAATCCACTCCCGTCAATCGGGGCATTATTAATCATCAGAATCTGTCTCACATATAATTCACTGTTACTTTGGATACTCTCCATCTCTTCCGTGACTTGTTCTTCGATGTTCTGGCGCATCTGTACTTTTACAGCATACATAACAAGCAGAATACTTGTAATTCCAATCAGAAACACCCATATACTCATCCGAAACAAAATACTGTTAAAGAACCTATTCTTCCGGTACATACTTATACCCCACCCCAAACACCGTAACAATTGACTCACCCATATGAAGCTTCTTACGCAGCCGCTGTATATGGATATCTACGGTTCTTGTATCTCCCATAAAATCATATCCCCATATCTCGTCTAACAGATGCACTCTGGTGAATACCTGTCTTGGATTCTTCACCAGCCAGACTAAGAGGTCGAATTCTTTGGGCGTTAATTCTATATATTCTTTGCACTGACATACAGTCCTCTCCCTTTCAGAGATTACCATATCCTTTATATGTATCTCCCGCTCTTCATCCTGTCCTTTTACCGCTTTACCAAATCTCCTTAAAATCGTCTTCACACGCACGATTACTTCCCGCAGGTCAAACGGCTTCGTAATATAGTCGTCTGCTCCGGATTCAAGCCCATACACTTTATCATCAATACTGCCGCGGGCAGTCAACATAACAATCGGAATATTATAAAGCTCCGTCAACATCTTGCACACATCCACGCCGCTTAAGTCCGGAAGCATCCAATCCAGGATCACCAGATGCGGCAAAAAATCATCTGCCGCCTTCAATCCGTCCGCCCCTGTATACGCACTTCTTACTTTGAACTGCTCCTTTTTAAATCCATATTCCAGAATATCTGCAATCGGCTTCTCATCTTCTATCACCAGTATCCTGATCTGTTCTGTCTCCATCCCTGCATAACCCCTTTTTCTTCTTATCTTCTCTTAAGTCAACAACCTCACGGCAGTCGCCAAATACCTGCAAACAGTCACCTGGCTCGTTGCCCGCGGGGATCAATCATCATTCTTCATACATTCATTATAGTCTATCATACGTAATATTTCATTCAAAAAAAACCTGATGCCACACGAGAAATGCATACACCGTCCATATCTTTCTACTGTTGTCCTCTTTGCCTTCCTTATGCTCCTCAAGAAGCCGCGCCAGATACTCTGTATGAAAATACATGGACGCCGCTTCGCCTGTAAATATCTCTCTGATCTGCCGGTACCATTCATCTTCCTTAATCCAGTTCCTGATAGGAATCGGAAATCCCAGCTTCTTCTTCTGCGATACTTCTTTAGGCAGATAGGTTTCCGCAGCTTTTCTTAAGACATACTTGGTAGTATAATTCTTCGTCTTCACTGTATGCGGGATTCTTCTCGCCACCTGGAACACATCTCTGTCAAGATATGGCACCCTTAATTCCAGAGAATGAGCCATACTCATCTTGTCTGCCTTCTGTAAGATATCTCCCGGCAGCCAGTACATCAGATCCAGCGACTGCATCTGTTCCGAATCCGGAAGATCCCTTATCCTGTCATACACATGTTCTAATACTTCCGACGGTTCCATGGCCTGTCTGCCTTTTTTCAAAATCTGTTCTCGTTCATCTGCATGAAAGATATAGGCATTGCCGATATAACGCTCCTTAAGAGTCTGTGAAGCCCGGATCATATAATTCCTGCCTTTCATATGCCGTGGCAGCCGTCCTGCCAGATCTGCCATCCGCCGTCTTGTATTAGACGGCAGCCAGTCCAGATACTTAAGCGCTTTGGGTTCCAGATAGATATTATAACCTCCAAACAACTCATCAGCACCCTCTCCTGATAACACCACCTTCACTTTCTTTGACGCTTCCTTTGCCAGAAAATAAAGCGCAACCGCCGACGCGTCCCCGGACGGCTCGTCCAGATGATACATAACTTTCGGAACTGCATCCTTAAACTCATCTCGTCCGATAAATTTACTGTGATTCTCAATTTCCAGTTCCTCTGCCAAATCCTGTGCATATGTAATCTCATTATAGAGTTTTCCCTCATCTGCAAATCCAACGGTAAATGTCTGACTGCAGCCTGACATCGCCGTAATCAGACTGGAATCCACACCGCCGGACAGAAAACTTCCCACCTTTACGTCACTGACCAGATGCCTTTGAACCGACTGGCGCATGACCATCTCTACATCCTCTTTGAACCGTTCCTGATTCCCCTTTTGCCATGGTTCCAGAGATGGCTCAAAGTATTGCACTGTCTTAATTTTCTTATTCTCATAGATTAGATAATGCCCTGGCAGCAACCGGTAAATCCCTTTAAAAAATGTCTCCGGCAGAACAGAATATTGAAAAGACAGATATTGTTCCAGCGCCTCCTCATTGACTTCCTTCTGATAGCCTGGGAATTCCAGGATACTTTTAATCTCTGATGCAAAGACCAGTGTATCGTCTACAACTGTATAATAGAACGGCTTGATTCCAAAATAATCCCTTGCCGCAAACAAAGATTTCCTCTTCTCATCCCATATTGCAAAGCTGAACATTCCTCTTAATTTTTCCAGAAAGCCTCTCTGATATTCCTCGTACCCGTGTAAAAGCACCTCCGAATCCGAATCATTCTGAAACAGGTGTCCTTTTTGTTTCAACATTTCCTTCAAGATCCGGTAATTATAGATCTCTCCGTTAAAAACCAGCGCCAGGTTCCCTTCTTCGTTATACATCGGCTGCATTCCCCTGTCCAGATCTATGATACTGAGTCGTTGAAATCCAAGCATCGCGCTGTCACTAATATAAGTATCTCTCCCGTCCGGTCCCCGGTGCTTCATAACCTTCATCATCTTTTCCAGAACTTGTTTCTTCCCTGCCGTATCTCCGATAATCCCACAGATTCCACACATATTTATCGCTCCTCTTTCTGCCTTATGATGCATGATACTACGGATTGCTTTGCACTTTGTGCTCTCACTAATCCTAAAAAACATTCTATCGGACACGGTTATCGAAAATTATATGAAAATGTTTCAAAATTGTAAAATATAACTATAATCACATGATGAATATATGGTATGATAATTATACATTTTAGTAGGAGGAAAGATAATGAAAGACACAAAGACACTATCCTGCATAGACTGTGCAGTCGCAAACTGTAACCACATGGACAAGGAATTCCCTGAATTCTGTATCACGACCAAGACCATAACGGAAGACGATATTAACTATGTGAAAGAATGTTATGCTGAGGAAGAGAATAAGAAAAGTACAATCGCAGCAGCCAGCGTAGAATACGACAATTATTGCCAAATGACGCGGGTACAAGAGATTATGGACTATGCAAAACGCATTGGAGCGAAGAAACTCGGAATAGCAACCTGTGTAGGATTACTCAAAGAATCAAGAATGCTGGCAAAGATCTTCCGTCATCACGGCTTTGAAGTTTATGGAGTCTGCTGCAAAGTGGGATGCATCCCAAAACATGAAGTCGGAATACCGGAAGAACAAGAACAGTTGGGACGCAACATGTGCAATCCAATTATGCAGGCAAAACTCCTCAATGACGCGCATACGGACCTCAATGTCGTTGTCGGCCTGTGCGTCGGACATGACAGTCTGTTCTACAAATATTCCGACGCCATGGTGACCACTGCCGTGACCAAAGACCGCGTGCTGGGCCACAACCCGGTTGCCGCCCTCTATACAGCAGAAGGCTATTATCAGAAGAAGCTCTTCTAGTACATCGAATAATTAATAACAGCTATCTTCACTTGTCTATGCTTCCGATA
>CANSLW010000140.1 GCA_947647815.1 uncultured Dorea sp. | reverse complement strand
TGTGATGCTGGGGATGGGAATGCTGTATTTGATGACGTATGTGGCGCCATTCCATCTTCTGGCTTGTGAAGGAAAAGTATTTTCAGAAGAAAAGCATACCTGGCATATGGAGATGCTGAAGAAATATTGTACCAGCCATGATCCCTTATTTGTGGAAACGGAGTATATCACCGTAGATTTATCTCGTGAAGAAAAGGTGGAAAAAGCGGTTTTATGGTGGAGAGGGATGACAGAAAGCGGCGGGGAAGGAATGGTTGTCAAACCAGAGACATTTACTGTATTTTCCGAATCTGGGCTGATACAGCCTGCGGTGAAGTGCAGGGGCCGGGAGTACTTAAGGATTATATATGGACCAGAATATCTGGCGCCGGAACATATGGAACGCCTGAAAAAACGTTCCCTGTCCCGTAAACAGAGCCTGGCGCGAAAGGAGTTTGCGTTAGGATTAGAAGCGCTGAAGCGATTTGTGGAGAAAGAACCGCTTTATCGTGTGCATGAGTGTGTATTTGCAGTTTTGGCGTTGGAGAGTGAACCAGTGGATCCGGCATTGTAAGGAAGAGGAGGAGTGTAATGAATAAAAAGAAAATGATAAAAGAGGCTGTGAAAAGAATGGAGATTCTGGACCTTCTTGACCTGCCGGAAGAATCCGTTATCAGGGAATTTAAAGAAGATCAGATTGTATATGTAAGCAGGCCGATGAATATGGGAGTGATGGTAGGCGTACTCTATAAACTATCGGATCCGGAAAGAAAACTGGTTAGAAAAATAGAAAAAGATCATAATATTCTTGTCTATCATGTAATCAGAAATGAGACGGATATAGGAGTTATGTACACATTGCTTTATGTCTCGGAAAATGAGGAAGAATGGAAGACGGACAGGAAGAGGCTTAAGGATATAGAGACGGATGCGGCACATCCGTTGGCGTATGTATGGAATACGGGATGTGTGGAGGAAGATGAAGAAGATTTGTCAGAGGGATATGGAGAGTGGGGCGCCGTCTCGATCATCAAGGGAGAAGGGGGGCTGTGCAGGATTTGATAAGTTTGCAGCATTGAACAAAATGAATAAGCATGTTAGAATAGCAGAAAAGGCATGAAAGAGGTGCAGCATGAAACCTGTAATTTCGATTGGCGCACAGGATTTTACGTACTTAAGAGAAAATCATTGTTTCTATATCGATAAGACGAATTTTATAAAGGAATGGTGGGAAAATGGTGATGCAGTCACTCTGATTACCCGTCCCCGCCGTTTTGGAAAGACACTGAATTTAAGTATGATGGATACTTTTTTCTCAAATCAGTACGGTGATAGTGGAGTTCTGTTTGAGGGCTTAAGCATCTGGAATGAGGAAAGATACCGTCAGCTTCGGGGGAGCTATCCTGTGATTTTTCTAAGTTTTGCAGGAGTAAAGGGTGATAGATATGAGACGGCAAGAGATGGAATTGTTCAAATCATAATAGATATTTATGCAAAATATAGATTTCTGCTGCAAGGGGATGCTTTGAATAAGCAGGAAAAGGAATATTTT
Source organism: uncultured Dorea sp. (assembly GCA_947647815.1). Classification (GTDB taxonomy): domain Bacteria; phylum Bacillota; class Clostridia; order Lachnospirales; family Lachnospiraceae; genus Sporofaciens. Next base: position 7,224 of record CANSLW010000140.1, on the reverse strand, counting down.
GATTATATTAAACCGGACATGTCAGATGCTGTGGCGGCAATGGCGTTGCACAGACTGGCATTGTGTATGAAACGTTATTATGGGAAAAAGGCGATTATACTGCTGGATGAATATGACACCCCTTTGCAGGAGGCCTATCTATACGGGTACTGGGAAAAATTATTATCATTTGTCCGCAGCATCTTCAACTGTACATTTAAGACGAATCCTTATATGGAACGAGGGCTTTTGACAGGTATTACCAGAATAAGCAAAGAATCAATATTTTCAGATATCAGTAATCTGGAGGTCGTAACCACAACTTCTGAGAAATATGAGACTGCATTTGGTTTTGTGGAAGAAGAAGTGGCCGAGGCATTAGAAGTTTTTGGAATGTCAGAGCATCTTAACAAGTTAAAGGCCTGGTATGACGGTTTCAGATTTGGAAAAAAAGGAGATATTTATAATCCATGGTCTATTACAAAATATTTGGATAGCGGGAAGTTCAGCGCCTATTGGATGAATACTAGTTCCAATAAGTTAGCAGGCAGATTGATACAGGAAGGTTCGGCCGGTATAAAGATTGCGATGGAAGACCTTCTGTCGGGACAGGAGATTATTACCGCATTAGACGAAGAAATCGTATTTGATCAGCTGGATGAAAGTGATGAAGCAATCTGGAGCCTGTTTCTGGCATCTGGATATCTGAAGGTAGATGATATGTTACAGGATGAAGATACGGATGATATCTTATATCATTTATCTCTTACTAATCTGGAGGTGAAAAAAGAATTCCGCAAGATGATTCGGAAATGGTTTAGGAATACCTCTTCTCGTTATAATGATTTTATCAAAGCATTACTGGCTGACGACATAGATTATATGAATCAGTATATGAATCAGATTGCACTACAGACATTCAGCAGCTTTGACAGCGGAAAGAAACCTTCTGATGAAACGGAACCGGAACGCTTTTATCATGGCTTTGTCTTAGGGATGATGGTTGATCTTGCAGACCAGTACCGTATTACTTCCAACAGAGAAAGCGGGTTCGGCAGGTATGATGTGATTATGGAATCACAGAGAAAAGCTGTTGTAATAGAATTCAAAGTTTATAATCCTGCAAAAGAAAAAGATTTGAATGAGACTTTGAGAAACGCATTAGAGCAGATTGAAAATAAGAAATACGATACGGAATTGACAGCAAGAGGCATACCAAAGGAAAATATCCGACACTATGGATTTGTCTTCAAAGGGAAAAAAGTGTTGATAGGATGAGAGTATTTAAAAGGAGTGAGCAGAGACAGTTTTGCCGGCTGTCTCTGCAAATTATTTGAAATTATGAAAGAGAAGCTATTTAGCCGAAGCCAGAGCATCGTCGATGATCTTCGATAACTTTTTCCGGTTTGAATCGCTGTCAAGATTGCCTTCGATGGGACTGCCAACAATATTTCCATCAGAATCTACGACAATGCTTGAAGGAAACGCTATCAGATTCTCTACATAGGATAAGGCTTCATCGCCTTCGGTAATATACATATTCCTAAAAGAAGCGGACTGGGTGTTTAAAATATCTGCGGCTTCTTTGCGGAGCTCTTCGCTGTCTGCGGCCTCAATATTTACGCCGATAATTTCAACATTCTTTTCTTTCAGTTCTTTATTATAGTCGCTTAGATACCCCATCTCATTGACGCATGCAGTACAGCCATTAAACCAGAAGTTTAAAATCGTAAGCTTGTTACCGGAAAAAACAGATTCATCCATTTCATTTCCCTCAAAGTCAGCTGCTTTAAAAGACGGAAAGGTTTTGGGTGCGGTTTCCTTTGAGCCGCAGGCGGCAAGTGAGGCGGTTAATGCAAGCATACAAATTGCGCAGATGACAGAGCGCCTGATTAGTTTTGCTATCTTTGCTTTTTTCGGTGTTTTCAGTGTTCTCATTGTTTTCATGATTTTGTTCCTCCATATTGTGTGTGTTTGCTTAATGATTTTATGTCCAGTCCGAATTCAGGTGTGATAGCCTTAGTCGGACATACTTTTATACAATCGCCGCATCGGATGCATTCACTGTGATTTGGCGAGTGGATGACATCTACATCCATCTTACAGGCCTTGCTACATTTCCCGCAGGATATGCACTTACTCTGATCGAGAGTGTGGCGGTAGACGGATACCCTGTTGAATAAGGAGTAGAATGCGCCAAGGGGGCAGAGCCATTTGCAGAATGGACGGCAGCATATAATGCTTAAGATGATTACAGCAGTCAGGATACATGCTTTCCAGGTGAAGAAAACTCCCAGGCTGTCACGTATGCCGCTGTTGGTAAGCGCAAGAGGAATACCGCCTTCTAAGATTCCCTGCGGACAGAGATATTTGCAGAAGAAAGGGTCTCCCATTCCGGAACTGTTTGTGATGACAGCCGGAAGAATGCCTGCCAGGATAATAAGTACGATATACTTTACATATGTAAGCATCTTTAATTTCTTTGTATCGAATTTCTTCGACGGTATCTTATGGAGCAGATCCTGAAACCAGCCGAAAGGACAAAGAAATCCGCATATGAACCTGCCAAGCAGAACTCCGAGGAAGATCAGTATTCCTGTGATATAATAGGAAAAATGAAACTTGGATGATCCGCTGACGGCCTGATAGGCGCCGATCGGACATGCGCCTGCAGCGCCGGGACAGGAATAGCAGTTAAGCCCGGGGACGCATAGATGTTTTCCTGTGCCTGTGTATATCCTTCCTGTTATAAAATTAGGTAAATGAATATTGGCAAGGAGGGCGGACAGGCATTGAATCACTCCTCGTCTCTTAATTAAATTGTGTATAAATTCATTTCGTTTCATAGGCTATCCAATCCCCACACATTCCAGGCAGAGCTTGACTGCCTTGCTAAATACAATCGATATCTCGCCGCGGTATGCGCCGCAGACGACAAATGCGGCGGATATTATGATAAGTGAGAGCTGTAAAATAAGTGTTATATTTTTGTTCATGTTCTATCGCTTCCCTTCCTTTCTCTTTTCTTTTGCTGCATCTTACGGGCTTATCATATCAGGGGCGGTATAAAGTTTATGTTAAGATAGCCGTATATCAGCAAAATTTTTAATTCCCGCGAGCAACGAGCCAAGTGACTGCTTGCAGGCATTTGCTGACTTTATGAAAATAAAGAGACTTAACAATTTTTTTACCGTACCTATGCTATAATGGCTATATTGTCACGACAAGATATATTTTGAAACGAAAGGAAGTGGTTGTTAAGATGCGGATACTTGTTGTAGAAGATGAGATGGAATTATGCCTGTCCATTGCAGAGGGGCTTAGAATGGATGGGTTTGAGGTGGATACGTGTTTTGACGGCAGTGAAGCATGGGAAATCATATGGGCTGAGCGGTTTGATCTGATTATCCTGGATCTGAATCTTCCGGGAATGGACGGGATGGAACTGCTTCATAAGATTTCTGACGAAGATATAGAGGCAAATGTCCTTATTCTTTCTGCTAGAGGCCAGTTGAGAGATAAGGTAGAGGGACTTGACGCCGGGGCGAATGATTATCTGTGCAAGCCGTTTGAATTTGAAGAACTGGAATCAAGGGTGCGCTGCCTGACAAGGAGAAAATTCATCCGGCAAAAGGTTGTCCTGGAATGCGACGGTATTACTTTGGATTCAAAAACCAGGAGCGCGAAGGCAAAAGACAAGGAGCTGACGCTTACAAGAAAAGAGCTCGGCATCCTGGAATATCTGATGATGCATCAGGGGGTGCCCGTCAGCCAGGAAGAATTGATGGAACATGTATGGGACAGTAATGCGGATCCGTTTAGTAATTCAGTCCGTGTCCATATGTCGGCGCTGAGAAAAAAACTTCGCGGCGCTTTAGGATATGATCCGATTGTAAACCGCGTGGGACAGGGGTATGTGATAGGAGGAAAAACATCTTGAGGAAGATATCGTTACAGTGGCAGATTACAATTATGAACGCCATGGTTGTGGCTGCCGCATGCATGGTTTTGTGTTATTTTATGGGATTTACCGCTATTTTAAGGATCGATCAGATTGGAAGCTCGGCTGCCGGAATCATGGATGATGAGTTTGAAATAACGGTTACGGAAGAATTTGTCCGTAATGTGGCGGAGTCAAAGTCTTCCTTTTGGATCAGCAGTGTCATTGTTACGCTGTTGGTTACTCTGGTCAGCAGTATTGTCATGTATCTGGTTGTTGGTTATGCGTTGCGGCCGTTAAAGAGATTAAACCGGCAGGTGGCGGAGATTCAGGCTAAAAATCTGTCGGAGACACAGATAGATGCAGACGGATCAATCGAAATGATAAGCCTGTCAAAAGCATTTAACAGTATGCTGAAAAGGCTTGGGGAGGCGTTTACTGTGCAGAGACAGTTTGCAGGAAACGCGGCGCATGAGCTGCGGACGCCTCTTGCCGTTATCAGGAGCAGACTGGATGTGTTTTATAAAAAAAGAGAACACTCCCAAGAAGATTATGAAGAAATCATGAATATGATACAGAACCAGACGGCAAGACTATCCCATGTGGTGGATATCCTTCTGGAAATGACGCAGCTTCAGTCGGCAGAGCAGTCGGAACAGATTAAGTTATCTGAGATAACGGAAGAGGCCATCTGTGACCTGACAGACCTTGCCGAAGAAAAGAACATCCTTCTTATGCAGAATGATGAGGATGCATCATTTTATGGAAACAGCGTCCTGGTCTACAGAGCGCTGTATAACCTGATTGAGAATGGGATTAAGTATAACAGGGAGGGGGGAAGTGTACAGGTATCTGTCGGAAGAGAAAAAGAGTATGCTTTTGCAGTGGTAGAAGATACGGGGCCTGGTATTGCCAGAGAGAATTTTGAAAAGATATTTGATCCTTTTTTCCGCGTGGATAAATCAAGGAGCCGTGCCGTGGGAGGCGCCGGCCTTGGACTGGCTCTTGTAAAAGAAATCGCCCGGGCTCACGGAGGCGATGTATGTGTGCTCAACAGTTCGGCGAAGGGGTCAAGGATTCAGGTCCGGTTTTGTAATCTGAAGGCTGAGAAGTAAACTTCTAAGGATACCTGTTATGCAGCGAAGGGGGGAGAAACTGCTTCAGGAACTTGGAAGAGACCAGAACATCCGCAGACTGGTACTATTCGGAAGTTCTCTGGAGTTTCGGTGCAATAGCGCCAGTGATATAATTGTTATTATATTATGTTTAAAAAGAAGATCTAATGCAATGATGTACCAGGTTTTATATGGGGAGAAAGAAGAAGAGACTGTCAGGAGGATGTTTCCTGGCAGTTGATTTTATTTCCGGAAGTATCGGACAGTTCGATTGTCCCGGCAACGTTCAGCCTTTATAATAGAAAAAAAGGAGGAGATGACATGTATGGATTGAATCTGGCGGAAAATATAATCCGGCTGCGTCATGAGCGCAAGATTACACAAGAAGAATTAGCAGCTTTTGTGGGTGTGACAAAAGCCTCTGTGTCTAAGTGGGAGAATAACCAGAGTATTCCGGATCTTATGATATTGTTGCAGCTGGCGGCTTTTTTTGATGTGACGGTAGATGAACTGTTAGGGTATGAACCCCAGCTTTCTAAGGATCAGATTCGTCATTATTATGCGGGGTTGTCGGAAGATTTTGTGAGATTACCGTTCCATGAAGTACTGGAGAAAATCCGTTCTCTTGCGCACCGGTATTATTCCTGCTATCCGTTTCTGCTTGAACTTAGTGTTCTGTATCTGAACCACTATATGCTTGCCGGAACACAGGAAGAACAGACCAAGCTGATAAAGGAAGCTGCCGCATGGTGTGACCATATTCTGAAGCATTGTACAGACGTAGGAGTGTGCAAAGACGCACTGATTATAAAAGCATGGTTTCTTCTCCTTCTTGGCAGGGCAGAAGAAGTTGTTGAGATCTTGGAATCATCCGCCGACCCGACTCTTCTTGCAAAGCAGGAAGGAGCATTGATGGTACAGGCGTACCAGATGACCGGAAGATGCGGCAAGGCGAGGAGCTATATCCAGATCAGGCAGTACCTGGATCTGCTGAATCTGGTTGGTGATGCGATGTTATCCCTGAGTTTGTACGAAGATGACCTGGCGAGGTGCGAGGAAACCATATGCCGGGCCAAAGGCGTGATGGATCAGTACCAATTAGAACGGCTTCATCCCAATGTGGCGGCGCAATTCTATTATCAGTGTGCAGCAGTCTATGCGGTGAATGGGAAGAATGATAAGGCGGCAGAGGCATTGGAAAGTTTTGGACAATGTATTGACAGGCTTTTGAATATAGAGCCGCTTGTGCTCCATGGAGATGAGTATTTTGATTTGTTGGACGAGTGGATTGAACGCCTGCCATTGGGAGACATGGTGCCGAGGAATAAAGAGTTTGTCGGGCAGAATGTCCGGGAAGCATTACAGAATCCGGTTTTTGAGGGAATGAAAGAAGAGAAAGTATTTCAAAGATTTCTGCATCGTTTTGAAAGGAGAGAAGATCATGCCTGATATAAAAGAAGTATTACCATTTTTGATTCCGTTGGCTATTGTGGAGATGATATTGCTTGCCTATACGCTTTATCATATTCTGACGCATAAAACCTACAAGCGGGGGAACCGTATCCTGTGGATTGTGATTGCAGTGGCGGGGATGCAGTTTATCGGCCCGATTCTGTATTTCCTGCTGGGAAGGGAGGAGAGCTGACATGGGGATGCTTGAGCTTTCGCATGTGGCAAAGAATTTTGGCGAAAAGCAGGTTCTTCGGGATGTTACGTTTACGGTTCCGGAACATACGGTATTCGGGTTCGTAGGACAAAACGGTGCAGGAAAGACGACTGCCATGAAGCTGATTCTTGGGCTGCTGCCTGCAGGCAACGGTGAGATCCGGGTGAACGGACAGCCAGTCCATTATGGAAATACACCGACAAACCGGTTTGTGGGTTATCTGCCCGATGTACCGGAATTCTATTCTTATATGACGCCGGCGGAGTACCTGCATTTCTGCGGTGAGATTGCGGGAATGCAGATAAGAGAGATTAAGAGCCGCAGTGAAGAGTTGCTATGTCTGGTGGGGCTCGGATCAGAGAATCGTCGGATCAAAGGATTCTCACGGGGAATGAAGCAGCGCCTTGGCATCGCGCAGGCGCTATTTGGACGGCCAAAGCTTCTGATTTGTGATGAACCGACGTCGGCCCTTGACCCGGCAGGCAGGAAAGAGAGCCTGGAAGACCTGTTTTCCTCGTTCCGGC
>CANSLW010000139.1 GCA_947647815.1 uncultured Dorea sp. | reverse complement strand
AGGATATAATTATGGCTGATTATCGCAAGATGTGGGAAGAATTGGGGATGGATCTGGAGACACATGACCAGCTGTGCGCAGTGCTTCCGCAGGCATTCGGGGACGTCTATCTGTCACAGGAGAACCGCCCGGAGGGAATGGATTACTACAACATGGTAGTAGCGGATATCCATGGAATCCGTCCGGCAGAGCTTATTGAGCATCAGAAGAAGGGCGGCAAAGTATTTGGAACATTCTGTGTCTATGTACCAGATGAGATTGTGTTCGCGGCGGATGCAATCGCAACAGGGCTTTGCGGAGGTTCCCAGTTCTGGGTTCCCGGCGGGGAGAAGGTACTTCCAACGAATACTTGTCCATTAATTAAAGCTTCCGTAGGTGCAAGGTTAGACCGTACCTGTCCGTTTTTCAGAATTGCGGATATGTATGTGGGAGAGACAACCTGTGACGGTAAGAAGAAGGCATGGGAGATCCTGGGTGAAGATGTGCCGATTCATATTATGGACCTTCCGCAGATGAAACGTGCGAAAGACATTAAGGCATGGGCAGAAGAGATAGAAACGTTTAAGAAAGTTGTGGAAGAATTTACAGGCAATGAGATTACGGCAGAGAAGCTTAAAGAGAGCATTAAGCTGATCAATGGCAAGAGAAAGGCGCTGGAGCGGTTGTACGAACTGCGCAAGAATGAGAACCTGCCGATCAGCGGCTGTGATGCACTGTTGATTTCCCAGATTGCGTTCTATGACGATCCGGGAAGATTTACCCAGATGACCAATGCATTGTGCGATGAACTGGATCAGCGCGTGAAGGACGGTGTCAGTGTAGTGCCTGCCGGAACCAAGCGTATCCTGTTGACGGGAACACCGCTTGCAATTCCGAACTGGAAACTTCATAATATTGTTGAGACCAGCGGCGGCGCAGTTGTCTGTGAAGAGATGTGTACGGGTACACGCTATTTTGAGCATCTTGTAGATGAGACGAAGGCTACTGTGGCAGACCAGATTGACGCCCTTGCAGAGAGATACATGAACATTAACTGTGCATGCTTCACGCCGAACGCAGGAAGAATTGACGATATCTTACGTCTTGCGAAGGAATACAAGGTTGACGGTATCATTGATGTCAATCTGAAGTTCTGTAATCTGTACGATACGGAAGGGTATCTGGTAGAGCGTGCACTGAAAGAGGCCGGAATCCCGGTACTTGGAATCGAGACAGATTATACGGACAGCGACGCACAGCAGCTGCGTACAAGAGTCAGTGCATTTATTGAGATGTTAAATAATTAAAAGAAAAGGAAGAAGGCATATGCCAGAGATACAGCATTATGTTTTATTTCCCAATCATGATAATGCAATGCGGTTACACAGGGAACTTAAGAATCTGGGAGTCAGGGCGACGATTGCCCCGACTCCCAGAGCCGCGAGTAAATGCTGCGGGGTTTCTCTTCTTGTAAGGAGAGAAGACGTTGAGAAGATAAAGGCATGTGTAAAAGAACATGGAATAGAGATTCTCAAGATTGCGGAGATTGAAAGGGATGTGAACCCGATGAGGGACAGATATTGTTAGAATATTTTCGTGACAGTTCGGCTATTTAGGAGAAACGCGGCAGTTTTGAGTTTATGTGGCTGAATTGTTATATATGTCTGCTTGTGCGGTGGAGTTTAATGAATAATGCAGCCAAAGGCAGAGACTGAAACGACAGAGGTAAAAAGATGAATTATGTAGGAATTGATATTGGATCGACAGCGTCCAAGGTAGCGGCGCGGGGGAAGAGGGAGATAGAGTTCGTTCTTCCGACTGGCTGGAGCAGTAAGGAGACTACTCAGACAATTAAAGAAAAGCTCTTAGAAAATGATATTGATGTTCTGTCAGAAGACACGAAGGTAGTTGCGACAGGATATGGACGGGTGGCAGTAGATTTTGCAGATTATGTAATCACGGAGATTACCTGTCATGCCAGAGGGGCAAGAGAAATCGCGGGCGATAACTGCTCTGTTATAGATGTGGGTGGTCAGGATACCAAGGTGATTCTGGTGGAGAATGGCATGGTACAGGATTTTCTGATGAATGATAAATGTTCCGCCGGAACTGGAAAATTTCTTGAAATCATGGCAAATCGGTTAGGAGTTACGCTGCAGGAGTTATTTGACATGGCAGATACCGGTACAGTTCTTCCTATCAGCTCGTTGTGTACTGTGTTTGCAGAATCCGAAGTAATCAATTATATCGGAGAAGGAAGAAAACGGGAGGATATTGCGGCAGGAGTCGTAGATTCTGTTGCGGCGAAGGTTGCACAGTTAAGCCAGAGAAAGAATCTTTCGGGAAGGGTTATTCTTACAGGGGGACTAAGCCACAGCAAATATTTCACAAAGATATTATCAGAGAAAATTGGGCGGGAGGTTGAACCTACCGAACGGGGAAGATATGCAGGAGCTTTAGGAGCGTCTCTGCTTGCAGAAGAGAAGTCAAGATAAGTTTGACTTCTCTTTATTATTATGATATGCTATGGATAATAAATTATTATTACAATAAAATATATTCACAAAGAATGCATACATACTAATTTACGGGTGAGTTAAGACAAAATAATTGTATATACAATTGAAATATTTTCAACAAAAACGGAACTCAAATAAATTCATAAGTGCGTTAAAAAATGGTAAAAAATCAGAAAAAACTATATACAATATATTTTTTTGTGATAATATGAAGAAAATAACATTTATTTATAGGAGGTCTAAGTTATGGAAATGTTTTTGAACGTGGTTCCTGTTTTGGGGATTGTTGCCCTCATTTTTGCCGGTGTTCTGACCGCAAGAGTGAACAAGCAGAGCGCAGGAACCGAAAGGATGCGTGAGATTGCATCATCAATCAGTGAAGGCGCCCAGGCTTTCCTGACTGCAGAGTACAAGATACTGGTGTTCTTCGTGCTTGTACTTTTTTTCTTAATTGGTTTTGGAATCGGTAACTGGGTGACGGCAGTATGTTTTGTAGTTGGGGCTGCTTTTTCTACACTTGCAGGATATTTTGGAATGAGTGTGGCAACAAAGGCGAATGTAAGAACTGCGAATGCGGCAAAAGAAAATGGTATGAACAAAGCATTATCTATCGCATTTTCAGGCGGAGCAGTTATGGGGATGTGTGTAGCCGGACTTGGTGTTCTGGGTGTGAGCACGATTTATCTGGTTACTGGTAATGTGGATGTGCTCTCTGGTTTTAGTCTTGGAGCATCTTCTATTGCACTTTTTGCCCGTGTGGGTGGAGGTATCTACACAAAAGCAGCGGACGTCGGAGCTGACCTGGTTGGAAAGGTAGAAGCGGGAATTCCGGAGGATGACCCGCGTAATCCGGCTGTAATTGCCGATAACGTAGGAGACAACGTAGGAGACGTTGCTGGAATGGGTGCCGATTTGTTCGAGTCTTATGTAGGCGCTCTGATTTCTGCTTTGACACTTGGAATCGTATATTATCAGATAGAAGGAGCTGTCTATCCGCTTCTGATTGCGGGACTTGGATTGATTGCTTCGATTCTCGGAACATTCTTTGTGAGGGGAAACGAGAACTCGAATCCACATAAGGCGCTTAAGATGGGTTCCTATGTGGCAAGTGCATTGGTGCTGATCGTGGCGTTTGTATTCAGCCAGTATCTCTTTGGAAATATGAATGCGGCTATTGCAATTGTGGCAGGCCTGATTGTCGGACTGTTGATAGGAATTATCACGGAGGTATATACATCTGGTGATTATGGCTCAGTCAAAGAGATTGCGGAACAGTCAGAGACAGGACCGGCAACAACGATCATCAGCGGCCTTGCAGTAGGCATGAAGTCAACAGGTATTCCGATACTCCTGATTTGTGTAGGCATCTTTGTGGCATATCAGTTCTGCGGGCTTTACGGAATCGCATTGGCGGCAGTGGGTATGTTATCTACAACTGCTATTACAGTAGCGGTAGATGCTTATGGCCCGATTGCGGATAACGCGGGTGGAATTGCAGAGATGTCTGGCCTGGATGCCAGTGTCCGTAAGATTACGGATAAACTGGATGCAGTTGGCAACACGACTGCAGCGATGGGGAAAGGATTTGCCATCGGCTCAGCGGCTCTGACAGCGCTTGCTCTATTTGTTTCTTATGCGGAGGCAGTTCAGCTTAAGAATATAGATTTACTTAACAGCCGTGTAATCATTGGATTATTCATCGGAGGTATGCTGCCGTTCCTGTTCTCAGCCATGACAATGCAGTCCGTATCGAAGGCGGCATATAAGATGATTGAGGAAGTAAGACGGCAGTTCCGTGAGAAACCGGGTATCATGAAGGGAACCGAGAAACCAGATTATAAGTCCTGTGTAGCAATCTCAACAACGGCAGCATTGAAAGAGATGCTGGTACCGGGAATCATGGCAGTATTGTCTCCACTGGCGGTAGGCCTGTTGTTAGGACCTGCTTCATTGGGCGGTCTGCTGGCTGGCGCATTGGTTACAGGAGTAATGCTGGCGATCTTCATGTCTAACTCAGGCGGAGCATGGGATAATGCGAAGAAATATATTGAAGACGGTACACATGGCGGGAAAGGCAGTGAGGCTCATAAGGCAGCCGTTGTCGGTGATACGGTTGGAGACCCGTTCAAGGATACATCAGGACCGTCAATCAATATCCTGATTAAGCTGATGACCATTGTGTCATTGGTATTTGCGCCATTATTCTTATCAGTAGGCGGGTTATTATAGTAAAGATTGTTAAAAATTTGTCTTTTTCCTAAAATTTAGATGATTTTTATTGATTTTATTTTTTTATTATGTATACTATTATTGTATACTATGAAAAAAGGAGATTATGAAAGATGGCAGAGATTAATTTAAGCAAGTATGGCATCAACGGCACCACTGAAATCGTACACAACCCGTCTTATGAGATGTTGTTTGAAGAGGAGACAAAGCCAGAACTGGAAGGTTTTGAAAAAGGTCAGGTCAGCGAACTTGGCGCAGTAAATGTCATGACTGGTATCTACACCGGACGTTCGCCAAAAGACAAATTCATCGTTATGGACGAGAATTCCAAGGACACCGTGTGGTGGACCTCCGATGAATACAAGAACGATAACCATCCGGCTTCAGAAGAGACCTGGAAGGCAGTAAAGGATATTGCCCTTAATGAACTTTCCAATAAGAAGCTGTTTGTTGTAGACGCTTTCTGTGGAGCGAATGAAGACACACGTATGTCCATCCGTTTTATTATGGAAGTAGCATGGCAGGCACATTTCATCAGAAATATGTTCATTATGCCGAATGAAGAAGAGCTTGAGAAATTCGAGCCTGATTTCGTTGTTTACAATGCATCCAAGGCTAAAGTTGAGAACTATAAGGAATTAGGCCTGAATTCAGAGACAGCAGTTGTATTCAATATTTCCAGCCGTGAGCAGGTTATCATCAATACATGGTACGGTGGAGAGATGAAGAAGGGTATGTTCTCTATGATGAACTACTATCTGCCGCTTAAGGGTATCGCTTCCATGCACTGCTCTGCTAATACAGATATGAATGGCGAGAATACAGCCATCTTCTTTGGTCTTTCAGGAACAGGTAAGACTACGCTTTCTACAGATCCTAAGAGACTCCTGATCGGTGATGATGAGCACGGATGGGATGACCAGGGTATCTTCAACTTCGAAGGCGGATGCTATGCGAAGGTTATCAACCTTGATAAAGAGTCTGAGCCGGATATCTACAATGCAATTAAGCGCGACGCTCTTCTTGAGAACGTTACACTGGATGCAGAAGGCAAGATCGACTTTAATGATAAGAGTGTAACAGAGAATACACGTGTATCTTACCCGATTAATCATATCGAGAAGATTGTACGTCCAGTTTCTGCTGCGCCGGCTGCTAAGGAAGTTATTTTCCTGTCTGCTGATGCGTTTGGAGTGCTTCCACCAGTATCTATTCTTACTCCAGAGCAGACACAATACTATTTCCTGTCAGGATTTACAGCTAAACTTGCAGGAACAGAGCGTGGTATCACTGAGCCTACGCCAACCTTCTCCGCATGTTTCGGACAGGCATTCCTTGAATTGCACCCGACTAAGTATGCAGAAGAGCTCGTTAAGAGAATGGAAAAGAGTGGAGCAAAGGCATATCTGGTTAACACAGGCTGGAATGGTACTGGCAAACGTATCTCCATCCGTGACACACGTGGTATCATCGATGCAATCTTAAGCGGAGACATCCTGAAGGCATCAACGAAGAAGATTCCATACTTCAACTTTGAGGTTCCGACAGAGCTTCCAGGCGTAGATACCAATATTCTGGATCCACGCAACACTTATGCAGATGCAGCTGAGTGGGAAGAGAAGGCTAAGGATCTTGCACAGAGATTCGTAAAGAACTTTGCGAAATATGAAGGAAATGAAGCTGGTAAGGCTCTTGTTCCAGCAGGACCTCAGTTATAAGAATTTGTTTTTCATACAGCAGAAAAACCAACACGGGATGTGGTGTTGGTTTTTTTGTGTATATTATGTTATACTTGCAATCAAATATAACAGTTCTCACTGGTTAACAAAATGATAATAGAAAAGAGGAATATCAGATGACAAAGGTAGATATTATTTCGGGATTTTTAGGCGCAGGCAAGACAACGTTTATTAAGCAGTTGATAGACCAGGTTTTTGCAGGAGAGAAACTGGTACTGATTGAGAATGAGTTTGGCGAGATTGGAATTGACAGCGGATTCCTTAAGGATGCGGGGATTGAGATTACAGAGATGAATTCCGGATGCATCTGCTGTACGCTGGTGGGTGATTTCAGTAAGGCGCTTCAGAAGGCGTTGGAAGAATATGAACCAGACCGCGTGATTATCGAGCCGTCCGGAGTAGGTAAATTATCCGATATTGTAAGGGCTATTGAGGATGTGAAGAAGGATGCCGAGATTGAGATTAACGGAAGAATCACAGTAGTTGATGGAAAGAAGGCAAAGCTGTATCTTAAGAATTTTGGAGAGTTCTTTGAAGACCAGGTAAAGCATGCGTCTACAATTGTCCTCAGCAGGACACAGATGATGACGGATGAGAAGATTGAGGAATGCGTTCATATGCTCCGTGAGGAGAATGCAGATGCAGCGATTATCTCGACACCATGGGAGCAGCTGGGTAAGGATGCTGTCTGCCGTGCGCTGGAACATGGAGCCGGGATAGAGGGGTTGTTGGAAATGCATCATGAGCATGAAGAATGCGGACACAATCATCATCATCATGATCATGAAGAATGTGGACACAATCATCATCACGACCATGAAGAATGCGGACATGGCCATCATCATGAACATGGAGACGGCTGCTGTGCTCACGATCATCACGGTCATCACCACCACCATGCGGATGAGATTTTTACAAGCTGGGGTAAGGAGACTGCACATAAGTATACTGAAGAGGAACTGGATTTCCTGTTAAAGGCATTATCCGAGACAGAAGGATATGGGACAATCCTGCGGTCGAAAGGAATTATAGCCATGGCAGACGGTACATGGAAACAGTTTGACCTTGTTCCGGAAGAATACGAGACCCGTGAAGGTAAGGCTGATTATACCGGACGTGTATGTGTGATTGGAACAGACCTGAAAGAAGATGAATTGTTGAAATTGTTCCATATCTAATGGTAATATTTTAAAAGTAATATTTTTTTAAGAAATGAAGGTGATTGCATGAAAACACCTGTATTTGTATGCACAGGTTTCCTGGACAGTGGGAAGACGACTCTTGTAAAAGATACGCTGATGGAACAGGATTGGATTGCGCCAGGCATAACTCTGTTGATTCTGTGTGAAGAAGGAGAAGAAGAATACTCGGAAGAGTATCTGGAATCAAAAGAGATGATACTGTTGAAGATTGATGAATTTGAACAGTTAAATCCGACGTTTTTCAAGAATTGTGAGAAGAATTATCATCCTGCACAGGTTGTGATTGAATATAATGGAATGTGGAAACTTGAAGAGTTGTTGTGTCTCAAATATCCGCGGAGCTGGGAACTTCAAGGAGTTTATTCTACAGTTAATGGAACGACTCTTGATATGTACCTCAAGAATATGAGGAATATGCTGATGGAACAGTTGGCGGAATCAGAGCTGATTGTTGTAAACCGCTGTCCGGAAGGTACGGACCGCTCGGGATTCAGACGGGCGTTAAAAGTGCAGAACCCTATGGCGCAGCTGATATTCGAGGGATTGGATGGAAAGATTATACAGCCGTCAGAGGAGGATCTTCCTTATGATGTGAAGGGAGAGAAGATTACCATAGACTCTATTGACTTTGGAATCTGGTACGTGGATGCTTACGATCATCCGGACCTGTATCTTCATAAAGAGATAGAATTTGTGGCACAGGCATTCCGGCCTAAGGGGATGAAGGAAGATATGTTTGTTCCGGTACGCAAGATTATGACCTGCTGTGCAGATGATATCCGTTTTTATGGCTATCCCTGCAAAGCAGAGCGCCCTGTTGAATTTAAGAAAGGCGCATGGTTCCAAATCCGGGCAAGATTCGAATTCGAGCAGGCAGTTTCATTTGGAAATGAGCAGCCAGTTTTATATTTGATTGATATGAAGCCGACCGAAAAACCGGAAGAAGATGTCGTATTTTTAGGATAATTTCGTATTCTTGTACCGAAAAAGGAACAAAAATTAAGTTAAGAATGACTAGACTTTTAAAAGCACGTGAACTATAATAAAACCATACGTCAAATAATACTAATTTGCATAATTATAAGGAGGAACAACAAAAATGGCAAGAAAAATGAAGACCATGGATGGTAATCAGGC
>CANSLW010000138.1 GCA_947647815.1 uncultured Dorea sp. | reverse complement strand
GTTCCTTCCAGATAAACATACATATCTGTCGTTACCTCGCCCATTCCCTGAAAAGACAGGGAATTTGTGATCTTACCGCCTTTTCGGACATTGCTTCGGAACATAATCTCCTGAAACACATCCACGTCGATTCCATTTTCGGCAAACATTTCCCGCACCTCGGAAAAGTGCCGCTCCACCTTCTCTACATTATCCTCGTTTGGATTAAAAAGCAGTTCCTGAGAGATAATATGATCGCTTCTCACCATATTAAACATTGTGATCAGATCATCCGAACACAGCGTGTTTATTGTATTCACCGGAATGATAACCAACAAAGTCCCCAGAATAAAAATAATAATCATAGAAACGTAATTTTTCATTCCGCTTAAAATATCATTTATTGATAAAAATAAGGTTGCCGAAAATCTTGACCGGCTTAGATGTATCACGCCCTTTCGTGAATAACGCTCGCCCGTCTCACCGTTTCGTATCGCATCGATTGGCGAAAAACGGCGGATTCTCCGGGTGCAGAGATAGCTGAACCATACCACGCTCATACCCGCTAAGAGCGCCGCCGCAATATTGATCCAATAATTATCTCTGCTTGAAACTACGATTTTCTGCGAGACTGGACCGATCATCGTCTTACTGAGCAGAAAGCTGATCGCCAGACCAACAGACGTACCGATAACGGAAATGGCCAGATATTTTACAATATATAGTCCACGGATATGAACATTTTTTATGCCAATCGCTTTCATCACACCAATCTCACGGAATTCCTCAGCAATCGTAAAATTAATGATAAACCGCAGAACAACCATGGAAATCAGTATCAGACACACGCTCACCACCAGCAGGACAGCCGCGATCAACACATCCATAATGTAGATCATCTTAAACATCGAACGCTCTATCGACATTACACTATTCAGTCCCAACTCGTTAAAATGATCGCGATAGCCGGCGTCGTCTGTATAAACCCCCACTGCACTGCAAATCGATGCCTCCTCGCCGTCAAACATTGCCGCATCATTCTCACTGATGAGAAATCTTGTCATTCCTACCATTTCCGATCCGAAAAGTGCATCTTTCGAGTAACCCTTGATGGTAAATTCTTTTTCAATTCCATCCTGGCAGATCCGTATGATACCACCCTCGTGATAATCATTTTCCGGCGATGTAAATATAAAGTTCGGAACGTATATCTCACCATCGTCAATATGTGTGATCTCCTCATTGTTCTTATCGAAGATCTTTATTCCGCCAAGCTCAGAAAGCGCCAGCGTACTGGAATAATCAATCTTCTTTCCCTCAACAAACACGTTTTTCGGCTCAATCTGAATCAGCCGTAAAATATGGTAGCCATACCCGTTTTCTTCGGCAAATTCCTCAAACGTTGCAATATCTGATGCATTTGTTACAGCAAACCAGTAATCCGGTACTCCCGCTTTTTCAAAATAATGCTCCAGCGCTGTGCTTACTGTGATCAGATTATTTGCGCTGCCCGCCATGAATGCCACTGCCAGGATCACAAAAATCAACAGGATGATATTCATGGTTTTCTTGCGTTTCATGTCTTTTTTTAGTATTCGTAGAAACATCGTGCCACTCCTCTTGGAATTAAGTGATTTCATTATGGCACACAAATTATTAAATAATCCTTAAATTTTCCACCTGTATGGCTGCAATCCGATAACTCGTATGCATGCGATTTATCGCAATGCATACGAGCTATTGGATTGCAGCCATACGGGTAACGACTTTTTCCCTGCTTATTGCTCTATAAACCGCACCGAGCACAATGCTTCCAATTCACAGTGATGGCAGTGCTCCAGATTAAGATACCCTTCCAGCTTACAGGTAAGCTTCGTAAGAAGCGGCTTCCCTTCTTCTGTGTGAAGCCAGTTGTAAAACCGGCCGCATATCGTATGTATATTATACAGATAAGACGAAAACCATGGACTGATCTCCGCGATTAGTTCCTGAATATACGAATCATAGATATCCGAGACCGGATAATAATAATCCTCATAATTCTTCTTCCATGCTTCAATCCAGCCGTCATTTCCAAGGCTGTCCTCTAATGTCTTCTTCATTGTCTCAATATACCCGATTCGCCCTTCTTCATCAAAGGCTGCTATCTGTCTCTCATGCTGATGTCGATAAGTAAGCAGCGTATCAATCTGTTCCCGGGATAACGTTGCCAGAAAAAGCTTGATCTTACGATAGTTAAGATTGTCCGGATCGCTTGTAATCCGGTTCAGTTTATTCCAGAGATACTGCTGATATTCTGTAAACTCTTCTTCCGGGAGAAATCCCATCCACACAAACTGGTTAATCAGATTATGATCGCCCGTCTCATATACTCCTGCTTTTTCACTTGCCAGAGGTTCTGGAAGCCTGGCCGCCTCGCTGAGTTCTAAGACATTTTCAAGATTCGGATTCACAGGAAGGCTTTCAAGAATATATTCCATACTATCTACAATCTGTTGCTGGTGCCAGATTTCCTTCTTCAGCTGATTGACGTGAAGCCGGAGATAGTATCCGGTTACCGCCGGTGCATTAAGGACCGAACGGATTGTTGGAATCGGCAGGCCTGCCTTACGAAGTTCACGCACAATCAACAGACGCCTGCAATCCTCATCATCAAAATTATAATAACCATTTTCCTCGTTCATCTTCGGTGTAAGCAGTTTTTCCTTAATGTAGAAATGAATATTCCGTTTGGTAAGACCCGTTTTGTTACATACTTCCTGAATTTTCATATAGCCCTCATAAGTGTACAGTCAACTGTACAGGTTATCTTCATTTTTCTGCGCTTCTCTAAAAATGATTTGTACATTTTGTCTAATAATTATACCATAATTCCGTAAAATCACAATAAAACTCAGCAAATATTACGGTTTGACTGTCTTATCCGTGTACGGTGTATAGTAAAGTTAACAAAAAAATATTCCACCTGTACGGTTGCAATCCGATAACCCGTTTGCATGCGGTTTACCGCAATGCAGATGGGCTGTCGAATTAGCAGCCTACTCATTAAATGAGCAAAAAGTGGCTGTGATAGCAGACACGAAAGCACGACAGTGCGGTTTTTGCGAATGTATGAGTAGGTTGGAGGCTCGTCAGAGCATCCAACCGTACAGTTGGAAAATATTCGTAAATATAAGGAGGCTGCTATATGTTTGAAAAATTATTCAGTCCAATCCGGATCAAGGACATGGAGCTTAAGAACCGTGTGATTCTTCCGGCTATGGGAACCAAATTTTCTGGGAAGGCAAGTTATGTGACGCCGCAATTGATTGATTATCATGTTGCACGTGTAAGAGGCGGCTGCGGTCTTAATATTGTAGAAGTCTGCAGCGTACATACACCCAGCGCTCCAAGGGGATTCCTCTCTATCAGCGAAGACGAATTTATCCCGGGCCTTAAGAACCTGACAGACGCCATCCATGCAGAGGGCGGAAAAGCCGGATTACAGCTCTGGCAGGGAAGTCTTGCCGTGGGCATGGACCAGACGGCTCAGATTCTTGTGGCAAGTGATATGCCTGTCAGCCCCGAGATGACCATTCCGGGAATCACCAGAGAACAGATTACCGAGATTGCCGAATGCTTCGGCAAAGCCGCCGCCCGCGCGGTACAGGCAGGCTTTGACTGTGTAGAATTCCACTGTGCGCACAACTATCTTCCCCACTCCTTCTTATCTGGCGGAATCAACCACAGGACAGATGAATATGGCGGAAGCTTTGAAAACCGCGCAAAATTCCCGATAGAGTGTATCCGTGCAATTCGCGCAAACATCCCTGAAGGAATGCCGGTCCTTATGCGGATTGACGCCCATGATGATTACCTTGAAGGCGGGCTTACGATAGAGGAGGTTATCGAATTTTGTAAGCTGGCAAGAGAAGCCGGTGTGGACGTCCTTGACATTTCCCGTGGAAATATCTTAAGCGCAGGCCTTAAATACGAAGTTCCTCCGATAGATATTCCAAAAGCATTCAACATCGACAACGCCGCAAGAATCCGTAAGGAGACAGGTATGACAACTATCGGCGTAGGGCGTATCAACACTCCGCAGCTGGCAGAACAGATCTTAGAGGAAGATAAAGTCGATCTGGTCGTTATGGGCCGCGCCCAGTTAGCAGACCCTGAATTCTGCAACAAGGCAAAATCCGGCGCCGTCGAAGATATCGATTATTGTGTAGGATGTAACCAGGGTTGTTATGACGGCTTTGAAAATACCGACTCTCCGTGTATCACCTGTCTTCGCAATCCTGCCGTAGGACGGGAAGCTGAGTGCGCTCTTACTCCTGCCGAAAAGCCGGAAACCGTATTGATCGCAGGCGGCGGTATCGGCGGATTAGAAGCGGCAATTATCCTGAAGAAAAGAGGACATATGCCTATCCTCTGTGAAGCGTCCGGCAGGCTGGGCGGCCAGTTCCTGACCGCAGGAGAGGCTCCAAGAAAAGAAGAGATGAAGAATGCGGTAACCGCCATGGGCGAAAAAGCCAGACACCTCGGTGTTGATATCCGTATGAATACAACAGTTACACCGGAACTCATTTCCGAAATAAAACCTCATACCGTGATTAACGCAATCGGCGCAGAACCTGTCATTCCTCCGATTCCGGGAAGAGAGAAATCCTTCGTCGTCAATTCACATGACGTATTGGACGGCAAAGCAGCCGTATCCGGCAATGTTGTTATTATCGGCGGCGGCATGGTCGGTATGGAGACGGCAGAATATCTGGCAGAAAAGGGCACAAAAGTCACAGTACTCGAGATGCTCAAGGATTTCTGCGCAGATATGGGAAGCACAAGGAAAATCTGCGTCACAGAGAGCATCTATGCCGCAGGCATTACCCCGGTCACAGACGTAACCGTTACGGAGATCAAAGAAGGCAAGGTTATCGGCAGGAAAGACGAAAAAGAGATGGAATTCCCCTGTGATTATGCAGTCATGGCAGTCGGCGCTAACAAGCGGGACGGAAGCACACTGGCAGAGGCCTGTTATGCGGATGGCATCGGTTATTACGAGATTGGCGACGCCGGTATGGCAAGACGGGCTCTAAACGCCACCAGAGAGGCTTATGACGCTGCTATTCGTTTTGATAAACCAGAAGAACATCTCTATGCGTCAAGACCGAAAAAGATCGTATTCGTTACAGGCGCAACCGGAACCATGGGCCAGGAAACCATGAAGCAGCTTCTCGCAAGAAGCAACCGCTTCAAGACAAGGATTCTCGCAAGACCTTCCGCCAAGAACAAGACGCTTCTTAAGAAATATATGTGCCCTGCCCTGGAAATCGTGTGGGGCGATATGGCTGATTATGACACTGTCAAGAGATGTGTAGACGGAGCTGATTATGTGCTTCACATCGGTGCAATGGTTTCCCCGGCGGCAGACGCATACCCTGAGCAAACCCTGTACACGAATATCGGCTCTACCCTGAATATCATCAAGGCAATCAAAGAACAGCCTGACCCTGACAAAGTACATTTTGCATACGTAGGAACCGTTGCTATGACAGGAAGCCGCTTAGAACCGGTGCATTTCGGAAGAGTCGGCGACCCGATGCAGCCGTCCATCCATGATTATTATGCACTGTCCAAAGTATTCTCAGAAGCTGCCGTATTTGACAGTGGATTAAAATACTGGGTGTCCATACGTCAGACCGGCCAGCATCCAAGCGCAGAGGGCGCAGGCGAAGAACCTATCATCTTCCACCAGCCGCCGAACAATGTCCTGGAATGGAGCACTTCTATTGAATCCGGCATCTGCATGGCTAATCTCTGTGAAGACTGGGTAGACGAAAGTTTCTGGCGAAAGGCATATAACTTAAGCAGCGGCAAAGCATACCGGATGACGACCTGGGAACTCATGGACGTGTCCTTAAAACCTGCCGGCATCGGATATACTGATCTCTTCGACCCGGAAGACGTTGCCAGATTCAACTTCCATGGACAGTACTACACCGATTCCGACCTGTTGGAGGAATATCTGCACTTCCGCTGTATCCCGGGAGACCAGTACTGGGGCTCTGTTACCGGCGAGATGGAACGCATGATGGCCAATCCTATAATCGCGGCTATGTTCCCGAATGCAGAAGGAATGAAAGCACACAATAAAGAGATTGGAAAGAAACGGATGGGAAGCCTGTGGATGGAAGAAAATCACGAAACAGACTGGGTAAATGCATTCTTCGGTTCATGGGATGCAAAACATAATGCAGAAGCCTTCGAATTACACCACCCGGACGAAGAAGAATCTTATCTGGATCACGGATATGACGAAGAAAAAGGCATCGAAAATCTGGATGCCGAAGATCTTAAGAAAGCCGCCGAATACCGGGGCGGAAGCTATGAAGGTGAGAATCCGCCGGATATCTATACCCCTGTAAAATGGCGCTGTGCCTTTGGGCATGAATTTGAGATGTCCACCAACGCAGTACTGCACGGCGGCCACTGGTGTCCGGAATGTCTGAAAAATTCCTGGTCATATCCGAAGATTGCACGGAAAAATCCATTCTTCGCCCAGGTATGGGATGCACAGCACAGTAAAGAAGAGACTTATGAGATCCCAATCCAGTACAGTGCGTATGCGATTATGAAAGAATTGAAAGAAAAATTAGGGCTGTAATTCAATGTTAAGCCGGGATCAACATCCCGGCTTCTTCGCTTATCTTAGAACCCGAAATAAGCCGCCGCATTATCATAACAGATTCCTTTAATAATCTTCCCCAGCGCCTTTTCATCATATGGATATTCCCCGTTTTCAACCCACCCGCCAATCAGTTCACAGAGTATCCTGCGAAAATACTCGTGCCTGGTATAAGACAGAAAGCTCCTTGAATCCGTAAGCATTCCCACAAAATTACTAAGCATGCCTAAGTTTGCCAGAGAAGTCATCTGCTCTGTCATTCCAGCTTTGTGGTCATTGAACCACCATGCCGATCCTTGCTGCAGCTTTCCCGCCGCGCTGGAATCCTGGAAACATCCAAGCACGCTTCCGATCACCGCATTATCGTTGGGATTCAGAGAATACAGGATTGTCTTCGGAAGCTCATCGGTAGAAACCAGACTGTTAAGGAAATCCGCCAACTGATCTGCAGGCGCATAGTTATTGATACAGTCATACCCTGTGTCCGGTCCCAACTTCTCAAACATGAGTACGTTATTGTCACGCTTGCATCCAAAATGGAGCTGCATTACCCAGCCCAAACGGTGATATTCTCTCCCCAGAAACTTCATAAATGCCGTCTTATACTTTGCAATCTCATCGAAAGTCAATGGTTGTCCTGCCAGACCTTTCCGAAAAATCGCTTCAATCTCTTCTGACTTCGCCGGTACATGCATCACATAATTCAATCCGTGATCAGATACCTTACATCCTCTCGCGTCAAAATACTCCATCCGCTTAAGGATTGCATTCTTCAGAGCTTCAAAACTGTCAATCTTTATTTCGCTTACTTTTTCTAATCGCTTGATATAGTCCGGGAAAATTGCCGCCTCGACGTTCGTCGCTTTATCCGGACGCCATGCTGGAAGCACTTGTATATCAAAGGCGGGATCTTCCTTAATCTTCGCATGCCACTTAAGTGTGTCTATCGGATCATCCGTCGTACAGATCAAGGTGACGCCAGATTGTTTGATCAGACCACGTACGCTCATTTCCGGCGTCTTCAGTTTCTCATTACAAAGATTCCATACTTCTTCAGCAGTATCGCCGCTTAAGTATCCTTCATATCCAAAATATCGTTTTAACTCCAGATGAGACCAGTGATACAATGGATTTCCAATCAGTTTCTCCAGAGTCTCCGCCCATTTCTGGAATTTTTCACGGTCTGGCGCGTCCCCGGTGATATAATATTCGTCTACTCCGTTCGAACGCATCTGACGCCATTTGTAATGATCGCCCCCAAGCCATACCTCTGTGATATTTGTAAACTGTCTGTTCTGTGCTATCTCCTGCGGATTGATATGACAGTGATAATCCAGAATGGGCATATTCTCCGCAAAATCATGATACAATTTCTGAGCACATTCTGTACTCAGGAGAAAATTTTCATCCATAAATGCTTTCATTTTTAATTTCCTTTCTTTATTTCTCTTCCTATGTCTGTTCATCCAATTTGTTCTTTCAGCTCCATACTAAAGTTCAAAAGTATATACTTTCATCTAGAAATCAGTCGTACTCCGTTTGACCAGATGGCATTTTATAATTTGCTTCTGTCTGATCTCTTTCCCATTCAATAAAGACATCACGGAGTCGATCGCCGTCTTACATAACACCTCTACTCTGGTATCGATAGAGGTCAGCTCAGGCTCACAACTAATAGAGAACTCTGAATTATTATACCCTATGACATTCACTTCTTCTGGTATCCGCAGACCTCTCGCATGCGCATACTTGACAGCTCCCACAGCCAGGCTGTCATTGGCGGCAATCACACCGTCAAAATCCAGGTTTCGCTGGCGCAGCAGCATATCCCGGGCCGCATAGATTGAATTTTCTGTGTAAAGGATCCACTTTTCATTCACATCCATTCCATAATCTCGAAAAGCCGCCTTATATCCATCCAGCTTACGCCTGGCACTGTAAGAAAATGAATCTGACAGGAAGAGTATTCTCTCCTTCCCTGCAAAAAGTAATTCATCTGTTGCATCATATACCGCCTGAAAGTCATCTGCCAGAACACTGTAAACATTGATATCCTCTACATAACCGTTGATCATAAATACCGGAAGCTGCTCTGAAACGCTGTGCATACAGTGACAATAGTCCGGCGTATCATCCGCATAGTCCGACCCTACCAGAATCAAAGCATCAATCTGCTTCTTCAGAATCCTTTCTATCG
>CANSLW010000137.1 GCA_947647815.1 uncultured Dorea sp. | reverse complement strand
TGCAAGCATTGTGGTAGCTCAGCTGCTGTTTTTGGAGTTTTCACCAAGTCTGCCCTCAAAGCAAAGCGCGTACTGGCGTTCTTTGATCTGCCTGATCGCATCGTCGGCAGTATGATTTACTTTTAGTTCAATGATGATGGCATCGTCATTTCTCTTATAGGGATAGAAGATATAGTCTACGTATCCCGTGCCCGCCTTATCTTCGCGTTCAATCCGATAATAATCAATTGCCTGTAGATATGCCCACTTAATGACAGATGCCAGTTCTGCTTCGTTGTTATACATTAGAAGAGGACTCTCCGTATTGTGGACAAACTGCAGAATTTCGGTCATAGTCTTTGTATCGCCGGCAAGAGTCGCCTGAAGCATTCTGCCGGATTCTCTGGTTAAGCGGTGGACATTACCAAGTGAAGGTTCTTTTTGAACCATATCTGAGAATCTGTCCATAAGCTCTTTGTTCGGAATAGATACATAACCATCCTCGTAATTTAAGAAACCATAAACCACCATAGCCGAGAAGATTTCATCCCGTGTTTTCAATTTCATTGACGTTGCGGCATATTCTTGTACTTTGGCTGGAACAGGAATATCGGCAATCATGAGTCCGACATCATCTCTTACAGCATCCACATTTGCACTGATATAATAAAACAACTCATCATACGGACCGGAGTTCGTCCAATAATTATTCAGGTTATTGTTAATCAGGGCAATTACTACAGATCTGGGGTTATATACACGTTTTCCGCCTTTCGTATGATATCCGTCGTACCAGAGGCGCAGGCCTTCTCTGGTAACATGAGGGTTGAGGATATCCTGTTTCTGATATCTTGCATAGAGGTCATCGACTTCTTTGTCTGTAAATCCAAAATATTCTTCGTATTTTTCCTCGTTCACCATAGTATATTCGCAGAACATATTCAGCTCAGAACCGCTGGAATATTTGGCTATTGGAAGGATTCCGGTCATATAAGCCATCTCTACATATGCTTTGTCTTTCAACAGATTGCTGAGAAATTTTGTGAAATTTTCTTTGTCGTCCTCCGTGACAAAATCCTGGTGGTAGATATAATCCCATTCATCCAGTATAAAGATATATTTATCTCCATTACCATATTCATAAACTTTTTTTAATGCGTCCCACACAGCGTCTGTTTCCGTGATTCGAAGGTCTGGATACGCCATCAGCAGGTCGCCAAGGAGTATCTGTTTTATCCTGGAAATGTATTGTGCATATGTTTTCGATTCATCTGGAAGTTCATTAAACATGATATGAATGACATTGTGGGCATTCAGATGCTTTTTGTACCATGGATATCCAGACGCATTGAGATGTTTAAATTCTTCGCTGCTGTCTATGCCTTTCCCAAAAAAGGAAGCAATCATATTCGCAATCATTGTCTTTCCGAAACGACGAGGCCTGGTAATGCATACATATTTAAGGTTCTTTCCCGGCAATGCATCTGTCTTTTTTAATTCCAGTATTGGAATCAGTTCATTCAGAATAGCAGTCTTGTCTATAAAGTATGTCAGTGAACAGGCTTCTTGAAAAAGGCCGTATGCATTTTTCCCGTTTAGATAAATTCCCATTGTATTTCTGCACTCCTTTTCCCAGATTTCTTTAAATTATATTATACGCCAATCTCCTTTAATTCTCAATGAGTTCTTGATTAGCCGGTAATCTTCGTTAAACTTGTAATAACTCTGCAACAACTGGGGACTATGATAAACCTGTAATAAAAACAACAGTACCTCAGAAGACTAAGACTGGCAGATGAATGTTCAATGAGGTATAATCATGAGAAAGGAGCAGAGATTATGAGTAAAGCATGGAAAAGGTACAAGGTATTACTGGCGGCAGGAGGAATGGCAATATGCATGACAGCAGGATTGGGAATGGGAATCCACTGGTCCAGAAACCATATGGAGAAAGAAGTGGTTCAAGCGGCGGAAGCGGATATGACGGCAGCGTCGCCGGGAGCGGATGAGAACGGAATCATATATCCGGTAGAAGAAGCGCCGGATGAGGTACGTCTGTACAAGGAGGCGGTGATTGACGAAGAAGTTGCAAAGAAGGTGTGCGAGAAGTATCATCTGGATTACGACACGGTTCTGGATAAAGACATCACCCGTGACATGCGTAATTATGAGGAGGCATTATGGCTTCTTAAGGACATAGGAAGCGCCCCGCTGCTTGGTAAAGCAGGATTGGGAATAGGAATCATATCTCTGGAAGTGTATATCAACGATGTCTATGCGTTTGACGGCGGCGAAGAGGTAATCAAGGATGCGTGCAAGGAATATGGAATCAATCCCAATAAAGCGGTGGTCTCAGACTTGACAGCAGAGCAGTTAATAGAGATTGGCGAGAATGCCTATGAGACTTCCGACCATCCAAAGAATTGACAGAAAGGGGTAAGGGCTGATGGCGGATATACTGATTGTAGAGGATGACAGAAAGATAGGTGAACTAATCCGCAGGACGCTGACTATGACAGGACATCAGGGGTTCCCGGCTTTTTCAGGCCGGGAGGCCCTGTCTGTGCTTGAGAAGAACAGGGTAGATCTGATTCTTCTGGATATCGGGCTGCCGGATATGGATGGATTTGCACTGATGAAGCAGATCTCTGTTGAATTTGCAGATATTCCGGTTATCTGTGTAACTGCAAGGGACGAAGTCCCGGACAGGGTGAAAGGGTTAAGAGGCGGGGCGGAAGATTATATAGTCAAGCCATTTGCCATGGAGGAACTGCTTGCAAGGATTCAGGTAGTTCTGCGGCGCGCAGGTAAGGAACAGAATCTGTATCATATCCGGGATGTGGAGATCGATCTGGCGGGCGGCACGGTGAAGAAATCCGGAAGCCCTGTGGAGCTTACAAACCGGGAGTATGAACTCCTTAAAGTCCTGCTGCTCAATAAGAATATTGCACTTTCCAGAGAACGTCTTTTGGAGCTTGCGTGGGGGATGGATTATTACGGAGACGACCGCACGGTGGACGTACACATCCGAAGGATCCGGCAGAAACTGGGACTTGAGAGAGATATTAAGACTATTTTTAAATATGGATACCGGCTGGAAATTATGTGATAATCAGCAGATGTAGTTTAGATTTTATTGCATGCAGATAAGACGCTATGTATCATCGTATTGATCTGCGAGTAATTACTTTTGCTGGCTGTTGAATGAAGAACAGTTAAATTAGATGGAGATAGAGTAAGATGCAGTTGTGGAAGAAGAATTTTCTTGTGAGTTATCTCTTGTTTCTGGTCGTAATCTGCAGCGGCCTGTTGCTTCTGGATGGCTATATTTCACGGGATGAGACAGAGCAGTGGATTGAGCATGCAAGAAATAATGAGAGCAGTCTCTTTTATCTGGCAGCGGGACTTAAGGACGAAGAATTCAGCAGGATGTCCATGAATCTGGAAAGCATTGCAGGGAAATATGCCGAAGCAGGGATTCTGATCCGGGTGCGGATTAACGGATATTGTGTGACTGATTATACTCCGGAGGGGTTAGAGGCCAAAAAGGCGGTTGAGATTCGTAAGATTCAGGGAAAGGACTATCTGATTATATGGGAAGAACAGACTCGTGATAATGATTTGATCGAAGTGGATTATATAGAGAATCTCGAAGAATTGTACGGGCAGCAGACAAGAAGGATGTGGATCTTCTGCGGAACCGCTCTGGGATTCGCATTGGTTGTGGGGCTGTTTCTATATTATACGATGCGGCGGATTAACCGTCCTGTGAACCAGATTGCCCATGAACTTCGGACACCGCTTACCGGGATCCGCGGATACGCCGAATACATCATGATGGGGAATCTGCCGGAGGAAGACAGGTTCTATGCGGCGCAGCAGATTGTGGAGAGCGCGAAGAATCTTCAGGATATTATGGAGAAACTGTTGATCATGGGAAATGTAAGGGAAGGATCGATTCAGACGAAGCGGATACGGCTGGAGAAGATACTATGCGGGCTGAAAGAACGGTATCCGAATATTGAGACGGACAGTGAGATCCAGTTCCTGACAGGGGATGAGGCTCTGGTTACCTGCCTTCTTGAGAATCTGACGGCGAATGCCGTAAGTGCCGGGCAGCAGGTAAGGGTGAAGATAGATGGGAACGGAATCCGTGTCTGGAATGATGGAGAGACGCTGGATGTGAAGACGGTAAGAGACCTCAACAAGGGAAAGGAGATTGTGGAGAACCGCATAGGAAAGCACGGGTATGGAATTCAGGTCTGCCGGGAGATTGCACGGGCACATGGATGGAAACTTAGATATTACTCATCAGAGTCAGAAGGTACAACGGCAGTCTGTATGTTTGGAACAGCCTTGTTTTAGTGTCAAATTCCTTTGATGTAAAAGATATTTGATAGACATTTTTTGATAAATATGGCAGGATAAAGCCGAAAGGAGCGATCGCAGGATGGAAATTGGAGAGAAACTGAAAAGCGCACGTGCAGATTCCGGGCTTACCCAGGAGCGTGTGGCTGAGGAAATCGGTGTATCCCGCCAGACGATTTCGAACTGGGAAAATGAGAAATCTTATCCGGATATCGTAAGCGTTATCAAATTAAGTGATCTTTATTCCATAAGCCTTGATGAATTGTTGAAAGGAGATAGAAAGATGATAGAACATCTGGAAGAGAGCACGAATGTCGTAAAGAGCAATCAGAAGTTAATAGGCGCAATTATTATCAATATCATATTAGTAATTGCATTGGTGATGATGAACGTATTGATTCCGGAACCGGAGAATGGTTATTTTCTGGCAGGAGTATTCAGCCTTATGGTGATCAGTGCATCTGTTTTGCTTTATCAGATTATTAAGAAGTTTTAGGAGGGAATCTTTTATATGGAAGGAAATGTTGTGTTATTTGCCGCGTGCGGCGCCGTAATGTTGGTTGGAGGAGTGGAAGCGATGTATCAGATCTACCGTATGGTTCTGATAGACGCAAAAGCGAGGGGACTAAAGCATCCGGTGTTCTGGGGATTTTTTGCCATGGGCGGCAATAATTCTGGAGGGCTCATTATGTATTTGGTTGGGCGGAGAAGGTATCCGATTCTGCATATGCTTGAAAGCGAGAAAGAAGAATTGGAAAAAAGGAAGAAATCAGCAGGGGCCGGCCTGGTATTTTTGGCTGTGGGAACAATCGGGCTGATTATATTTATAATGTGTCTATAATTGTCAGGAAATTCTGTTTTGATATTTTTCAAATCCTTGATTGACAAATCCTGCATTTTCACATATGATAGAACATACATGGGAAAGACGAGGAACGGAAAGAGTAGCAGATTAATGGAACCGCCAGAGAATAGCTGTCATCGGCTGGGAGCAGCTTCGGGGAAATAGCTGTGAAGTGCATCCGGGAGTCGATTCGGCGAAAGGCATGGAAGATAGTGATGAGGGACATTTATATTATATCGTAAGGTATGATTCCTTCAAAGGAACACTATTATGCAAAGAGTCAGGTAGCCGGATACGGGATTACACACGTTACGTGTATTTAAGCGGAGGATTCAGTCGGGTTGTATGGATTCTCTATAAGAGTGGAACCGCGGAGTGATACTTCGTCTCTTGATACTTGTTAATCAGGAGACGGAGTTTTTTTTGTCATAGCACACGGAAGGAGCAGATTATGGGAATATTATCATATATCAGGGAGGAGATTCAGGTAGTCCGTGAACGTGACCCGGCGATTAAGTCGAATCTGGAGGTTTTATTATATCCAAGTTTCAAGGCAATCTTGCATTACCGGGTAGCCCATAAGTTATACCTGAAGAAGCACTATTTTCTGGCAAGGTGGATATCCCAACGGACTGTCAGGAAGACGGGGATTGAGATTCATCCCGGCGCGACCATCGGGAAAGGACTTTTTATCGATCATGGGAGCGGTGTGATCATCGGAGAGACGGCAGAACTTGGAGATAATGTCACATTATATCAGGGTGTGACTCTTGGCGGTACCGGTAAAGAGAAAGGAAAGCGCCATCCGACTCTGGGTGATAACGTTATGGTAAGCGCCGGAGCGAAGGTCTTGGGTTCTTTCAAAATAGGTGAGAATTCCAAGATAGGTGCCGGAAGTGTGGTGCTAAAAGAAGTGCCGCCCAATTGTACGGTGGTCGGTGTGCCAGGACGCATCGTGAAGATGGGAAACCAGAGAATTCCGCGTATGGACATGGATCAGGTGCATTTGCCCGATCCGATCAGTAATGATATCCAGAAGCTGCAGGCAGAAAACGTCCGCATGAATGAACAGATTATGCAGATTGAAAAGCAGATGCGGCGAATAAAAAGGCATAAAATGGATATAGAAGACAAGAGTGAGAAAAAGAGTAAAGGCAGCAAAAAGAAATAAGAGAAGACTAAAAGAAAATAAAAGAAGGAGAGGACTATGAGGTTATATAACACATTATCTAAGAAGAAAGAAGAATTTGTTCCGTTGGAGGAAGGAAAGGTCAGGATGTACGTCTGCGGACCGACCGTCTATAATTTCATCCATATCGGAAATGCAAGACCGATGATTATCTTTGACACGGTAAGAAGATATTTCGAGTACAAGGGGTATGACGTGAATTACGTATCAAATTTCACAGACGTAGACGATAAGATTATTAACAAGGCTATCGAAGAAGGTGTGACGGCAGAAGAAATATCGAAGCGTTATATTGCAGAATGCAAGAAGGATATGGAAGGAATGCATGTGAAACCGGCAACCACTCATCCCCTTGCCACAGAGGAGATTGGCGGAATGATCGAGATGATCCGCACTTTGATTGAGAAGGGTTATGCATATGAGAAGAATGGCACGGTATATTTCCGCACACGTCAGTTCAAGGATTATGGAAAGCTGTCCCACAAGAATCTGGACGATCTCCGTTCCGGTGAGCGTTCTCTGCTTGTGACCGGAGAGGATGAGAAGGAAGATCCGTTGGACTTCGTATTGTGGAAGCCTAAGAAAGAGGGCGAACCATCCTGGGAGTCACCATGGAGCGATGGACGACCGGGATGGCATATCGAATGTTCTGAGATGTCGAAGAAATATCTGGGCGAGCAGATTGATATCCATGCCGGAGGAGAGGATCTTGTATTCCCGCATCACGAGAACGAGATTGCCCAGAGTGAGGCGGCAAATGGCAAGGAATTCGCAAAATACTGGATGCATAATGCCTTTCTGAATATTGATAACCGTAAGATGAGCAAGTCTCTTGGGAACTTCCGTACGGTTCGTGAGATCAGCGAGCAGTATGATCTCCAGGTACTGCGCTTCTTCATGTTGAGCGCGCATTACAGAAGTCCGTTGAATTTCAGCGCAGAACTGATGGAGGCATCCAAGAACGGACTGGAGCGTATCGTCAATGCGGCGGACAATCTTAAGTTCTTAATAGGAAATGCAAAGACAGAAGGCATGACGGAAGAAGAGACAACAGCTTATACAAAGACAGAAGAATATGTGAAGGAATTTGAAACCGCTATGGAGGATGATTTCAATACGGCGGATGCTGTTGCGGCAGTATTTGATCTGGTAAAATATTGCAATACGACTGCAAATGCAGATAGTTCGAAAGAGTATCTAAAGAAACTTCTGGAATGCATGACAAGCCTTACGGATGTTCTTGGATTAGTCGTGGAGCGTAAAGAAGAGATGCTGGATGCAGATATTGAGAAGTTGATTGAAGAGCGTCAGGCGGCACGAAAGGCAAAGGATTTTGCAAGGGCAGATGCGATCCGTGACGAACTGCTTGAGAAAGGGATCATTCTGAAAGACACGAGAGAAGGTGTTCAATGGAAACGGGCTTAGAGAAGCAGAACATGCCATGGCAGTATATGGAAGAGTTATTCCAGATGCGTGGGGTGGATATCAAGGAGTATTCGCCTCTTGCTCTGGCATATATCGGGGACGCAGTTTATGATCTGATTATCCGGTCATTGGTATTGAATGAAGGAAACAGGCAGGTGCAGAAGATGCATAAGGAGACCAGTTCCATGGTACAGGCATCTGCGCAGGCACGTATGATTACAGCTCTGAACGACCAGCTGACAGAAGAAGAGCATGCAGTATATAAGCGGGGAAGGAATGCCAAGAGTATGTCGCCTGCAAAGAACCAGTCTGTCTCTGATTATCATAAGGCAACCGGATTTGAGGCATTGATGGGGTATTTGTATCTGAAAAGAGACTTTAAAAGGATGCTCGACCTGATTAAGTTAGGTCTGGATGAACTATAGCCAAAGTTGAAGAGTTGAGAGGTGTATATGGAAAAAAATGAGCATAAAAATGAGAACATGATTGAAGGACGCAATGCTGTTCTGGAAGCATTCCGTTCTGGAAAGACGATAGACAAGCTTCTGGTGTTAGACGGATGTCAGGACGGGCCGGTCAGGACCATTATCCGGGAAGCGAAGAAACAGGATACCTTAATTCAGTATGTGGCAAAGGAACGGTTAAGCCAGATATCCGAGACTGGGAAACATCAGGGAGTGATTGCCTATGCCGCGGCATATGCTTATGCAGAAGTGGAGGATATGCTGAAAACCGCAAGAGATAAAGGGGAAGACCCGTTCCTGATTCTGTTAGATAATATTGAGGATCCTCATAATCTCGGAGCAATTATCCGTACTGCGAACCTGGCAGGCGCCCATGGCGTGGTTATTCCTAAGAGACGGGCAGTGGGGCTTACGGCAACGGTGGCAAAAGCATCTGCAGGAGCGATTAACTATACTCCGGTGGCAAAGGTGACGAACTTAACTAAGACCATGGAAGAACTGAAAAAAGAGGGCTTGTGGTTCGTGTGTGCAGATATGGGCGGCGAGCAGATGTACCGTCTGAACCTGACAGGTCCGATC
>CANSLW010000136.1 GCA_947647815.1 uncultured Dorea sp. | reverse complement strand
AAATCAAGGTTTAGAACAATAAAACAAGGTAGTAATTTGACACTACCAGGATAAGAGAGGAGGAACAGGTATGAAGATCCGGGTGCAGAAGAGTGATATGGAGGCAAGAACGATATATGATTTTAAACGGCTGGAGGAGAAAAATCATCTGTTTCTCCCATGCAAAATAGAGGAAGAGAAGGAAACCCTTTGCATGAGTTTCGATCTGCGTGGGATGCAGGCATTTGAAGAATTAAAAGAAGCAGACAGGAGTATGAAACTGGTTGCATTATTACAGGCAGCGGATCTTGAAGAAGTGTATCTAAACTATGAATTTTCCCTTGAACCAGAGAATCTTTATTATGATACTCTTGGAAGAGTCAGGGTAAAAAACAGAGATATCATACCGGTTTCTAAAAAGAATCGGGAGAAATATTTTCTAAAACAATATCAGGCTCTAATCGGATATATTCTGGAGGGAAGCATGCCATATGAAGAATATCTGCATGGCGATATGGAAATCCTGAAAGCCGGAGACGAGATTATGAATCTTCTAGAACCAGAGACCGTGCAGGAAGAGAAGAAGATATTATTGGAATATTATAGCAGTTATGTAGAAAAAGAGAAGAAATATACGAAAAGAATAGAGATAAAAAAATATAAATGGATGCTCAGATATGTTGCTGCGTCCATATTTCTGTTAGCCATGTTTCTGTGTGGCTTTGTCTATAATTTTGTCTGGTATATCATCAATTAGTATATGGCATCAGTCAACAATGCTTCCGCCTTGCAGAGTGACGATATATGTGGCATGGTTTGAGTGGAGGTTAAGAGTCAGGCTTATGAAATATTTGCTTATAAGAGATCAGGATGTTTATAAAGAATATCCTATATCGGAGATTGAGAAAGATTTTGAAGAAAATATATGGTTATATAGAGATGGAAAGCAGATATTTTATCTTGGTGAAGAAATACACCTGTTTGAACGAGGGGAAAATGTTACAATTTCTTCGGGAAGAGAAGCAATGATTCGGATATCTGAGATGAAGAGTTGTCTCTATATCAGAGGAATGCAGGTATTCACTGAGATAAAAGATAATGAATATCTGTATAGAAACCAACGAAGGATGATGCCAGGTAATTTTATGGCGCATCCTGGAACGGTTTTATTTTTGAAAAGTATAAAAATTGAAGTGTGGGAAAACCAGATTGCCATTCAAGGCTGTTCTGATGCATATACAACGATTCTTTCGGAAAAATTACCGGTGCAGAAACCGGAAGGATTTCCAGTCTATAAGCGTTCACCAAGGTTGATAAAAAGACCGTCTGTAGAAAAAATTCTGATAGAACTTCCAAAGGAAAGAGAAAAACCAGATAAAAAGGGATCTATTATGGCGGTGATTCCGGCAATAGGGATAGCGATGGTGACAATAGCCATAGGACTGATGACAGGACGGGGATTCTATCTTTTTATGTCAGCAGCTACAGCGGGGATGACGGCTGTATTTTCAGGAATAAAATATGTGAATGAAAAGAAGGAGCTGGGAAAGAAGAATAAAAGGCAGGATGAATGCTACAGGGAATATCTGTGGCATAGACAAAGTGAGATTGCCAGGGCATATGAATATGAGCAGGAGGTATATTCGTACCAGTATCCGGACATGGCGGAACTTTACCGTATGACAAGAGAATATGACAGCCGTATCTATGAGAGAATTGCTTCTGATGATGACTTTCTGACTGTATCAGTCGGGCATTATACAGGACAGATAAATTTTATGATAGAAGGAAAAGAGCCTGCATGGGATGGAGGGGAAGATATTCTGACAAAGATGGCTGGAGATCTTCGGAAAAAGTACTCAGTTATTGATAAACCGAAAGTTGTAGATTTGAAAAGTACCCATCTTGGATTGATAGGAGAAAAAGCAATCCTGCATCGACAGATTAAGATACTGATAGCTCAGCTTACTTTCTTTCATAGTTATCATGACCTTCGGATTGTTGTAGTTTATAACAAGAAATATGAAGAAGAGTTTGCATGGATGCGTTGGTTTTTACATATGCGTATTCAGCCTGCGAACCTGTTGGGACTAGTCAGTTCAGAACGGACCAGAGATCTTGTGCTAGGCAGCATAGTTCAGATTTTAAAGGAACGTTTGGAATATCTTAAAGAAGACAAAGGGGCGATGAAATGTTTTCCGCATTATCTGTTCCTGATTGATGAAGCGTCTTTGATTATGGATCATGCAATTATGGAATATCTTCGTATGGATGGGAAGGCATTGGGATTTTCTATCATTTATACATGTCGTATACGTGCGGAACTTCCGGAATATATAGGTAGTCTTTTTGAGTTGAAAAATTCAAAAGAAGGAATAATGATTCAGGAATCTAGAGAATATGTGAAGACGGACGTTCAGCTTCATCAGGCGCAGGAAATAGATTTTGAGTGGCTGGCGAGAGATTTAAGTATGTTAAAACATGAACAGGGAGCTGCCAGCTACATTCCTCAGAAAGTTACTTTTTTTGAGTTGTATAAAGTCCGCAGTCCAAAGGAACTTAATATTCAAGAGAGATGGGAGACAAGTCGGTCTTATCAGTCTCTTGCCGTTCCGATAGGAAAACGTTCAGCAGAGGAGATTATGTTTTTGAATCTGCATGAGAAGGCGCATGGACCGCATGGTCTTGTGGCCGGAACGACCGGATCGGGGAAGTCGGAGCTTATACAAAGTTATATTCTGTCGCTGGCGGTGAATTTCCATCCTTATGAAGTTGGGTTTTTATTGATTGATTACAAAGGCGGAGGGATGGCGAATCTATTCAGGAAACTTCCGCATCATATGGGGACTATCACGAATCTGGACGGCAGTGAAAGTATGAGGGCGCTGCTCTCTGTAAAGGCAGAAGTGGAACGAAGGCAGAGAATATTAGGAATTTACCAGGTAAATCATATCAATGGTTACATGAGATTGTTCAAGGAAGGATTGGCAAAGGAACCATTACCGCATTTATTTATCGTGTGTGATGAATTTGCAGAATTAAAAAAAGAGCAGCCGGATTTTATGAAAGAGCTTATCTCTGTAGCACGTATAGGAAGAAGTCTGGGTATTCATCTTATACTTGCGACACAGAAACCGGCGGGAGTTGTAGACGAGCAGATCTGGAGTAACAGTAGGTTCAAATTATGTCTGAAGGTGCAGAATGAAAACGACAGCAAGGAGGTCTTAAGAACATCAGATGCCGCGAATATTACGCTGCCCGGAAGAGCATATCTTCAAGTGGGAAATAATGAAACTTACGAATTGTTTCAGTCTGCTTTAAGCGGAGCAGTATACCAGGAAGAAAATGAAGATAATATCCTGGAGGATGAACGTGTCTACATAGTAAATGAACTGGGGCAGAGGGAGCTGGTTAATCAGGATTTGAGCGGAAAAAGAAGTGAGTATCGTACTCGTAAGACACAGTTGGAAGTGATAACAGAGCATATAAGCGCAGTATTTACAGCAAGAGGAGAAAGCATGGTGAAGAAACCATGGCTGCCGCCCTTGAATAAGAGTATGGTCAGTCCATATACAAGCTTTGAGGGCGGGAAATGTGACAATGGAATATTAAAGCAGCAGGAGAATCCCGAGAGAATTCATTTATCTGTCAACATAGGAAAGCTGGATGTTCCTGAAATGCAGGAACAGAAGGACTGGGTGTATGATTTTACAACAGAAGGGAATCTGTTGCTTGTGGCATCCGCAGGATATGGGAAGACGGTGTTTCTTACAACGGTATTGACGAGCCTGGCGCTTTCTTGCGATGTAGATGTATTGAATTTTTATATACTTGACTTTGGAAATAACGGCTGTATGCCAATGAGAGAGCTGCCTCATACGGCAGAATATATATCTTTTGATGATGAGGAACGGTACTGGAAATTCAAGAAACTGATGACAGAAGAGATTGCATCCAGAAAAAGAAGGCTGGCACAATATGCTGCGCCTACATTAGAGGCATATCAGGAGCTGTCTGGTGTATCACTTAAGAAAATAATCGTAGCAATCGATCAGTTTGATGTAGTAAAGGAGACTGGGATTGAAGAGGAAGAATTTTTTACAAAACTTACCCGGGATGGAACCGGTCTTGGAATCTATACGATTGTTACTACAACAAGGATGAATGCGATACGTCAGGCGACCTTGAATAACTTCAAAAATAAGATAGCATGCTATAATTTTGATGAGAATGAAACCTTTCAGGCAGTAGGAAGAACAGCGATCAGGCAGGCCGATATAAAGGGAAGAGTATTAAAAAGCGGGGAAACCGTATATGCGGCACAGTTATATACTGCAGCGCCATGTGAAGATTGTGTCGAATATAGTAAAGCATTGAAGGTGCTGATACAGAAAATACGAAGGAAATATCAGGGAAAAGAGGCACCGCATATCCCAATTCTGCCACAGGAATTTTATCCGTCTATGTTTAGAAAATATGCAGATGATGGCAGCAGTTATCTGGCAGGCCTGGATATTGAAGAAGTGGAAGGCAGGGGATTTGATAAGACAGTAGGATTGTTTGTGATTATAGGGACTGCAGGGACAGGAAAAACAAACATGCTCCAGGTGATCGCAGATCAGGCGGCAGGCAAGGGCAGAACTTATGTGTTTGATTCAAAGAGTATGGAACTATACCACTATCGGACAGTTCCGAATGTCCTGTATGTGGAAGGAAGAAAAGAGCGGAATATGTTTATGGAAGAAATATCTGAAGAAGTAAATCACAGGCGGCAGATTCTAAAGAAAAAGCTGACAGAGAATCGGGGAATTAATCCGCAAAAACTAGTAGAAGAGATGCCTTTTTGTACAATATTGATTGAAAATCCGGATGAATTTACAGAAGTAATGGAAGAGGATATGAAGCGGGCAATGAGTCTTATTAATGAAGGTATGTCGTTGGGGATGCTCTGTGTCGTCACAGTGCATGCGGGGAGGCCGCGCGGTATGAGTGAATTAGACAGGATGATAAAGCAGGTGGCAAATGGGCTTGTATTAAGCGGCCAGGGAGTTATGCCGTTGTTTCCTGTCGCAAGTATGAGGGAGCTTCCGAAGTTTGGGGATGGATTATTATTTAAGAATGGCATCTATCAGAGAATCCGTCTTCCGAAGTATATTTCACCTGTGTAGATGCAGTTTGAAAACTCATTTAAAGAGGAGGGGAAAGGTGGCAGACAGGATTAAAGTCAATCAGGCTGAGACTGAAAAAGAGGCAGATGTAATAGAAGGTGCGGCGCTTTATCTTAAGAATATACCGCTGACGCCACAAGATATGAGGACGACACTTCCTGCTAATGCGGGTAGTATAAACGCATACAACAAGGCGCAGGATAGGATTGCCAGTTTAGGAGGAATGTTAGATCAGGAAGTAAGTAATATCAGAAGCCTGCAGGCGGCATTCACAGAATTTGATGAGATGACAGGTTTGTTGGAGAAAAATAGGAGTGCTTTATGAAGAGAAGCGATTATCTAAGTCCGGTTGATATGAAAAACCAGTGTATGAGTGCGGCGAAGCGTATGGCAGAAGATAATAAGACACTTATGATAATTAGTAAGAGCATCGACGGATTTGCAGGAAATCCTGAGATTGAGAGTGTATCCTTTGAAGCTTTAAAACGGCAGCTTGAAGATTACAATATAGTCATTGAAGCAATGAGGGCAGCTAATATTGCCGATACGGCAGATTTTAAAAGCCTTGGCAGTCTTGTGGAGAATGAAGTACTGGATGGAGAAATAATATTCAGTCAGATGGAAAACGCACTGGAAATGAAAGAAAGGTATCAGTCAAATGAAGATTTGTACAGAAACAAGATGAAAATGGCAGAGGATCCGTTTTTCTACACTTATTATCAATGGAAGGCAGTACAATATAGTTATTTGGCGGAAAACAGTCAGAAGCTGTATGAGAAATGGCAGGAAAAATCAGAAAAATTTGATGAAATAGCAGCAAGTACGAATCATTTATTTGTTGACAGTGAAGGGATTGGCATGCTGATACAGAAGGGAATGTCAGTGATTGTTGGTGCATTTCAAAACGGCGCCTATACATCAGATTATGACAGTGAGTGGAGAAGACAGATTATAAATGCAGGAGTACATCTGACGATGTGTTACGGAGATAAAGGCGGAGACCAGAATGGCCCATATACTTTATGGGAGAGAGGCGCGGATGCAGATAGAGAATATATAAGGGATCTGATACATAGCTATGAAGAATATGCGGAGTATTCTGATGAAGAGATTACACAGCTATTGATGAAATTAAACAGTGAAGGATGTGGATATGTAGCATTTGCTAATATAATCGTGGATGAGTATAGGCGGAAGGATGAGGAATTTGAGAAAGTATTTGGATTTCCTCTTTTCAGGCAGAATGAGAATGGTAATGTATATGCGGATTATGACAGGCTGGTTCTTGATCTGTACTGTGCCAGTGACAATCATAATGAATCAGGAAATATATGGGGGAAATATGATATTTATGATGCGGATGAAGATATCTCTGTGACAAGTGGAAGAGGGACGTCCCAGGATGACAGGATATATCGTTTTGAGAGATATATGAGAGAGCATGGTGAAGGATTAGAGATAGAGAATATAGTATGTAGTCCGGATGAAGTCTGGCAGAAATGCAAGGAAGAAACCGGTAAAGGAAATCGGATAATTATCAGTACCTGTCCGGTAAGATTAGAAGATACCGGCGGTGAACCAGTACAGATGGACGGAGGCCATGCAATGACAGTAACAGGACTTACGGAGGAAGGGAGGATAGAGGTATCTTCGTGGGGAGAAAAATACTTTATCACACCGGAAGATTCCGATTATGCTGCACCTGAAAAAAACAGGACTGGCGATGCATACATAAAGATTCAATCTGTTCGTTTCTTGTAAGATGCTGTTTTAGGAGGGCGTTCATGAAAGAATATGAATATACAAAAGAGTATAAGCATAAGAGGGTAATTTTATGGATTTTGATAATGACAATTATAATTATTGCAGGAAGTAATATCTGGCAGTATTGTCAGGAGAAAAAAGAAGAAAGAGGGGAAGGAAAAGAGATGCGGCAATATGAGCTTGTGAATATGTTGAAGATTCCTACGGTGGAAGAGGTATCGGATAATCCATATATCTATCGCTATAATCATAAGCTTGCCATGGAAAAAGGGCTGACTGATGAGGATAGATTAAGTAACTATTATCTATGTATGCAGGCGGTATACAGGGCTAACCTGGAAGCATATTTGTTGGAAGTACTTGATATTAAAAAGCTGGATGAGGAATTGAAAGACAATGAGTTGGGATTTACAAGCCATAAACCGGAGAATAAGAATCTATATGAAAAAGAGTCTATGATGGAACTGGAATTCATATATCTGAGGAATAATCTTTGTATTGAATATCTTGATAAAGAACAGCTTAAACTTCTGGATTATCAATTAAAAGAAGAAAGAGAAGCAGTAACATCCGAACTTAAGTCGATGGTAAGCGAAACGTATCCGGAGATAATCAAGGTCAGGGATCTGGAAGGAGGAAAAGAACAGAGGAGTTTCCTTTATTCGGAGATTCAGGGAGGAAAGCCTAAGATTCCTAATCAGGCATTGGTATTGGAGATTGTAAATTCATGGGAATACGATGCGTCCGGGAATTTATTGACGGAGGATAATATGCAGGAAAAATGTGATTATCTGGAGAAAATCAAAGAAAGGAAGGAAAAGGAGTATTCAGAGATATTAGAAACGGAAGTTTATATTCTACTGGAATAAGAGGTGTGTTATGGAAGATGAACAAAGGCGAAAAAGTGTAAAACTCTTGCAGGAGGAAGAGGAGGAAGACCACGTAATCAATGAATCTTATCAAAGGCTAGGGTATATGTTTGAAAATTGTCAGGAATATGATCAGAGTATGTACAGATTAATAGAAGAACATAAGGGAACATTGGAAGTTTTGTGTATGGGAAAAAGAGAATTTCAGGATAGATTCGAGAAAATTTTGTGACTTTTTGCAACTTTTTATAAATTTTTTTTGTGATGATTGTAAATTCATATGTCTTGTCACATGTAGTATACAGTGGTATAATGATACGAGTTTGGAAAAAGGAGACAAGAAGTATGAGTATTACAGAAGAAATCAAGGAGTTGAAGAAAGAAAAGAATGCGGTTATTCTGGCACATTACTATGTGAATCCCGAGATTCAGGAAATTGCGGATTATATTGGTGATTCTTACTATCTAAGTAAAGTGGCGGTGAATCTTAAGCAGCAGACGATTGTATTCTGTGGGGTATCTTTTATGGGAGAGAGCGCAAAGATACTGAATCCAGAGAAGACTGTTTTAATGCCGGATATGTCTGCAGATTGTGCGATGGCACATATGGCTGATATAAAGACAATTCAAAAAGCACGGGAAGAATATGAGGATCTGGCTGTAGTTTGCTATATTAATTCAACCGCTGAATTAAAGCAGCATTCCGATGTATGTGTTACTTCTGCAAATGCTGTGAAGATAGTGAAGGCATTGCCCAATCAGAATATTTTCTTTATACCGGACAGAAATCTTGCACACTTTATAGCAGAACAAGTGCCAGAGAAACATTTTGTATATAACGAAGGATATTGTCCGGTTCATGAAGAAATACAGGTACAGGAGATTCTTAAGGAGAAAGAACATCATCCTCAGGCAGAGATTCTGACACATCCGGAATGTCCAAAAGCAGTGAGAGAGATGTCGGATTATATAGGCAGCACATCCGGGATTATTGCTTATGCCGGGAAGAGTGAATGTCAGGAATTTATTATATGTACGGAGAATGGAGTTCGCTTTGAGCTTGAGAGGCAGAATCCGGCGAAGAAATTCTACTTTACAAAGACAGAACCGGTTTGTCATGATATGAAGAAAATCACCCTGGAAAAGGTCAGGAATGTTTTGGAGAATGGTGGAAATGAGATACATATAACGGAAGAACTGCGTAAAGGTTCGGTAAGCCCCCTTGAAAGGATGCTGGAACTCGCACAATAGGGGACGGTTCTTAGATAGTGTCAAATGATTTATGAAAAAACGGAGTCAAAAAAATAGGCTCTAATGA
>CANSLW010000135.1 GCA_947647815.1 uncultured Dorea sp. | reverse complement strand
CGTCTGTATTCACTGCCACGAACAGCTTCGTATCCTTGATACCCTCCGTATGCTGGATGGCGCCGGACACACCAAAGGAAATACAGATCTTCGGCCGGATCGTAAGACCCGTCTGTCCTATCTGATGATTGAACGGAATCATTTCTGAATCTACCATCGGCCTTGTTCCGCCGATTGCTCCGCCAACCTTCTCAG
The DNA here is from genome assembly GCA_947647815.1 of uncultured Dorea sp. Taxonomy (GTDB): domain Bacteria; phylum Bacillota; class Clostridia; order Lachnospirales; family Lachnospiraceae; genus Sporofaciens. The sequence continues at coordinate 8,921 of CANSLW010000135.1, read as the reverse complement.
CAAATTTTTCAAGCAATGCAAAATTGTCGTCTTCAAGTACTCCTCTTCCGCCTACTACTACAACTTCTGCGCTCAAAATACTTCCCGTTTCAGCCTCAGCTTCTACTTCTTCAATAACCTCAACCTTGGACTCTCCCACTTTGATATCTTCAAAATATTCAATCTTTGCCTGACCGCCTGCTGTCTCCTCCTGTGCTGTGTATACTCCTGGTCTCACAGTCATCATCTGCGGATAATATCCGTCTCTTGTGATGATTGTTACAAAGACATTCTCACCAAAAGATGGTTTATTCTGCTTAATATAATATGTACCATCTTCTTTTGTTCCCACCAGAACCTCCGTACAGTCTGCGGTTAATCCACAGCCCAGCTTCATAGCTGTCCGCGAGAAGATGGAACGTCCCTCCGGAGTCGCCGGAATCAGAACACTGGAGGGCTCAATCTTCTTAAGCATCTCGGCAATCGCCTGGCTTACGGCATCGTCCTGCTGTGAACAGTCACGGTCTGCCTTAACAGCATAGATCTCTTCAACACCAAGCTTATCAAGCTCTGCCACAATGCTTTCTGGATCATTTGCAAGCACAATTGCCTGGATTTTTTCGCCTGTCGTCTTCTGGATCTCCTTTGCCGCTGAAACCAGTTCTGCAGCTACCGGCTCTAATTTACCCTTATAACTTTCTGCATAAACACAAATTCCATTAGCCATTGTTCTACTTTCCTTTCTCCTCTTCAATCAGGTCTTTAAGCTTCTTCGCAAGCTCTGCCGGTGTTCCCTCAAGCATAGTCGCTTTTCTTCCTGCCTTTGGTGAGAAGGAATCAACAACTGCTGTCGGTGAACCTGCAATACCAACTTCGTCAAGCGGTAATCCAAGATCCGCATTAGTATAAGTTGCAAGCGGTTTTGATTTTGCCGCGCGTTTTGTCCGAAGAGTCGCAAGACGCGGTTCATTGCAGCCGAAATTAAAGGATATCATTGCCGGAAGCGCACATCTGATGCTCAACTTCTTATCATGAAACTTCTTTACTGCCACAATCTTGTCTGCTTCTGCCTCATCATACTTCATTCCCTGTGCCTCTACCACATGAGGAATATCAAGGCACTCGGCAACCATAGCTCCAACCTGTCCTGTTGCGCCGTCTGCAGATAACGCCCCGCCAAGGATCAAGTCAAACTCACCATATTTTTTAATTGCTGCTGCCAATACTTTTGCCGTTGCAACCGTATCTCCGCCTGCGACAACTCTGTCCGTAACCAGACAGGACTCGTCACATCCCAGTGCCATTGCGTCTCTTAATGCCTTCTCTGCATCCGGTGGTCCCATGGTAAACACAACAACCTTTCCGCCTGTCTGCTCCTTAAGAAGCATAGCCTCCTCAATCGCATTCAGATCGGCAGGGTTTACCATACCTTCTGAACTCGCCCTTACAAGTGCATGTGTCTCCGGATCTACAGATACATCATTTGAAACCGGAACCTGTTTAATAAGAACTGCTATATTCATGGTTTCCTCCTGAATCATTTTCTTATGGCCCGTGCCAGTTACAGACACAGGCCTTCATGAACTATTGAATCATTAATTTAAGTCACTCTTACAAGAGACGTTTGAACGCCCAGTTCTCCAATAATGGTGTGCTCTCTCCACGCATGATCAGTTTTGCAAGATCACGGGTTGCTGCCGGCGCCTCGATGACACCATTTCCGCCGTATCCGGTGGAAAGCATATAACCTTCAACCGGTGTCTCACCAAGAATCGGCCAGAAGTCCTTCGGCTCTGCACGGTAGGATAACCATGAGGATACCAGACCGCTGTCTACGATTCCAGGAACTTTAGCCTCTAACTGATCAAGCAGGAAGTCGATAAAGTAATCGTCAGTTCCGCCTGTTGCAGGTAATTTATCCGGATCCCACTGTCCTGCATGCATCGGATTACTCAGATCCATAGACAAGTGAGACTTACAGATAAAGATGTTGTCTCCGGCACGAAGTCCATAGAATTCAGGGTATTTTAATACAGGGAATGTATAGTCAAGCTTCTTTCCCGGAGGACATAAGAAGAATGCTTCTGCTTTGGTATGCCAGATCGGTACGTCAAGTCCTACCATCTCGCCGGTAAATTTGCTCCATGGTCCTGTACAGTCAACAACCACATCGAATTCATATTCCTGTCCGTCATCTGTCTTAAGGCCTTTTACCTTCTTATCTTCTACAACAACCTCTGTTACTTTCACTCCAGTCTTAACAACGCCGCCGTTCTTCTGGAACTTCTTTGCATATGTATTGGAGATCATTGTTCCGTCAAAATATCCATCATCTGCCGTGTAGCCTGCGCCAAGAATGTTGTCGGTAGAAATGTCTGGCAGGATCTCTTTGATACGGTCTTTGTCTGTAATATACTCGCCTGTGTAGCCTGCCGCCTTTGCAAGAGCAATACCAGTCTTAATGACTTTCTCAACTTCTTCATTGGTAGCCACAACCAGTGTACCAGTCTTATCAAAACCTGCTGAACCCTTCTCCTCTGCTTCCATCTTCAGATAGGACTCAAATCCGTAAAGTCTTACGTCCCAGTATCTGTTCTTGAGAGAATCATCAAACAGACAAACCGTACCTGCTGATTTTGCCGTGGAAGCTCCTCCGATAGTATCCTTCTCGAATATGATTACCTCTGCTTCCCCGTCATAGAGGCTTAAGTGATAGCCGAGTGCTGTTCCGGAGATACCTCCACCGATGATACCTACTTTTTTCTTTGCCATTTTGTTACCTACCTTTCTTTTTATTTGACGCGGACAATGCCGCATTATTATTACCCTTTTTTAATAAGGGCATTTCTAACATGAACTTGTCATGTTATCCACATTTATAACCGTCTGAAGTAATACGTTACATCCATTTTCAATATCTGCATCCTTCGTATACTCATATCTGGAATGGCTGATTCCTTTCTCACTTGGAACGAATATCATTCCTGTCGGAAATACACTTGTCATAATCAAAGAATCATGAAACGCGCCGCTTGGGATTACGCTGTAATCAATACCCAATTCTTTTACTGCCTGCTCTACATTATCTTTCACCCATTCAGACATCGGCGCCGGTTCATGAAAGGATGTGGGGACAAATGTATAGGAAACTCCATATTTACTACAGATGTCCCCCAGGGTTTCCCGCAGTTTTTGTTCGATCAGAGACATAAGCTCTGCATCCTGATCCCTGATCTCCAGGCTGAATGTGCAGGTGCCTGGAATTACATTAACAGAATGCGGCGTTACCTTTATCGTGCCTACGGTTGCAACGGTAAATTCATTGCCATATTCTGTTGTAACCTCTGGAATTCGATTAATAAATCCTGCCGCCGCCACAAGCGCATCTTTGCGGTCTGCCATGGCAGTACTTCCCGCATGATTCGCTTCACCGGTCACAGTGATATCGTAACGATTCACTCCTGCAATAGAAGATACCACCCCAACCGGCGTATCCGTCTTATATAATCTTGCTCCCTGTTCTACATGAAGCTCTATAAAGCAGTGAACTGAAGAAGGATCTCTTGCCGCCTTAAGAGCATCCGCGCTTGTGATACCATAAGACTGCATAACACTTCCTCTCGCTTCTCCATAGATATCCAGCTCTGAATCACTGATATCCGGATCCTGCCCGCAGATAGCGCTGCTTCCTGTAAGTCCCTTGCCAAAACGGAAACCTTCTTCATCTGTAAAGACAATTACTTCGATTGGATGCTTCGGCACATATCCTTCTTCACGGAACGTCTCACAGACTTCCAGTCCGCCCACACATCCAAGGACTCCATCATACTTGCCTCCGTCCGGCACAGTATCCAGATGTGAGCCCATGAGGATTGCCGGAAGACTGTTATCCTGTCCGTCCATATGTGCAATCAGATTCCCTGCTTCATCCATCCTGCACGTCATGTTAAGTTTTTTCGCCCAGGAAGCAAAAAGTTCTCTGCCTTTTACATCTTCTGCCGAAAATGCCATCCTTGTGTAGGTTCCGTCATCCTTCTTTCCACACTGGTAGATCTCCTCTAACCGGGAAACCACTCTTTTTCCATTCACTTTCATATTTACTACTATTTCCTCCTTTCAAAATTAATTATTCAGCATTTTTCACAATTTCACATATTGTTTTATGGTCAAACTGCATAGATATTCTCGATATCGCATATATAAATTGTCTATATCTGATATTATAGACAAATAATTAACAATATGCATTGGATTAAAAAGAGAAAAAAAAAGATGTTCTTTATCCGTTTTGGACAAAAAAACATCTCCTTTTTACTATCTTTCCATATTTTTTATCATTTTATATACAATCAGACCGATTCTGACTGCCAGTACCTCACTGGAATTGTTAAAATCAATTCCTGTAATCTCTGCAATCCGGTCAATCCGGTATGCAGCTGTCTTATAATGGATAAATAAATCCTGAGCTGTCTTCGTCAGACTCTGATTTCTGTCAAGATATGTGCTTAAAGTCAGGATCAGCTCCTGCCGCTGCTGCTTCTTATAACGGAACAGCTTTTGCAGAGCCTCCGGAATATATTCATACAGCTCCTCTGTATTATCAACCTTGCACAAAAGCTTAAAAATCCCCATATCTGAAAAAAAAGCAATCTGCGGCGCCCGGTCCACATTCTGATCTTCAAATATACCAATAAAATCCAAAGACTCCCCTGCCTCTTTATAGCTGTCCGAGATATTGGATATCCCTTCAACCTCTTTTCCTATACCCGTACGTACCCGAAGTCCTTTATTCTTCTGAGATATCCTCTTCTGGATTCTCTCAACCGTTTCCTTTAACTCCTTACGATAGTCCTCATGCTTTTGTCCTGGCTTAATCTGCTGTATTACAATAACCTTATCCACATCATTCCTGACTCTTATATCTTCGAATTCACTTAAAACAGCATCCCGTAATATACTGTCATATTTGAATTTTTCATTTAATTTCTCAAACTCTTCCGTACTCTCATTCCACAACTTGAAGATCAATACACGGTATGTGGCATCCGCCGATATTCCCAGATACCTGATTGCCCTCTCTAGTTCCTGGATTGTATGTGTCTTTCCATGCAGAACCTGTGTAATAATATCATTCTGGAACTTCTCTTCGAGCTCCTCCACCGAGTGTTGTCTGAATAATTCCTGCCGCAATGCTGTCACTGCATTCTCGATTGCAATATCATCCATGTCTCCAAAAGGACTTTGAGACGCCGTAACCACAAGATACATATTCCTGCTGTACATCGCCCGCCACTTCACAAGATACTGCTCATATGTCTTTTGGTCCTCTTCTGACAGTGTCACAATCTGTCTCAGATATGTATACTTGGAATAGAACTGCGGATGATATTCTTCTGCCTGCTTTGATATGGCAAACTGTCGCGCACTCCCTTCAGTCCCGGCCAGATAATCCATATTCTGATTAAAAAGCGCTACTGGATTGCCAATTAATTTCTCCAAGGTATCTATGATCTTCCGGATACTGTCCTCCGCAGAACCGTAGGAAAAAGACAGCGCCGTAAAATTTTCATAAGTTGTTTTAAAATATTTAAGCTGCTTAACTTCTTCATTGAACAGCTGCTCCAGAATCGGCTTTAAAATCTCCCTGAATGACAATTCAAACACAACCTCCAGAACAGGAACCGCAAATTCTTCTGAAAATTCCCGGATATACCTTACCTTCTCATCGATATCCTCCACATCATCGTCACGTTTTATAACAATAGCGCTCACTCTTTTTGCCGCCAGCTCTCTGAAATATCCGTCAAATTCCTTCATCGTACATGCCTGAAACGCATAAAACCTTGTCAACAGTACCTCTCCACCATTGATGAACTTGACAATATCCGGCGCCTCTATAATTGTTGCGCCTCGTATCTCGTTATCAAGACCAGATTCTCCGCCCAGAATCTTCACTCCGCCAAATACCTCCAGCTTCAGCATATCTCTCACACGAAATCCCATATCTTCCCTTCTTTCTCCTAACACTTACCGTACTTCTCTCCTGATATATTCCATCCATTTCCGAATCTCTTTTTCATGCCCGTTCTCTCCCGGTTCATAGAACCTGGCATCTTGTATCTCATCAGGCAGATACTGCTGTGGCACGAAATGATTCGGATAATCATGTGCATATTTATAACCGGTTCCATGACCAAGCTTCTGCGCTCCTTTGTAGTGGGCGTCCTGAAGATGAGCCGGTATCGTCGCCTTACGGCTCTTCACAGTCTCCAGAGCATTGAAGACAGCATTACATGCAGAATTACTCTTCGGCGCAGTCGCCACATACAGCACCGCCTGGGACAGGATGATCTGTGCCTCCGGCATACCGATGCGCTCTACCGCCTGGGCTGCCGAGACAGCCACCGTCAACGCCATAGGATCTGCATTCCCTACATCCTCGGAAGCACAAATCATGATTCTTCTTGCAATAAATTTAATATCCTCTCCGGCATACAACATCCTTGCAAGATAGTAGACCGCCGCGTCAGGATCAGATCCTCTCATACTTTTGATAAATGCAGATATCGTATCATAATGATTGTCCCCGCCCTTATCATAACGTACCACTCTCTTCTGAATACACTCCGACGCCACTTCAAGCGTAATATGTATTTTATCATCAGCAGCATTACGCTCTGTCGTCAGAATTCCAAGTTCCACCGCATTCAATGCATTCCTTGCATCCCCTCCGGAGACGTCTGCCAGAAATTCCAGCGCTTCTTCATCAATCAACGCATCATAACTGCCCATCCCCTTCTCTTTGTCATAGACCGCGCGCTTAAGCAGCGTCTTTATATCTTCTTTTTCCAGCGGATATAATTCAAAGATGCTGGAACGTGAGATTAACGCCCCGTTTACTTCAAAATACGGATTCTCCGTTGTCGCTCCTATCAGGATAATGGTCCCATCCTCCACAAAGGGAAGAAGATAATCCTGCTGGCCCTTATTGAACCGATGGATCTCATCCACGAAAAGAATCGTCTTCTTCTGATACATACCCAGGACTTCTTTCGCCTGCCCCACAACTGCTTCCATATCCTTCTTCCCTGCAACCGTGGCGTTAATCTGGGTAAATTCCGCGCTGGTCGTATTTGCAATCACTTTAGCAAGTGTTGTCTTGCCTGTTCCAGGAGGTCCATAGAATATAATAGAACTTAGCTTGTCTGCTTTTATGGCACGGTACAACAGTTTCCCCCTGCCAATGATATGCTGCTGCCCCACCACTTCCTCTAAGACAGCCGGTCTGAGTCTCGATGCAAGCGGCGCTTCTCTGTCCATGTTTTTTTCTCTTGCATATTCAAATAAATCCATATCTGTTCCTTTCTATATCCCCGCAATCTCTCGTATCACTTCTCCTGCAATCAAAAGCCCTGCCACCGGCGGAACGAACGATACACTTCCCGGAACTTTACACCTGCGGGAATCTTCTTCCGCCAAATTTGTAACCCGAATCGGTTTTTCCTTTGAATACAGTACTTTCAAATGCTCAATTCCCCTTGCGCGCAGTTCTCTTCTCATCACCCTGCATAAAGGGCATACACTCGTCTTACTGATATCCGTAATCTCAAAAAGCTCTGCATGCAGTTTGTTTCCCGTTCCCATACTGCTGATTACAGGAATTTTGTACTCTATTGCCTTCTCTATCACTGCCAGTTTCGCCGTCACCGTATCGATGGCATCTATGATATAATATGGTCTCTGTTCAAAGATCATCTCTATATTCTCAGGCAGTACAAACACTTCATAAGTAACCACTTCCGTATACGGACTGATATCTCTAATCTTTTCCTTCATAACCTGCGTCTTGTACTGGCCGACCGTACTATGAAGCGCAATAGACTGGCGATTGATATTCGTAACCGACACCTTGTCACTATCCACCAGTATCAGCTTCCCTATGCCGCTTCTTGCCAAAGCTTCAATACAATGAGAACCTACTCCGCCAACTCCTAGCACCATAACCGAAGTCTCTTGAAGCCGCCGAAGTCCGTCTATCCCAATTAATAATTCTGTTCTAACAAATTCCTCCGCCATCTTTTCTCCATCTTAATCTAATCCATAATCAATTCATCTGCCGTCACAAATTCATATCCCTGTTTATTTAAAATATCTATGATTCTGAATGCAGCATCCACACTGGAATCATAACAATCATGTAATAAAATAATATCATTTTCCCCGGCTTCCGTCACCACTTTATTTACAATTTCATCAACATTCTCCGTAGTCCAGTCCAGAGGATCAATACTCCATAATACAGGCATAACACCTAATTCTGCCTCCAGTTCATTCTGCCATACCCCAAAAGGCGGACGCATGTATTCTACATGTTTTCCTGTAATAGAACTGATTACCTCATCCGTATCCATCAGTTCTTTTTTCGCCTCTTCATCTGACAACTTTGTAATCTCCACATGATTATACGTATGATTGCCAATCAGATGTCCTTCCTCATAAAGACGTTTTACCAGTTCCGGATTCTCCTTCGCATTCTTCCCAATCAGGAAAAATGTTGCTTTTATCCCTCTCTCGCTTAAACCATCCAACAGTCTGCCCGTACAGTGACTGTTAGGTCCGTCATCAAATGTCAGCGCAATCTTCGGCGCTTCTCCATCCACAGAAGAACCAACACAATCCATCGCTTCTTTCAGACTGCCCATAGTGCGCTCATTCTCAGTTCCTTTTTCCTGCTCATGTAATGATATCCCGAGAAGATTCAGCAGACAGACTGCAAAAAACATCCCGCACAAAACACTTATTTTATGAATCTCTTTTCTCTTCATATCCTGCCACCTCTGATTGCATATATTGCCATAGCTATAACAATATATGTATGAATACAAACTCATATGTAAATCTAATGTTTTTTCAGGATACTATGGTAAAAGAAAGAATGTGCC
>CANSLW010000134.1 GCA_947647815.1 uncultured Dorea sp. | reverse complement strand
CTTTTGCACGGATTCTCCAACAGCTTTCAACGCAGCACAGTGAATTACCGCATCGATAGATTCTTTCTGGAATAACTCCTTAAGTGAAGCAGCATCACAGACATCACCCTCATAGAATGTAATTGTTTTTCCAGTGAGTTCTTCTACCCGTTTCAAGGATTCTTTAGAAGAATTAGAAAGATTGTCATACACAGTTACCTGATATCCCTGATTCAGGAGCTCCAGAGCTGTGTGGCTGCCGATATAACCAGCGCCTCCGGTGATTAATATATTTGCCATTATTAAGTTCCTCCTTCTAAACATTTTCTAATTATTATCATATTGCATAAAAGCGTGAAAAGCAATAAGCATATTGGAAAAATATATAAGAATATTGATTTTACAGAAGATTGAAGAGAGGGATTATCTTTGTCTGGTAAATTCATATTTCACATGTTACAATGTGAAAAGAAATTCAAAGGCATAAGGAATTTATTTATGAAGAATCGTTTGGAAGAGCTGCGTAAGCAGCGGGGAATCAAGCAAGAGGATCTGGCATATGCGCTTAAGGTGTCGCGCCAGACAATCGGCTCTCTGGAGAATGGCAGATATAATCCGTCGATTGGGCTGGCATTCAAGATTGCACGATATTTTGAGATGAGTATAGAGGATATATTTATTTATGAGGAAGAATAAGTTCTTGGGGAGGATTATCATATCTCCTGCGAAGAAGATGAATACGGACACGGATATTTTTCAATACGCAGCGTTACCGGCATTTCTTAATGAGACGGAGATGTTGATGGAATGGATTCGTACACTTTCTTTTGAAGAAGCACAGAAGCTGTGGTGTTGTAATGAGAAGATAGCAAGGCTTAATTATCAGAGATTCCAGGATATGGATCTGCGAAAGAATCTGACTCCTGCCTTAATCTCTTATGAGGGGATACAGTATCAGTATATGGCGCCAGAGGTATTTACCCAGAGAGAATGGGATTATGTGCAGGAGCATCTGCGGATATTATCAGGATTCTACGGAGTGTTAAAATCTCTGGACGGGGTGGTGCCGTATCGGCTGGAGATGCAGGCGAAGGCATGCGCAGGAGGAATGAAGAATCTATATGATTTCTGGGGAGACAGATTATATCGGGAGATACATAAAGGGGACGGCGTGATTCTGAATCTTGCTTCTAAGGAATATTCAAAATGTATTGAGAAATATCTGAAGCCGGAGGACGTCTATATTACTTGTGTTTTCGGGGAACATAAGGAGGGAAAAGTAATTCAAAAGGGGACGCAGGCGAAGATGGCGCGGGGAGAGATGGTACGGTTTATGGCAGAGAAAGAGATAGCCAAAATAGAGGACATTCAGGAGTTTGATCGGTTAGGATATCATTTTGAGGAAAAGTTGTCATCTGAAAGTGAGTATATATTTTTGAAAGAAATGGAACAAAAGAAATAGAATTAAGTCTTGACTTTGACGTTGCGTAAAGCATTATCCTTAGCTTACCAAAGGAGGGAACTTAAGATGGAATATGGTATCAGGGAACTATCCGAACTTGCGGGAGTGAGTGCACGCACTCTGCGCTATTATGATGAGATTGGTCTGTTGAAACCGCAGTATGTCAGCGATGCCGGATACCGTTATTATGGAGAGACGGAAGTTGCATTGCTGCAGCAGATACTTTTCTACCGCGAAAGAGGATTTGAGTTGAAGCGGATTCGGCAGATTGTATATAGGGAAGACTTTGATATCGTGAATGCATTGGAAGAACATCTTTTGGAACTGGAAGAGCAGAGAGAACATGTAGAATCTCTGATTCGGACAGTAAAGCAGACGATACGGCAGGCGAAAGGAGAATGCAGGATGAGCGATATGGAAAAATTCGAGGTATTTAAAGAGAAGATCGTCCAGGAAAATGAAGAAAAGTATGGTAAGGAACTCCGTGAAAAGTACGGTGATGAAGAGATGGACGCATCGAATAAGAAGCTTCTGAATATGTCAGAGGCAGATTATGAGAGATTCAGGAATCTTGGACAGGAGATCAGGACAGGCTTAAAAGAATGTGTGAATGCCAATGTGAAACCGGACAGTGAAGAGGCAAAAAGAATTGTAATTCTTCACAAGGAGTGGTTGGAGATGACATGGAAGCAGTATACACCGGAAGCGCACAAAGGGGTCGCGAAGATGTATATCTGTGATGAACGATTCAAAGCATATTATGACGCGGAGGTTCCAGGGTGTGCGAACTTACTGGAACAGGCTGTGCGCTGCTGGGCAGATAAGATATAGAATAGGAAAGGAACAAAGGAAATGAATATCCGGGACTTAACATCGTTTCAGATAATCGTAAAGGAAAAAAGTCTTACAAAGGCTTCTAAGATTCTTTATATGACGCCTCAGGGATTAAGCAAGGTAGTTAAAAACCTGGAGACAGAGCTGAATTGTAAGCTGCTTGTGCGTACCGTGAACGGGATTGAACTTACGGAGAGCGGACAGTGCCTGATGGAGTATGCAGCGAAGATTACGGAAGATTATAATGAACTTCGCAATGATATTCTGCATATACAACAGAGAAGTCATGGCGTGGTAGATCTGTTGTCAGCTTACGGAATCCTGCGTCTGGTCACGCCGGAGTGTATACAGGCGTTCAAGAAGAGATATCCTGAGATTGAATTTCACTATAGGGAATATCCTGACCGTCAGGTAGAGAGACTTTTCCAGGAGCGAGAAGGGAATGTAGCTTTTTCCATTGCGGATTTTGATGAAGGTCTGTATGATGTGACAGAACTGGAATCATTTCCAGTAAAATTATTGGTGAATGAGAAACACCCGCTGAGTATGAGGGAGTCTGTCCGGATTGAAGACTTAAGGGGCGAGCCACTATATATAGAGAGCAGTGAATTCAAGATTCATCATATGATCGTGGAGCGGTGCAGGGCGGCCGGGTTTGAGCCGGATATCGTCTTTGAGACAAGCGGATTCAGCCTTTGTCATAAGATGGTCAAGGCGGATAAGGGAGTCTCGGTTACAGTAGATTTTGTCTTTGATGATATGAAAGAACAGGGGATTAAGCTGGTGCCGTTTTCAGATGGACTCTACGAATGGAAGATGTGCATGATCACCCGGAAGGGAGAGACGGTCGGCAATGCGGTCGAATTGTTCCAGGAACATGTGAAAGCATGGCTTGCTGGGCTTCGGACAGGGACTATCAGCAGATAGTTCGGGGGCATCAACAAAAAGAGAAAAAGAACCTGCATTTTGTACTTTATTAAATGAAAATACTCCAATATACTTGAAATAGACAGTTTATATTTGACAGGACAGAGATATTTCATTAAAAGTAGAAAAGGCAGGGGAACGATTATGAGCAGAAGAGAAAAACAGGAATTTTCAGCAGAGCGGGAAGGGATAGGATGGATTGCGACGCCTACGGTACATAATGACAGTGATTATGGGAAATATTTTTATACTGATCCGGAAACGGGTGTGCTTCTGAAAGAAAATCTATATCCACGCGGAATGAAAACGCCCTGGCACAGGCATACACATGCTCATGGAATGTATGTGCTTGAAGGGAAGATTCAGACAAATAAAGGTCTATATGGACCGGGAACGTTTATCTGGTGGCCGGCGGGGTCTGTTGCAGAACACGGCGCAACGGCGGCAGAAGATGCGAGAATGTTCTTTATGACAACAGGGACATTTGATCTTCATTTTTTAGATGGACCAGATCCGGCTAAGGACGAAGCGGGATTAGTAGAGTATGTCGTAGATACGAATCAGATGGAATGGAAAGAGAAGCAGGATGTAGAAGGAAATGTGTACTATGAGAAAGTTCTTTTGTCTGATGAAAAGACGGGGATGCAGATTGCTGTCAGGAGATTTCCGGCAGGATATGAGACCGGATGGCATAGCCACAATGCTTCCAGTGGTTATTATGTGTTAGGAGGCATGATGAAGTCTGATAAAGGCTTCTATGGACCGGCTTCCTTTGTTTGGTATCCAGAAGGAGCGGTTGCACGGCACGGAGCGGCAAAATATACAGATGCCGAGGTAGTATTTGTGTCAGATAAGCCGGAGGATTTTGTACCGGCATATGATCCGTCGAACTGGGACAGGGCATAGACGGCATTTTATTATGTGATAGAGTAAATGTTATCATCAAATAGTTGCGAGGTATCAACGAAAAGAGAAAAAGAAAATACATTTTTGGAGTTTGTAGACAAATACAGAGTTCTGAAAATGTATTTTTTTTGTTGTTAATTCTGATGTAATATATAACATCAATAATACCAATATGTTTATAAAATATATCTATTTTCAAATTTAAAAATATTTCGTTATAATGGATTACAGATACATTCATGAAATCAAAAGGAGGAAATGTAAATGAACATCAAGAATGAAGTAAGTGTCAAGAAAGTTACAACAGATGCGGAGGAATATTTCAGAAGCGGATATTTCTGCTGTGAAGCAGTAATGGCTTCCATCAGAGATAATTTTGAATTAGACGTACCGAAGGAAGTAATTGCTATGTCTTCCGGTATGTCTGTTGGCGCGGGACGCAGCGGTTGTATGTGCGGAGCATTGAACGGGGGAATTCTTGCTCTGGGAATGTTCTTTGGACGTACGGAGCCAAATGGCCCGAAGGACCCGAAGGTTGTAAAGTGTATGGAACTTGTCAATGAATTACATGCATGGTTTCGGAAAGCAAATGGAAAGAATTCCGCCTGCTGCCGTGTTCTGACTAAGGAGTTTGACATGGGTAAGGGTGAGCATAAGGAACAGTGTATCCGCTTTACAGGTCTTTGCGCAGGCAAGGTGGCAGAGATCGTAGTCCGTGAACTTGGACTTAAGAATATTGATGAATAGAATACAGGAGCAGAGAATATTATGAAAGATACTATAAAGAAGGTTCCAATCCCGTTGTGCGGGGTGATGCTTGGAACAGCGGCGCTTGGTAATCTTCTGCAAAGCTATTCGGAAGGAATCCGATATGTATGTGGAATTGTCGCGGCGGTATTACTGGTGCTGATTCTATTGAAACTGATTTTATTTCCGCAGATGGTGAAAGAGGATATGAATAATCCAATCATGGCAAGTGTTGCGGGAACATTTTCCATGTCATTAATGATTCTAAGTACCTATGTGAAGCCATTTATCGGGCAGGCGGCATTCTACATCTGGATATTCGCGGTTCTGCTGCATATTGCATTAATCGTGTATTTTACATTCAAGTTCATAGTGAAGCTGCAGATGCCGAAGGTATTCGCCAGTTATTATATCGTATATGTAGGAATTGCAGTTGCGTCGATTACGGCTCCGGCTTATGAACAGTTGGGAATCGGAAGCGCAGCATTCTGGTTCGGATTTGTCTGTCTGATTGCTTTGCTGGTATTGGTGACTATGCGTTATGTGAAATATAAGGAGATTCCTGATCCGGCAAAGCCATTGATCTGCATCTATGCGGCGCCGACTAGTCTGTGTATTGCCGGATATGTGCAGTCTGTAACTCCGAAGTCTTATGGATTCCTGTTGGGGATGTTTGCCGTGGCAAGTATTCTGTATCTGTTTGCGCTGGTGAAGGCAGTGGGATATCTGAAGCTTCCATTTTTCCCAAGCTATGCATCCTTTACATTCCCGTTTGTCATTAGCGCGATTGCATCGAAGCAGACGATGGCATGTGTGGCAAATATGGGGAAACCATTGCCGGCGCTTCAGTATATAGTGCTGATTGAGACTGTGATAGCGGTTGTACTGGTAGTGTATACACTGGTGCGGTTTTTGCAGTTTATCTTTGTGAGAAAATAAAAATAGATTGTCGGATTGACTTGGTCAGGCAGTAAAATACGAATTGTCAGGAAGTGTTACGTTCTGATAGTTCGTATTTTTTTCGTGAAAATATTCTACCAAGCCATAGTTTGTGATAAAATGAGTCAAAGCCAGTTGATATGTTTGGAAGATTATTACAAGTAAGGAGATGAGTTTATGGAGTATGAAGGACAAATCTGTCGGGCGCCTATGGAGCGGTCCTCATTCATGTTGCCGATCATGGTCGGATGTTCTTACAATCGCTGCAGGTTCTGCAATCTGTTCCGACATCTGAAATACCGGGAGCTTCCGCTGACTCAGATAGAGGAAGAGTTAGCGAGAGTCAAGAATGTAGGAGGGAATCCGAAGAAAATCTTCTTAGGAGACGGTAATGCATTCGCACAGAAGAGTGAACGGCTAATCCAGATTCTGGAAATGATAAGACAGTATTTTCCGGAATGTGAAGAAATCAATATGGACGCAACGGTAACGAGCATTTTGAAAAAATCAGATAATGAACTTGAAGCTTTCCAGAAACTGGGAGTGAGGCATCTGTATCTTGGCATCGAAAGTGGTCTTGACGATGTGCTTATGTTCATGGAAAAGGATCATAATCAGGAACAAGCGTATGAGGCAATCAGCCGTATCCAGCAGATTGGTATGGTCTATGATGCTCATATTATGACGGGTGTGGCAGGAAAAGGCAGAGGATTGGAGAATGCAAGGGCGCTTGCAGAATTCCTGAACCGGACAGGACCGGCGCATGTGGTGAACTTTTCTATGTTTCTGCATAAAGAGGTGCCGTTGTATCAGAATATCTTAGACGGAAGTTTTGCTCCGGCATCAGAGAAGGAGAATCTTGAGGAAGAACGCTGCCTGCTTGAATTATTAACTGCAGAAATTTTGTATGACGGATTCCATGATTTTATCAGATTCCGGGTGCGTGGGAAGCTTCCGCAGGATAAAGAAAAGATGCTGGCTCGTCTGGATGAAAAGATCAGCCATACTACGGAGACGAATATCTATTCCTATGTGCAGGGAGAATGCCCGTCGCTGGAAAAATGCGATGGCGGGGATGTGTGGAGATAAATTATTTCCAGCTGTGCGGTTGCTAATCCGATAACTCGTTTGCATTGCGATAAATCGTATACAAATGAGCTATCGGATTGCAACCGCACAGTTGGAATTATTTTAATGCCATTGCATGCAAAATGGTTGCCGGTGGCAAGCATTTTGTATAATGGTCCAAATTAATGGGAGCCATCGTGACGGCAGGGTGGGATAAAGGGTACGTTGGATTTATGGATTGTGTAAGGATTGCAAGTTTTTCAGGGAAACTTAAACTTAAGAATTTCAAGGCATATGTGCTTCATAGTAAGATAGAGAGGACGGATGAATTCGGTTGTGCCAACCCTGATATTAACCGATTAGGTGAAAATGCTCTGTGGAGTCTTAAGAGTAATTTTGTAGATATTCCGACAGACTGCCCATGTTGAGACTGTGTGTTTGCTTTCCAAACTTAAATCAAACCATTATATAGAAATAGAACTCAAATTAGATGGTATGGATTTAACTTCTGCGGAGAAAAAAGCGACATATGAAGAAATAAAGGATTACGTATTAGAGCATAGTGGATTGAAGGTAAGTAGTTTGTACATTGCTCAAGTGAAACATAAATGTGGAATTATAGAGAGGCAGAATTATAATAAGCCGAAGTCTGAGGAGACCAAACACCCGAAGTGCCCAATTGAAAAAGAGCAGGCAATTTTGGAGGCTCTGAAATATTTTGGGATGGTATAGAGTTTTTATGAAGTAGTAGACTGCTACAATAGATTTAACAAGAAGATATTCTGGAACATTTTTCTATGATTTATGAGAGGGATGAAACAATGCCATTTGAAAAAGGTGGAAGAGCAGATAAACAAGGAAATCGGTACAGATATATTAGTAACAACTTTTGATGGGCAGAAAGAACACCAGCAATGTAAAGCACGTAATGCAAGTAAAGAGTGCTGGGATATTTCAGATTTAAAGACAAAAAACATATTTTCTACATGGAAAATTCAGTTAAATAGGGAGCACAACAGAAAAGTGGCGTTGGTCAGTCCAATGGCATGCTCTTTCTTATTTGATTTACACGATCGTGCATATAATACTAGCGGTAGAGCAGAAGATTTTTATTCCATACAAATCATGAAAAGCAGTAAGGAATTTCAAAAATTTTATAAAATTTTTTGTATTGAAATGGGGCTAAATAGCGATCAGGATGTTGATGTTTTAAAAAGTATAGATTATTTAAAGAGGATTTTTTATAAACAGATATCAGAATATGAACTACAGGAACGTATAAATCAAAATATTCAATATATGTTTAGTAGTGAACAGAAAAGAGTTTATAATGCATTACTCTCATTTGTTGTTATGGAGGACATACTAGGAAAAGAAATTACACAATCCATATTATTCGACTATTTTATAAAACAGGGAATTACTTTCCGATTGAAAGACGGTGATAATAGGATAGCCCCGAGAATTAGAGAGATGAATCAGGAATATAGGCGGAATTTCAGACTCTTACAAGGCGGTTTGATACATAGAAAAGAATTTGATGATTGCATAGAGGCTATTGTAAATGAAAAGGCAGCGATTATTTCTGGAAGTGCAGGTTATGGAAAAAGTGGGTGTACAGAAGCACTTTTAAATTATTGTGAAGAAAAGAAACTTCCACATATTGCAATAAAGCTTGATCAAAGAATACCTCATAAGAATTGTGAAATTTGGGGACAAGAGTTGAGGTTTCCAGGATCAATTGTGCATTCTATACATTGTGTTTCGAGAAATGAAAATGCGGTAATTATTTTAGACCAATTAGACGCTTTAAGATGGACACAGGCAAATTCCAATGAAGCCCTTGCGGTTTGCATGGAACTAATCAGACAGGTAGAATACTTGAATTATGAAATTAAGAATACCAAGTAATCTTTATATTTGGCAACATTTGGATAAAGGAGAAGACTACGGAGATTGCTTAACCACCAGCCATTTGATAGATAAATGGTTTGGGCAAATATGCAGAAGAAGTGTAACAGCGGGATTACAGCAAAAAACTGTCAATGAAACTAAAATAAGTGTTGTTGATGCTTTGGATAGAACAGGGCGATTATATATTCCAAAACAAATATTGAATGTTGAAGAAGCGGGCTTGGATTATGTGATATCATCAGAAATTATTATGGTTCAAAATAATAAAATTGGTTTTGTGCATCAATCAATCTTAGATTTTTTCATTTCTCAAAGGATGATGGAAAAATATTTTGATGGGCAAACCATAGAAAATATTATAGGAGAAAAATGTAAGCAAACACCTGGAAGAAGATATCAGGTGCAGATGTTTTTACAAAATGTACTGGAATATGATAGTAGAGATTTTATCCTGATTGGCGAAAAAATGTTAATTTTAGATAACATAAGATATTATGTCAAATATGTTTTTTATGAAATTTTGGGACAAATTCGAGAACCAGATGATAATATTCTTCAATTCATTATAGATAATTGCGAAAATAAGAT
>CANSLW010000133.1 GCA_947647815.1 uncultured Dorea sp. | reverse complement strand
GGTGGATAATATCCATCAGATGAATGAATTTCAAATTGTTGCGGTTGCGGAGAAGATTGCGGACCAGATAGGTGAATTTACCCATGCGGTGAATGTAGAAGATATTCAGGACATGGTTGAACGTGGAATCATGGAGATGAGAGGATACGAGGTTGCGCAGAAGTATGTGCGCTATCGGTATAAGAGAGAGTTGAAGCGTAAGTCGAATACGACGGATAATGGGATTCTCTCATTGATTGAGAATATCAATGAAGAGGTGACACAGGAGAATTCCAATAAGAATCCGGTAATCAATTCGACCCAGCGGGATTACATGGCAGGGGAAGTCAGTAAAGATTTGTCGAAGCGTGTGTTGCTGCCAACAGAGATTGTGAATGCTCACGAAGAAGGAATCATTCATTTTCATGATTCCGATTATTTTGCCCAAAAAGAGCATAATTGCGACTTGATTAACCTGGAGGATATGCTGCAGAACGGAACTGTAATCAGCGAGACTTTAATCGAGAAACCGCACAGTTTCTTTACGGCATGTAATGTGACGACTCAGATTGTCGCGCAGGTGGCAAGCAACCAGTACGGCGGGCAGTCTTTTACACTGGCACATCTGGCTCCGTTCGTTGATATCAGCAGGAAGAAGCTGCGCAGAGGTGTAGTTGAAGAGCGGAAAGAGTGTGGGGAAAGCCTGGATGAGGAGATTATCGACAGGATTACGGAACGCCGCTTAAGAGAAGAGGTTAAGAGTGGAATTCAGACTATTCAGTATCAGCTGATTACGTTGATGACCTGTAATGGTCAGGCTCCGTTCGTGACGATATTCATGTATCTGGATGAGGTGGCAGAGGGACAGCTGAGGGATGACCTGGCTCTTATTATAGAGGAAGTACTGGTACAGAGGATGCAGGGGGTGAAAAATGAGAAAGGTGTATGGATTACACCGGCATTCCCGAAGCTTATCTATGTTCTTGATGAGGACAATATCAAAAAAGATACCAAGTACTGGCATCTGACAGAGCTGGCGGCTGAGTGTACGGCAAAACGTATGGTTCCAGACTATATCTCAGCGAAGATCATGAAGGAACTGAAGAAGGGTGAGGTCTATCCATGTATGGGATGCCGTTCCTTCCTGACAGTGGAAGATTCCCAGATGAATGAGAACGGACGCCATAAATTCTACGGAAGATTCAACCAGGGTGTAGTGACCATCAATCTGGTAGATGTGGCATGTTCGGCGGAAGGAGATATGGATAAGTTCTGGGAGATACTGGATGAGAGGCTGGAATTATGCCATAGAGGCCTGCGCTGCAGACATGAGCGTTTATTGGGGACAGTGTCAGACGTAGCGCCGATTCTCTGGCAGTACGGTGCGCTGGCACGTTTGAAGAAGGGCGAAGTGATTGACAAGCTGTTGTATAACGGTTATTCTACGATTTCTCTTGGGTATGCGGGACTCTATGAGATGTGTATGAGGATGCTTGGCAAATCCCATACAGATCCGGAGGCAAGGCCATTTGCATTGGCAGTAATGCAGAGGCTGAATGATAAGTGCAAGGAGTGGAGAGAAGCAGAGAATATCAGTTACTCTGTTTACGGAACGCCGATGGAGTCTACGACTTACAAGTTCGCCAAATGCCTGCAGAAACGATTTGGAATTATCGAAGGCGTAACGGATAAGAACTATATTACCAATAGTTATCACGTGCATGTATCCGAAGAGATTGATGCATTTAAAAAACTTAAATTCGAGGCGGATTTCCAGAAACTGTCTCCGGGCGGCGCAATCAGTTATATCGAAGTGCCGAATATGCAGAATAACATCCCGGCAGTACTTTCGGTAATGCAGTTTATCTATGATAATATTATGTATGCTGAGCTGAATACGAAGAGTGACTATTGCGAATGTTGCGGATATGACGGAGAGATTCGGATCAAGGAGGATGAGGCTGGAAAGCTGATATGGGAATGTCCGAATTGCGGTAATCAGAATCAGGACAAGATGTTTGTGGCACGCAGGACCTGTGGATATATAGGAACTCAGTTCTGGAATCAGGGACGAACCCAGGAGATTAAAGACAGAGTATTGCATCTGTAAAACTGATATTTTCAAAAAGGTGAAAGTTATGCATTATGGAAATATAAAAGAATGTGATATTGCAGATGGCCCGGGGGTCCGGGTCAGCCTGTTTGTATCGGGATGCAGGCATCACTGTAAAGGGTGCTTTAATCCAGAGACATGGGATTTTAAATATGGCAAACTATATACGGAAGAGACAGAAGAAGAGATTATAAGGCTTCTCTCACCGGATTATATCCAGGGATTCACGCTGCTTGGAGGAGAACCTTTTGAACCTGAGAATCAGGGAGTGCTGACAGAATTATTAAAGCACATTAAAGAGAGATATCCTAAGAAAGATGTCTGGTGTTATACAGGGTATCTGCATGATGTGGATCTTGCCAGCGGCGGAAAGGTGTATACGGATGTTACGGATGAGATGCTCTCTTACATTGATGTACTGGTAGATGGAGAATTCGTGGAGGAATTAAAAGATGTGACTCTGGTGTTTCGCGGAAGCAGCAACCAGAGAATCATAGAACTGAGGAAGTAAATTTTAGAAAAAGAATGAGGAAACGGACATAGACGGATGCAAGAATTAATCTGGCTATGTCTGTTTTTTTTGCCGCAGCATACGGAGAAAGCTGCCGATGATAGAAAACTAAAATATTTTAGAAAAACATGAAAAACAGGCTTGATATTTTGTGAGAGATGGGTTAGAGTATCTTTATTGGGAGAAATAAGGAGGATTGTTAAGATGAATGTGAAAAATTATAGACGTACGAAGTATAATCAGCCGTTTATTGAGCAGAGAGCGGACCCGTTCGTATGCAGGCATACCGATGGAAGCTATTATTTTACCGCGTCGGTGCCAGAGTATGACAGGATTGTCTTGAGAAAGGCAGATACATTGGCAGAGCTTAGGGAGGCTGAAGAGAGGACTCTGTGGACGAAGCATGAGAGTGGTCCTCAAAGTCTGCATATATGGGCTCCGGAGATTCATTGTCTGAATGGAGAATGGTATATCTATTATGCAGCGGGAGATAAGGATGATGAATGGGAGATCCGGCCATATGTGTTAAAATGTAACGGCAGTAATCCGATGAAGGATGAGTGGTCGGAGATGGGGATGATCCAGGCGGCGGATGACGATCCATTTTCTTTCCATACATTTTCACTGGATGCTACAATATTTGAACAGAATGGTATCTACTATTATATATGGGCAGAGAAGACAGGTACGGGCAAGATGGTGTCTAATCTGTATATTGCCAGGATGGAATCGCCGGTGAAGCTGGCTACTGCGCAGGTGCTTCTGACAACTCCGGATTATGACTGGGAGAGAATCGGATTCTGGGTAAATGAGGGACCAGATGTCTTAGAGCATGACGGGAAGCTGTTTCTTACGTTTTCAGCCAGTGAGACAGGGATTGATTACTGCATGGGAATGCTGTATGCAGATAAGGATGCGGATCTGCTGGATCCACGCTCCTGGACGAAGTTACGGCATCCGGTGCTTCAGTCAGATCCTGAGAAGGGAATCTATGGACCGGGGCATAACTGCTTTGTAAAGGCAGAAGACGGAGTGACGGACTTATGTATTTATCATGCAAGACCGTATGATGAGATACTGGGGAATCCGCTCTATGATCCAAACCGGCATGCGATGGTAATGCGTATGGAATATGATGAGAAGGGATTCCCTGTATTCGTCTACAGAGAGGATCCGCTGAGCTGTCTGTAAAATGTTGAGAATAGTGAACGGAAGAGGAGACAGTATATGTTACATGTCAGTCATCTGGAAGAGGGAATGGAGATATTCAAGGCGCTTGGCTCTGAGCTGCGAATCAGAATTATAAAGCTTCTTCTGGAGAAGCAGACGATGAATCTTAATGAATTGGCGGCCGCTCTTGGTGTGACTAACGGGGCGCTGACCAGTCATATAAGGAAGCTGGAGGACAGTGGGATTGTAGAGATTGTACCGGATCCAAGAAGCGGCCATGGCAATCAGAAGGTATGTCGGGTTGCCGTGGATAAGATAGTCGTGGAGATGAACTCCAGTGAGATGGAAGAAGAGCCGAACGTATATGTTGCAGATATTCCGATTGGGCAGTATCTGGATTACAAGATATATCCAACCTGTGGCTTGGCTACTGAAGGGGCTTTGGTTGGAGAGGTAGACGACCCAAGATATTTTGCACATCCGAACAGAGTGGATGCACAGATTCTATGGTTTGGAAGAGGATATGTGGAATATGGGGTTCCCGTTCTCCTTCCGCCATTTACGAAGATCCGGCAGATTACATTGTCTATGGAGATTAGTTCGGAAGCGCCGGAGGTTAATAACGACTGGCCTTCTGATATTTATTTTTATCTGAACGGAGTAAATATCGGAATGTGGACCAGTCCGGGAGACTTTGGAATTGTCCGGGGAATCTTTACGCCGGCCTGGTGGCCTCCGAAGTGGAATCAGTACGGGCTGCTTAAGACAATTATGATTAATCAGAACGGAACTTATGTGGACGGCCTGAAGATATCAGAGGTCAATATCGATCAGTTTGAACTGGATTATAAGAGTGAGATCAGGTTTCGGCTTGAAGCGCCGCAGGAAGCAGAGAACGGAGGAGGTCTTACGATATTTGGCAATAAATTTGGAAACTATAACCAGGCGATACAGGCAAGGATTAATTATTCACGCGAGTAGAGTGGGCGCATGAAGGGAGAAGATAAAGGAATGGCAAAATTAAGAATCAATTCTAAGAACAGAGTAAGTAAGATTAATAAGGAAATCTACGGACATTTCTCAGAACATCTGGGGAGATGTATCTATGAAGGAATCTATGTAGGCAAGGATTCACCAATTGAAAATGTCAATGGAATGCGTAAAGACGTCGTAGATGCATTGAAAGCAATCAAGGTCCCGGTATTGCGCTGGCCGGGCGGATGTTTTGCAGATGAATACCACTGGGAGGACGGAGTCGGACCGAAGGAAAATCGTAAGACGATTATCAATACACACTGGGGCGGCGTCGTGGAGGATAACAGTTTCGGAACACATGAGTATTTCGAACTCTGTCGTCAGCTTGGGTGTAAGACCTATGTTAATGGAAATGTGGGAAGCGGTACGGTCCGGGAGATGTCTGAATGGGTAGAATATATGACATTCCAGGGAGTTTCGCCGATGGCAGAGCTTCGCAAGGAGAATGGCCACGAGGAGCCGTGGAAGGTAGATTACTTTGGTGTGGGAAATGAAAGCTGGGGCTGCGGCGGTAATATGACGCCGGAGTACTATGCGAATGAATACCGGAGATACCAGACCTATGTGAGGGATTACAGCCAGCAGCATATGGAGCCGACAGGGGAGCCTGCAATTCTGAAGATCTGCTGTGGGCCGAATGTGGACGATTACGAGTGGACGAGGGAGGTACTTAAAACCTGCTTCCGGCATGCATCGGAAGATGTACATGGATTTATGGATGGTCTTTCCCTGCATTACTATGTATTCCCGGAGGGATGGGACATCAAAGGCAGTGCAACCGAGTTCGATGATAAGGTGTGGTATAAGACTCTGAACAAAGCGCTCTATATGGAGGAACTGGTTCGCCGTCATGGAGAGATTATGGATGAATATGATCCGGATAAGAAGATCGCGCTGATTGTGGATGAGTGGGGGACATGGTTTACAGTAGAACCGGGCACAAATCCAGGATTCTTATACCAGCAGAATACGATGAGGGACGCTCTTGTGGCGGGTATTACGCTTAATATCTTCAATAAGCATTCCGACCGTGTGAGAATGGCGAACATCGCCCAGATGGTCAACGTCCTTCAGGCAGTTCTTCTGACAGAAGGAGATAAGATGGTTAAGACGCCGACTTATCATATCTTCGATATGTACAAATGTCATCAGGATGCTCAGCTGGTGGAGAGTGAGATTGAGACAAAGGAGATAGGAACCGAGGAGTACCCTGTTCCGAATCTGACAGAGTCTGTTTCGGTGGATGCAGACGGACGGCTTCATATTACGGTAACAAATCTTTCTCTGGAAGAAGCAAGTGAGATAGAGACAGAACTGGACGTCAACGTGAAATCTGTATCCGGAGAGATTCTGACAGGTGAGATGCATGAGATGAATACTTTTGAAGAACCAGAGAAAGTACAGATTAAAGAGTTTAATGAAACAGTAGTATCCGAAAGTGGATTAAAGTTTATAGTACCGGCATGCAGTGTAGTCCATCTGACAGTAGAGACTGCATAATTGGAAAGAGGGGTTAAGGGAAATGGCTCAGCCAGAAGCAGGGGCATTGCGGTATTGCAGAAAATGTCTGATCAGAGAGACCGATCAGGCGGAATATTTTAAGAACATGTATGATTACATCAGGCTTCTTCCAGAGGAAGACAAGGTGTCTTCTGAGGAATATGAGAGAAGGCTTGCAATATGTAAGAACTGCGACAGGCTGATCTCCGGAATGTGCCAGATGTGCGGCTGCTTTGTGGAGATGCGTGCTGCTATGCGGGTACGGGGATGCCCCAATATTCCGGACCGGTGGACGTTGTCGTAAACTAGTGTACTGTCTGGAACAGCCGTAGATTTTTATATGCAGGATGCGGGGGATATTGAAGGATATATGGAAGCAGGGATTGTATATCATCCCTGCTTTCGGTATTTTGAGGGTGTTGTTCCGTATCTTTCCTGAAATATCTTATAGAAATATCCTTTATTATGATATCCGACAAGCGCGGTAATCTCTTCTACGCTCTTGTCAGAGGAGACTAGCAGATGTTCGGCTTTCTCAAGCCGGATCTGCTGCACGTATGCAGAATAGGTAAGGCCGGTCTTATTCTTGATGATTCGGTTAAAATAATCTTCCTGAAAATGAAATTCCCTGACTAATTCCTGAATCGTAATTGTGGCAGAATGGCGTTTGATATAATCGGAGATTTCTTCGAATACAATCCAGTTCATGGTTTTGCGCTGTTCTTTGGACAGTGAGAAATCATATTTTGCGCTTATGATTCGAAAGATACGCAGTAATAAGCCTTTGCATATGTAATGTGAGCCGATCTCATTATCGTGCAGTTCTTTCAGCAATAACGTCAGGCAGTGTTCTAATTCGTCAACTGCGCCAGAATCAGAACCAGGTCGGAAGTGCAGATATTGCTGCAGGTCCTTTTGCTTCAGGAGCGCGGATTGCAGAAAAGAGATGATTTTCTGTGTGGCAACATTTTCATTCATGATCTCGGAGAACATGTCGTTGGCAATTCCCAGAAACAAAATGATGGCAGGCTGATCCGACAGATAGTCCTGATGCAGACAGTTCTTATCGATCAGGCACAAATCGCCTTTGGTAAAGATAATATCGCGTCCCAGGATTCTCTGACGGAATTCGCCTTCTACCACATAAGCAAGTTCGATGTAGTCGTGTGTGTGAAGCTGCGTCTTCTCATTTGATGAGAA
This sequence comes from uncultured Dorea sp., assembly GCA_947647815.1. GTDB lineage: Bacteria > Bacillota > Clostridia > Lachnospirales > Lachnospiraceae > Sporofaciens. The sequence goes on along the minus strand of CANSLW010000133.1, from coordinate 1,866 downwards.
ATGCAGCTGGTAACGGAAAGGTTCCGGAGACGGACACAGAGTTGCACGCAGGGTATGGCCGCCATCTATGTTCCAGCACAGGGCGAAGATTCGTTCCTTGGGTGGAAGGGGATATGACTTGACTTCCTGGACGGATTTGGAGTACTCCGGGCAGACAAGGCGGGAACCCAGCTTATGGTCAGGAGGCAGCAGGGTGGATTCGGTTGTGGTAGTGTGGGTGCATAAATCCGATAACGTCAATGTAGGATACCTCTTTTTTGAATAGTTTAGTAACAGTTTAGATTATCCCTAGTATAACATAGAAGTGAATAGATTAGTGCAGGATATTTTCATATAAGTATCACGCTAATGTCATAATATGTCGAATGTATGGATATTGTGGATATTGATATGTTGGGATATAATAAGGATGTTGTCCTACCGATACCTGGCAACGGGAGGAGGTGTTTTAATGGATGCTCTGTTTACATTTTTCGTCGCTGTTGCGGCTGGTGTAGCCTGCCACTACATCATCAAATGGTTAGATGGCGACCAGAAGGACAACAAATAGCCTGGTGGGAGCTTTGCCACTATAAAAAGTAAAGAAGAATCCCCTGACTGTGCTGCAACACGGTCGGGGGATTCGTTCTTTGTCTTAATAGATATCTGTTTACATTTTGCCTATCGGCATTATAGCATATGCCATTATAGATTTCAAGATACATTTATTTAGAAAATAAGCATGACAAGTCGGAATAGGTAACTTTTTTTGGAAACTGGCAGAGTTATGAACTTGCGAAGATTCCATGTATTTCCTTATAATAAATAACAGATAATATATCCAGTTATATTTTTAAGAAAGAGAGGAAATCAATATGTTAAAATCAAAAACTTACCAGTTCTGGTTCTGTACCGGTTCACAGGATTTATATGGAGACGAGTGCCTGGCACACGTGGCAGAGCATTCACAGAAGATCGTGGAGGCGCTGAATGCATCGGGAAACCTTCCGTATGAAGTAGTATGGAAACCGACGCTGATCACCAATGAACTGATCAGAAAGACTCTGAACGAGGCGAATACGGACGAGAATTGTGCCGGAGTAATTACGTGGATGCACACTTTTTCACCTGCAAAGTCATGGATTCTCGGACTTCAGGAATATAGAAAACCTTTGCTCCATTTTCATACACAGTTTAACCGTGAGATCCCATACGACACCATTGACATGGATTTCATGAATGAGAACCAGGCGGCTCACGGAGACAGAGAGTACGGTCACATCTTCAGCCGTCTCGGCATGGAGCGCAAGGTCATCATGGGATACTGGGAGGATGCAGACGTTCAGAAGAAGATTGGTTCATGGATGCGTACGGCAGTAGGTGTGATTGAGAGCAGCCATATCCGTGTTATGCGTATCGCTGATAATATGAGAAATGTTGCTGTTACGGAAGGCGACAAGGTAGAAGCACAGATTAAGTTCGGTTGGGAGATAGATGCATATCCGGTGAATGAAATTGCTACAGAAGTTGAGGCAGTTTCAAAAGGAGATATTGACGCACTGGTCGAAGAATATTATGATAAGTATGAGATACTTTTGGAAGGCAGAGATGAGAAGGAATTCAGAGAGCATGTAGCAGTACAGGCAGGGATTGAGATTGGATTCGAAAGATTCTTAGAAGCGAAGAATTATCAGGCAATCGTAACACACTTCGGTGACCTCGGAAGCCTGAAACAGCTGCCGGGACTGGCAATCCAGAGACTGATGGAGAAAGGCTATGGATTCGCAGGCGAAGGAGACTGGAAGACCGCGGCTATGGTACGCCTTATGAAGATTATGACGCAGGGTATGAAGGATGCGAAGGGAACTTCATTCATGGAAGATTATA
>CANSLW010000132.1 GCA_947647815.1 uncultured Dorea sp. | reverse complement strand
GAAGCTTACCAGCGAGGAATTTACGCCAAGTTTAAGCGAGGTACAAGTGCTGCCTCTCTTAAGCGAATGTCTGGTTGGATTCTACCGGCAATTCGAAGAGAAAGGCATTTCCCCGGAAGTGGAGTTTGAATCAGAGGGATTGAGAGTTCAGGCAGATGAAGAGTGCCTGAGAAGGATTTTTCATAATCTGGTTCAGAATGCACTGCTTCACGGGAAGGGCGGGATTGTAATCCGGCAGGAAGGACGCTGTCTGACTTTTGAAAATCTGGTATCAGAGACCAGTAAGCCGGACCCGGAACAGATATTTGAACGGTTCTATAAGGCAGATTCAGCCCGGCGGAAAGGTTCCTCCGGGCTTGGACTGTTTATTGTAAAAGAGCTGGCAGAGAAGATGGGCGGGAGTGTGAAGGCGGAGCTTGAAGGGGGGAAACTTCGGATTATTCTTATGATTTGAAGTAAGAGGTGCAAAGAGAATTAAAAAGAAGGGTGATTAAAAAAAGGAAGTAACAGAATGTATAATTTCGATAAAATGAACAAAAAGCCCCTGGGCGCCAGAATTGAAGATGAGCTGATGAAATATATCTTACAAGAGCCGATTAAGCCTGGACAGAAGATTCCCAATGAATTCGAGCTCGCGGAGAAGTTTGGAGTCGGGCGAAGCACCATCCGGGAGGCGGTCAAAGGCCTGGTATCGAGAGGAATATTGGAGGTGAGAAGAGGCGCCGGAACGTATGTGATCAATACCAATACTATCGAAGATGACCCGTTAGGGCTCAGCAAGATAGAAGATAAATATAAGCTGGCATTAGATTTATTTGAAGTGCGTCTTATGATTGAACCGGAGATAGCGGCGTTGGCATCTGAAAATGCGACGGAAGCAGAGATGAAGAGATTAAAGCAGTTGTGTGATGAGACAGAACAGTTGTACAGGGGCGGGCACAATCATGTCAGCAAAGATATAGAATTCCATACATGCATTGCGCGGTGCAGTAAGAACCAGGTGGTAGAGACATTGATTCCGGTTATTAATACGGCGGTTTATACGTTTGCCAATCTGACTCACCGGTTATTGAAAGAAGAAACGATAGAAACTCACCGGGCGATTACAGATGCAATCCTTAAGCGGGATTCTGTGGGAGCCAGGTGCGCTATGACAATGCATATGACCTATAATCGTCAGACGATTATAAGACTGCTTGAAGAAAGAGATGATAAAAAAGGCAATTGACAGTGTAAAACATCAGATGTATTTGAAGAGCAGCGGACAACTTTAAAAACAACATAGTCATAATGTACAATAGAAAGGACTTTTGAGTTTTAGAAAGTCCTTCTTTTTTTGTACAAAAAGCAGAAAGAGGAAAAAATACATCTGATGTATTGCGCCGGTGAAGGCAAAAATCTATAATAAAATCACAATAACATGAGACGTCGGATGTTATAAAGCGAATTACACAATAAAATTTTAGGAGGAATGAATGATGACTGGTGAAGCGATGGCATTGAATCCAACCAGACTGGTAATAGCTGCAATTGTTGGTCTTGTGGTATTACTCTTATTGATTATCAAATTTAAAGTACAGGCAATGGTATCTATCTTAGTAGGAGCAATTGTAATTGGCCTTGGGGCAGGGATGCCTTTCGACGATATTGTGACGGCGGTGAATGACGGTATCGGCAATACATTAAAAGGAATTGCATTGCTGGTAGGCCTTGGCTCTATGTTCGGAGCCATACTGGAGGCTTCCGGAGGAGCGCAGACGCTTGCTGTCAGTATGGTAAAATGGTTTGGTGATAAAAAGGCTGCATGGGCGCTTGGAATTACAGGCCTGGTTATTGCGATGCCGGTATTCTTTGATGCAGGACTGATTATCCTGATTCCTCTTGCATTTTCTCTTGCTAAAAGAACGAACCGTTCCTCTTTGTTCTATGCGATTCCGCTTCTGGCTGGACTTGCGGTCGGGCATGCGTTCATCCCGCCGACACCGGGACCGGTTCTTGTGGCAACGATGCTGGATGTAGAACTTGGATGGGTGATTATGGTAGGCGTATTGTGCGGAGTCTTCTCCATGATTGTTGCAGGACCTGTATGGGGAGCAATCTGTGGTAATAAGTACATGGTTCCGGTTCCGGAACATGTGGCAAACCAGGAGGATTTTGATGAGTCAAAACTTCCGAATTTCTGGACAATCGTAGGAATTATCCTGATTCCGCTTGTGCTGATCATCCTTGATTCTGTGGCAGGCGTTGTACCGGCATTAAGCGGATTGGCTCCTGTATTTGGTTTTCTTGGGGAACCGTTTGTGGCGCTTCTGATTGCTACGGTTGCTGCGATGTTGATTCTTGGTTTGAAGCATGGCTATAATATGGATGAATTAGAGAATATCATGACAAAGTCTCTTGAGCCTACAGGACTGATTCTTCTGGTAACGGCCTGCGGCGGTGTCCTTAGATATATGCTTCAGTATTCCGGCCTGGGAGATTTGATTGGAAATGCAGTATCCTCTGCAAATCTTCCGCTTGTAGTTGTTGCGTTTGTTGTGGCTGCTCTGGTAAGAATCTGTGTCGGTTCGGCAACGGTTGCCATGACTATGGCGGCAGGTATCGTGGCTGCAATGCCGGGAATCGCAGATCTGTCGCCTCTGTATCTTGCATGTACGACCGCGGCAGTTGCAGGAGGCGCAACCGTGTGCTCCCATTTCAATGATTCGGGATTTTGGCTGGTAAAATCACTGGTAGGGATGGATGAGAAGACAACGTTAAAGACATGGACAATTATGGAGACTCTTGTAGGCGGAACAGGGTTTGTGGTAGCATTGATTATATCATTCTTTGCGTAAATGGGTTTTGCCTGTCATCAGAGGATTTTTGCCCACACAGGCAGAATCATGAGTGTAAGTATAGATTTGCAAAAAAGAAAGGGGAAGAAAGACAATGGAATTAAGAAGTCAGGAAATGCGTAAAAACGCGCCGGAACTTGATCCGCTGCGTATAGGGACCGGGTGGAAGCCGGAGGATTTATCTAAACCACAGGTGATGATTGAAAGTACGTTTGGCGACAGCCATCCTGGAAGCGGACATCTGAATATTCTGGTGGAAGAGGTACGCAAAGGGATTGAAGAAGCCGGGGGATACGGCGCACGTTATTTCTGTACTGATATCTGTGACGGCGAGAGTCAGGGGACGGATGGAATCAATTACAGTCTGGCAAGCCGTGAGATGATTGCGAATATGATTGAGATCCATGCGAACGCCACGCCTTTTGACGCCGGGGTATATCTGGCAAGCTGCGACAAGGGGATGCCGGGCAATCTTATGGGACTTGCAAGAGTTGACGTTCCGTCTGTGGTAGTGCCGGGCGGTACGATGAATGCGGGACCTGAAATGCTCACCCTGGAACAGCTTGGCATGTACAGCGCGAAATATCAGCGTGGAGAGATTGATGAAGAGAAGCTGGACTGGGCGAAATGTAATGCCTGCCCAAGCTGCGGCGCATGTTCCTTCATCGGTACTGCATCTACGATGCAGATTATGGCGGAGGCTTTAGGGCTTGCCCTTCCGGGCAGCGCGCTGATGCCTGCAACCAGTCCGGACCTTCTGTCATTTGCAAGAGAAGCGGGAGCACAGGCAGTAAAGCTTGCAACCATGCCCGGCATGTGTCCAAGCGATATTGTTACCATGGACAGTTTTGAAAATGCAATCCTCGTACATGCCGCAATCTCAGGAAGTACCAACTGCCTGCTTCATATTCCTGCCATTGCACATGAATTTGGAATCGAGATTACAGGAGACACATTTGACAGGCTGCATAGGAATGCAAGATATCTTCTGGATGTCCGTCCGGCGGGAAGATGGCCGGCAGAGTGCTTCTACTATGCAGGAGGAGTGCCGGCAATCATGGAAGAGATCCGTGAACATCTTCATCTGGATGTTATGACCGTAACAGGAAAGACGCTGGGCGAGAATCTGGAGGAATTAAAGCAGAACGGGTTCTATGAAAGGTGCGACGGATGGCTTTCGGAATTTAACAAACGCTATCAGGTATCCCTGAAAAAAGAAGATATTATCCGTCCGTATGAAAACCCGATCGGTACGGATGGAAGTATCGCAGTCTTAAGAGGTAACCTGGCTCCTGAAGGCGCTGTGATCAAACATACCGCATGCCCGAAAGAAATGTTCAAGGCAGTTTTGCGGGCAAGGCCTTTTGACAGCGAGGAGGAATGTCTGGATGCGGTACTTAAGCATAAAGTGCAAAAAGGAGACGCTGTATTTATTCGCTATGAAGGGCCGAAAGGCAGCGGTATGCCGGAGATGTTCTATACCTCTGAGGCAATCAGCAGCGACAAGGAACTTGGAAGAAGTATAGCCCTGATTACAGACGGACGGTTTTCCGGCGCATCCACAGGACCTGTAATCGGACACTGCAGTCCGGAAGCAGTGGACTGCGGGCCGATAGCTCTTGTGGAAGAGGGAGACTTGATTGAGATTGATGTAGAAGAGAGAAAACTTGCTATTGTCGGCATTGCAGGAGAGCGGAAGTCAGAAGAGGAGATCGATGCGGTTCTAAAAGAGCGCCGTAAAAACTGGAAGCCGCGTGAACCAAAATATAAAAAAGGTGTGCTCCGTCTGTTCAGTGAACACGCCGCAAGTCCTATGAAGGGAGCTTATCTGGAATACTAGTACATCGAACTCGCTATTACTTCAAGATTAATGCAATCATGTACTAGATATAAGGGAGGAGAATGTCATGGAACATGAAAATCCATTGTTGAGAGAAAATAAGAATTCCCACAGATTTATCACCATCGGGGAGATTATGTTAAGATTAACGCCGCCAAACTATGAAAAGATCCGGATGGCCTCGAATTTCGAGGCCAGTTACGGCGGAAGTGAAGCGAATATAGCCCTTGCATTGGCGAATCTTGGGATAGACAGTACATTTTTTACAGTTGTGCCCAATAACAGTCTCGGAAAAAGCGCTGTCAGAATGTTAAGAAGCAATGATGTTCACTGTACGCCGGTAATCCTAAGCACACCAGAGCAGACGCCTACCCACCGTCTGGGAACCTATTATCTGGAGGCGGGATATGGGATTCGTGCCAGCAAGGTAACCTATGACCGTAAAAACAGTGCGATTACAGAGTATGATTTTAGTTCCTGTGATTTTAACGAACTGCTTGAAGGATTTACATGGCTTCATCTGAGCGGGATTACCCCGGCGCTTGGTGAAAACTGCCGGGAGATGATTCTTACGTGTCTTAAGACGGCGAAAGAAAAAGGAATTGTTACAAGCTTTGATGGGAATTTCCGAAGTACGTTATGGAGCTGGGAGGAAGCAAGAGACTTCTGTACACAGTGTCTGCCTTTTATAGATGTGTTATTCGGAATTGAGCCGTATCATCTGTGGAGGGACGAAAATGACCACAGCAAAGGCGATCTGAAAGACGGAATGCCGTTTCAGCCGGGCTATGCGCAGCAGGATGAGACTTTCCAGGCATTTGTAAGAAAGTATCCGAATCTTAGATGTATTGCACGTCATGTACGCTATGCCCACAGCGGCAGTGAGAACAGCCTGAAAGCGTATATGTGGTATGAAGGACATACTTTTGAGAGCAAGCTGTTTACATTTAATATTCTTGACCGCGTGGGCGGGGGAGATGCTTTTGCAAGTGGGCTGATCTATGCCATGATGAAGCAGTTTAAGCCGATGGATATGGTGAATTTTGCTGTTGCAAGCAGCGCCCTTAAGCATACCATCCGCGGGGATGCTAATATTACGGATGATGCGGCGGCAATCTGGAATCTTATGAATATGAATTATGATATCAAGCGATAAGAGAGGTGTATAATATTATGAAAACAATAGAAGAACAATTTTATGGCTATGCAGTAGTACCGGTGGTTGTATTAGACGATGCAAAAGATGCGCTTCCGCTTGCAAAAGCGCTGACAGAAGGGGGACTTTCCTGTGCTGAGGTGACTTTCCGCACAGAGGCGGCAGAAGAAAGCATCAGAATCATGAGCAGGGAGTATCCGGATATGCTTGTGGGAGCCGGAACAGTGCTGACGACAGAGCAGGTGGACCGCGCCATGTCCGCAGGCGCTAAGTTCATCGTAAGTCCGGGCTTTGATCCGGAGATTGTAGATTACTGTCTTGAGAGAGATATCCCTGTATTCCCAGGATGCATCACGCCGTCCGAGGTGGCGCAGGCGGCAAAGAGAGGACTGAAAGTGGTCAAGTTCTTCCCTGCCGAGCAGGCAGGCGGCATTGCCATGATCAAAGCGATGGCGGCTCCGTATACGATGATGAAATTCATGCCTACAGGAGGAATCAGTGCGAAAAATCTTAAGGATTACCTTGGATGCGATAAAATCCTCTGCTGCGGCGGAAGCTGGATGGTCAAAGGCGATATGATCCGGGCAGGGGAATTTGATAAGATATGTGAACTTACAAGAGAGGCTGTGAAGCTGGCAAAAGACATCCGGAGTTAAAGGGAGAAATTGGACATTATTTATTGGCAATAGTACATAATACTATTGCCATAGGATACAATTGCTTAATTGAGAACTACAGTTCTTATAAATCATGAAGTTTATTGACAATAAGCAATACTTCTGAAATAGTTTTAGAAGGATATTCGTAATTTTTTTCCTTGGCGATAACAAGCTCCATGATATCGTTGGCATACCGTTCACTTAGGTTTTTCATGATTTTTTCACGAATTTCAGCGTGTACTGAAAGAACGCATTCTGCCAGAGAATTACGATCCAAAGACCGGATCAGTTTTTGGAGAGATTGATCCGGTAAGTTACGAAGTTCCTTTTCTAACGTATCAATATTTATAAGCACATCGCTTTCCTGAAATACAGGAGAAGTAATCCGTGCAAATTTTTCTGAGATCTGTCTTTTATGCAGGAATTCATTCCTGTCCAATTGTTCCTGGTATTTTTGCTGCCAGGCAGGAGGAATGAGGGAACGTAGAATGTCCTGAAGAACAGAAGAATCTTTGCCGGATTGAATGTAAAGCGCTCCTCTGATGCATGCGTAGGCAATCATGGCATGGATACCCTGAGGATTTTCTATCCAGTATTTATTTGTTGAGATCTCAATGATGTCCTCAGGATTAACAGCGTCTTCAATTAACAGAAAAGGGCATTTTAAGAGTTCAGAACCAATATCTTGTATGGAAGATTCGATAATAAGCAGGCCGTCTCTTGGGACTGCTTCCTGAAGAGACAGTATGCGAAATATTGTATCCAGTAATAAAGGGATATCCCTATCCTCTGCTAATCTTAATTTTTCGATTGCATCTCGCCGCACGTCGTCTAATAAGTGATTCATCCCATTTTCTCCTTTTTTTGAGGTACATGATTCATTTACCTGTGATCGACAGATATCTGAATCTTATTTTTTAGTGTATCACGAATATCAAGTTCATAGAAACCGGCTGCATGTTCTGTATGCATGGGATAAATGGCTTCTTTTGGGTTTACAGCTTCGATGATTCTGGCGAGCATTCCTTTGTCAGCATGGCCGCTGGTATGCAGATGCTTTACTGCCACACCTTTAGCTTCCTGCCTTTTCAGGAAAGAATCCCAATGCGCTTTATAGGCTTTGTGACTGGAATCCAGATATCCGTCCCACATAGAGTAGATGATAACAGGTTTCAGATCCAGAAATTCGTCAATATACTTTTCACAAAAATCCTCTGGTTTAATGACTGCCAGAAAACCATGCTCTCTCATCAGTTCTTTCTGCTTTACCGGCCTGTTCCATGTTCTATGAGGAAGCTCTTTTTCTAAATTTAATGGGTATACATGCTCAAATTGATATAGATTTGCGCGTTTTCCGGCAGTTTCGGTAAATGTCTTTAGTTGTTGGCAGACATACTCGCTATAGGTATACATTCGCATACCGTAGGGACTGGCGGCCGCATGATAAAAAGAAGCGAGAGAGTCAAGGTTTGTGGAGGAGCAGATCAGGAAAACATATCTGTGCTCTTTAAAATATTCTGTTGCTTTCATCCGTAAATCATATTCTGTGATGACTTTTTCGGTATTCCGGTTCATCATGGTTCCTTCTGTAATTAGAACATCAATCTCTCTTTTCCCAAACTGTCTGACATGGGTTTCAATTGTCGGGATGAATGCTTTCCCGCGGTAACCATGTCCTCTGAAATCTCCGGTATGCAGGATGCGTTTATCCGGGGTTTCAATCAGATACATGTAAGCGTCATATGCAGAATGATCGACGCTATATCCCGTCACTGTGACAGAGCTGCATGTCGCCTTGCCGCCATTTATACCGGAGACGTGAAAAATAATGGGTTCATTTTCTATGACTTCGACAATTCGGAGGTCGTCGTTTAGAATAGACAGCGCTTTTGCAGCCGGTTTTGATACGTCAGGGTTCTCAGACCTGGACAGGGCTGTCTGGATATTAATCATGACTTTTCTGGCGGCAGTTCCCATATATAGTTTTGTCTCTGCAGGGATTTCCGTAAATCGGCCGATATGATCCCCATGATAGTGGGTAAACAGTACACCGTCTACAGGTTCATTTTTCCAGTCGTATTTAAAATCCTCTGTGACTTCCGAGCCGGGCAGCGACCGGCCATAATCGACCATAAGGCGGATGGTTCCGCCATTTCCTGTATAGGTTATGATGGTTACACATCCGCCGATTTGATTTCCCTGACAGATTCTGATATTAGTTGCCATTGTAATTTTCTCCGTCTTTCCAATTGATTTTTCTCTCTATTTCAAAGTTCTCGTCATAATTCCCTTTGATCAGCCAGGCATCGCATTGATATTTTTGCAGGATAGGGATTATATCTGGTTCTTTTCTTTTAAAATAAGATACAGCGTCTGGTTTTGGTCTGGCGTCAGATTCCTTTGTTTTGGGAATCGTACTGTTGGTAAGAATGAGCAGCCGCTCTACTGGAAAATCATCTGGAAGTACTTCTGGAATCTGCAGGTTATCTTTCAGAATCCCAAGCGCTTTATATCTTTTTAATATTCTGGGAATATCCTTTTTACGGTTGTCTGTCAATTCTTTAAAGTGTGAGTAGCGATACATTTTTTCCAAGTGATCGTCAATCCCGGGTTCGTTTGCACAGGCACTTTCGGTAGATTTTACTTCTACTAACACGAATCCAGCAGCTTTGCCACATTCATAACGGATTCCCAGCATATCCGGTTCGTTGAGCCCCCCGAGGGATTGAGACAATTTATTTCGTATATCCGTGGATGGAAACTTTTGTGAGAATTCCAGATCATATAAGAATAATCCAGTACTCTCAGTTTTCTGAAATCTTGTGAAAAGGCTTTGCTGCCAGCGTTTAACCGCATCCTTAACTTTTAAATCCTATTCATATCCTACTTCATTCAATAA
>CANSLW010000131.1 GCA_947647815.1 uncultured Dorea sp. | reverse complement strand
CGATACCGATTGCCTGTCCGTCTTTTACATAACATACGGAATTGGACTGGGTATATTTTAAAGTAATCATAGAGATTGCAAGATCAATCTTAGCCTGCTCTGTCAATTCTTTGTTCTCGGTCACAACATTTGCAAAAAATTCGTCGTCAATCTTCAGTTCATTTCTTCCCTGTTCGAATGTGATGCCGAATACATCCTTATGTTCAAGCGGTTCCGGTACATAATCCGGATCAATCTGGATTACATTATAGTTTCCGTTCTTCTTACCTTTCAGAATCTCAAGGGCTTCCGGCTCATATCCCGGCGCGATCACTCCGTCTGACACTTCTCTCTTGATCAGCTTCGCCGTATCCACGTCACAGACGTCTGATAACGAGATAAAGTCTCCGAATGAAGACATACGGTCTGCACCTCTTGCTCTCGCATAAGCTGACGCCAGCGGTGATAATTCCCCAAGATCGTCTACCCAGTAAATCCTGGCAAGCGTATCACTGAGCGGAAGACCTACCGCCGCTCCTGCCGGGGATACATGCTTGAAAGATGTAGCAGCCGGAAGTCCTGTTGCCCTCTTCAATTCCTTCACGAGCTGCCAGCCATTGAAAGCATCCAGAAAATTAATATATCCAGGCTTTCCATTCAATACCTGTATCGGAAGCTCGCTGCCGTCTGCCATGTAGATCTTGGACGGCTTCTGGTTCGGGTTACAGCCATATTTTAATTCCAGTTCTTTCATTGTGTTTTCCTCCTCTATCTTCTCATCTATTGGTTCTTATTCACAATCTTTGTCTCATAAGTTCCGGTTGCAATATCAATGTATCTTACAAACAGTGACACCTTGTTGTCCTCATTCAGGCTGTTCCACAAAAGCTCTGTAAATGCCTCCATATCATCCGGGATTTCAATCAGTTTGGGTTCTCCTTCAAAACTCGGAAGCGGATTGCCGTCACACTTGTATGTATGGATAAAATGTCCTTCGCCTGCCGCCGGATTCTCATATGCGAAGGTATAGCGGCTGCAGCTGTCCGGACTTCCGTTATTACTCTTAAGAATAGACATCGCATAGTTATAGTTTCCATTTTCAATATGCATGATACCGGATATCCTTGGCGTATAATTAGGAGCGTCTGGTTCAAATTCCCGGCTTCTAAGAGACTGTTCAAAAGTCATCTGTCTGTCCATTCCCTCATAAACCGTATCTGTCTGGTCTCCGTTTGTTACAATCGTCTTGTTGCCCAATACGCGCACTGGCGCATAGATTACCAGACTCGGATCGGTAAGCAGCGCCGGGTCAAATGCCTGCGTACGGATTCCTTCTCCCTCTTCCACAAAGATGCGGTTACGGCTGTTCACACTTCTTCCCATGATAAAATAAGCGGTCACAGCTTTGCTTCCGTCTGCACTTTTTCCGATAATAATGCCGCGTCCAGGATACGAGTTCCCCATTAATTCTTTCTCGATTGATAACATTTCCATAAAAAATCTCCTTCTTCATTGGTTTTGACCTGCGGCTTTTTCTCAATGTACCAAAAACTGTTAGGTCAGATTTTTTGCATTCCAACATCATTATATATAATATACGCTCATTTTTCCAGTAGTATTTCCTATTGAAGTCATCTTTTTGGAGTGATACAATAATGCTTATCAAAATGTATTAGGAGGAACAATGGTTATGCGAAAACCGATATTTCTTATTTCCGGCCTGTGTGCCCTTGCTCTATTGACAGGCTGCAGCAAGGATACCGCGGACAGATATGTAGGAGAACAGATTACATCCATGAAAGAGAAAGGTTCAGACACTTTCGCATCTCTTCTGGAGGAAGGAATTGCAAAAAGCAATGAAGAGTATGTCCTGCAATTCCCGGAGGAACTAAAGGAACCCTATCAGGAATTCCTGAAAGATTCATTTAACGCTGTTACATTCGAAGTTTCATCAGCCAAGAAAAAGGATGATAAGACCTTCACTGTACAAGTAACTTATACTCCCATCAATGTCATGAAGAGTACTCAGGCTGCTAACTCTGAATACTGCAACAATCTGGATAGTACGGATCTCACTGCTGTCGTCACTTCCATCCTCGAAGAAGACTCGGAGATTCTTGCAGATTCTCCTGTTCATGATAATGAGATTATCACTAGTCTGGATGTTACAAAAGACGGCGATAAATTCTCGATTACTGATGACAGCCTTAAGAAATTCGTGGAACAGACGATCATCGACTATATGGATCCTTATAATCAGGCATGTGATATCCTGGATACCTATGATTTTTTCAACTCTTATCTTAATGCTTCTTTCAAAGGCGATGTAGAACAATTTGCTTTACATACAGACCGCACAGTAGAAGAAGCTCTGCAATGGTATGAAGAAGACGTATTCGATCCACCGGCTGACTTAAGTTCAGCTTATGCCGATCGATATAAGGCAGCGCTTAAGACGATCATGAACCAGTGCCAGTACACCACAGGCATTCCTAAAAAAGATGCAACTGGTTATGGATATACAATTGACGTAACGACTACTCCTAACAACAGTCTTGCCGATGCTTACCATGAATTCGAGAACGGCACTTATTATTCACTGGACGAAGCCTCTGCCGGACTTGTACAGGCTATGGAAAAATATGCCGCCGCTCCAACCTTCGGTGAAGAGACGACATTAAGTATAACTATTAATACGTCTACCCTTCTTAGCGCCGGCCTGCAGGACTCAGAATTGAGCAATATGGCAGCTACAATACTTGTAATCCCGTAACTAAAAGACCGCTGCCGGCAAAAACGCAGTCTGTGCGATTAAAAGCCAACTGATCACACAGGCTGCATTTTTATACTCTCTAAAATATCATTTTCTTCCACTGACACTTCTTCATATTAACACGGTCGTCTATGAACTCTACCCCTTCCGACTTCAAGAGTTCTGTCTGCCGGTTACATCTCCCGCTTCCAAACGCACAGGACATCCTGCCGTCCTTTGTCACCACACGATGACAGGGAAGACCACTGTTACACGGAACCGCATGAAGCGCATAACCGACCACTCTCGCCCAGCGGCGATTTCCGGCAAGCTCCGCAATCTGTCCGTAAGACGCCACCTTACCTTCCGGAATCTGCCGGATTACATCATATATCTTCTCAAATGAATTCTTTTCTTCCACGATTCTTACACCTGCTTTATAATTCTTCCACTTTACAGGTATGCTCCTTCGTCTTTTTATTATAACTGATTCCAACTGCGAGGATTCTTCCTGTATATTTCTGTTTCTCCCCAAGTTTGCCTTTAAAGCGAAGCGCATACTTTTTATCTTTTATCTGCCGTATTGCTTCTTCTGGCGCAGCGTCTACTTTTAACTCCAGAATAAGTGCGTCCGCCGTTTTTCGTTCTGGATAAAAGATAAAATCTACATACCCTTCTCCCGCTTTATCCTCTCTCTCTACCCGGTATCTGTCTCTTGCCGACAGATAGACCAGGTTAACAACCGCTGATAATTCAATTTCATTGTTATATGACAGAATCGGAGATTCCGTATCGTGAGCAAACTTGAGGATCTCAGCCATCGTTTTTACATCCTTGGCAAGCGTAGCAGCAAGCATTTTCTTAGATGCATTCGCCAGATTATAGATATATCCCAATGATTTTTCTTTCTTCATCATAGACGCAAAACTATCCGTCAACTCTCGGTTCGGAATAAACACACATCCGTCTTCGTAAGTCAACAATCCATAGACAACCATAGCAGAGTAAATCTCATCCTTCGTTGAAAGCCTCATGGACGTCGCCGCATACTCCTCTATATCTGCCGGAATCGACTCTCCCGCAAATAATAATGCCAAATCATCCTGTATATCTGCAACATTATCTTTAATATAACCAAATATTGAGTCATATACTCCTGAACTCGTCCAATAATTTCTAAGCTGATTATCTGTCAATGCACATACGACAGAACGTGGGTTATATATCTTCCTTCCTGCCGCCGTATAGTACCCGTCATACCAGTCCGCCAATTCTTCCCGGCTGATTTTTACCGTCTTAGTTGTCTTCTGATAGATAGAATAGACCTCGTCAACTTCAGAATCCAGAAATCCAAAATATTCACTGAACCGCTCTGATGTCGTCATATTATATTCCATAAACATATTCATCTCAGAACCATCCGAGTATTTTGCAATAGGCAGGATTCCTGTCATATACGCTAATTCTACATATACATGGCTTTTTAAAAGTGAGCGTAAAAAACGCAAATAACTCTGCTTTTCATCCTCCGTAATATATGGCAGATGAAATACCGCATCCCACTCATCTATGACAAAGATAAATTTATCTCCCGTTTTTTGAAATATATTTGTCAATACATCCCATACTGCACAGACCTGATCAATCTGAAGCATCGGATATGCTTCCGCCAAATCTTGATTTAATCCATTCTGGACACGATCTATATATTGTCTGTATGAGCAACAGTCTCTTGGTTCCACGCTAAAATCAATATAAATCACGTTATACTGATTCAAGTAGCTTTTATAATCTTTGCACATCGCTTTGTTAAGCTGCCTGCAAACTTCCTGTGACGCAATTCTTAAATGTCCAAATATCCCCTCCGCGTCAATTGCTTTATCAAAAAAAGCTCCTACCATATTGGCCATTACACTCTTGCCAAACCGCCGCGGTCTGGTAATGCAGAAAAAACGTTCCGTCGTACCAAGCGCAGGAATAAGTTCCGCAAGTAATTCGGTCTTATCTACAAAATATTTCCCTGCCGACGCCAGCCTGTACGCCTCATAAGGAATCTTGCTGCTTAAAAACATTCCCATAATTATATCCCCTTCCACCCTTTTATCTTCTTCAGCCTGTCTCTTACCTCTTTTTCGTCTCCCTGAACTGTCGGATGATAGTACTCTCTGTCTTTTAGGGATTCCGGCATACACTGCATATGTGTCAGCTTTTCTTCCGTATCATGCGCATATTCATAGCCTTTTCCATATTCCAGATCCTTCATAAGCTTCGTCGGCGCATTACGTAACTGCAGCGGAACCGGCTCCGCCCTAAGATTCTTCACATCCTGCTTACACATCTCACACGCCATATAGAGGGCGTTAGACTTAGGCGCCATGGCAAGATAAGTAACTGCATGAGTCAGATGCACATCACATTCCGGCATCCCCAAGAAATGACATGCCTGATACGCCGCTACTGCTACCTGCAAGGCATGGCTGTCTGCCATCCCCACATCCTCACTGGCAAAACGAATCAGCCTTCTCGCAATATACAAAGGGTTCTCTCCACCCTCTAACATCCGGCACATCCAGTAGATTGCTGCATCCGGGTCACTGTTTCGCATGGATTTGTGAAGAGCGGAGATCAGATTATAATGTTCCTCTCCATTCTTGTCATAGAGCAGAGACTTCTTGCTGATACACTGTTCTAGTCCTTCATTCGTGACAACAATTCCTTCAGCACTGATCTCTCCATTAGTCACTGCCATCTCCAGTGTATTCAGCGCAGTTCTTGCATCATCATTAGCAAATGCAGCAATTGCCGCTGTCTGCTGCTCTGTCATTCGCACATTCTGTGGCCCAAACCCCTTCGGACTCTGCAGCGCATGGCTTATGACCTTGATTAAATCAGCTTCTTCCAATGCTTTTAATACGAACACACGGCATCTGGACAGAAGAGCCGCGTTCACTTCAAAGGATGGATTCTCTGTTGTCGCGCCTATAAGCACAATGCTGCCCTTTTCCACAAACGGCAGAAATGCATCCTGCTGCGCCTTATTGAACCTGTGTATCTCATCCACAAAAAGAACAGTACGAACCCCCATCCTCCGGCTGTTCTCCGCCTGGTTCATAACTTCCTTGATCTCCTTAATCCCGCTGGTAACCGCACTGAAATTAATAAAATCCGCCTTCGTCCGGCTGGCTATAATACTGGCAAGGGTAGTCTTCCCCACCCCCGGAGGTCCCCAGAATATCATCGAAGATATCTGGTCCCTCTCGATGAGCTGGCGGAGCATCTTCCCTTCTCCAAGCAGATGCTCCTGACCTGCAAATTCTTCCAATGTCGCCGGCCGCAGACGGCTTGCCAGCGGCGCCGTCTGCTTTCTATCGTCAAATAGTGTCATCTGTTCCATGTATAATGCTTACTCCTTCACTTTCTACATTTCTATAATCTTTGTTGCAACATTATTCCGGAATGTCAGATCATGCTCTACAAAGATAATCGTCGGCTGATACTTTAGCAACAGTTCTTCAATCTGTATTCTCGACAATACGTCAATATAGTTCAACGGTTCATCCCATATATACAGATGCGCCTGTTCACACAGGCTCTTTGCAAGCAATACCTTCTTTTTCTGTCCCGCGCTGTACTGGCTCACATCCTTTTCAAACTGTCCTCTTTCAAGATCCAGCTTTCTAAGCAACGCCTTGAATAAACTCTCCTCCAGGCCATATTCCCGGGCCAGTTCCTTTAAGTTTCCATGCAGGCAAGAAGTATCCTGGGAAATATAGGATATCTTAAGCCCGGAACCCACATGCAGGTTTCCCTTGAATATCATATTCTCTCCAAGCAGCAGTTTCAATATACTTGACTTGCCGCATCCATTTCTACCGGAAAGGCATACCCGATCTCCCTGCCGGATGTCAAAATCAATACCGGAACACACCCTCTTATCGCCATAGAATATAGATATATCCTGAAGTTCCAGAAGTCTGTCCGTATGGTACGATAGCGGACGAAGTTCTAACTCATCCATCGTCTCTATATTCTTCAGAAGCTTTGACTTCTCTTCAATCGCCTTCTGCTGCCGATTCTCCAGTACTTTTGCACGCTTCATCATCTTGGCCGCTTTATGGCCGATATGGCCTCTGTCCGGGCGAAGTCCCGCTGCGCGTTGACCTTTTTTGGTCTTCTCCACCTGGTCTGACCATCCGGAAGACTGCTTTGCCGCCTGCTTCAATCGCCGCACTTCTGATTCCAGTTTCTGATTTCTAGCCGTTTCTAACCGATCTCTTGCTTCTTTATCAGCATACCAGGAGCTGAAATTCCCCTTTTGTACTTCGATATTCATCTTATTAATTGAAAGAATATGGTCCACACAGGTATCCAGAAAATTCCGGTCATGAGAAACCAGTATAAATCCCTTCTTCTTATTCAGATATCCGGCGATCTGCCCTCGCGCTTCAATGTCCAGATGGTTCGTCGGCTCATCAATCAGCAGGAACCTGTCCTCTCCCACAAATAAAACCGCCAGCAGTACCTTCGTCTGTTCTCCGAAACTCAAGGTTGAGAAAGAACGGTACAACACTTCTGCGTCCACGCCTAACAGATTCAATTCCCGAAACAACTGCCACTCTTCCATCCTAGGATTGATTTCTTCCAGGATTTCAAACGTCATTCGCATTTTATCCTTTACTTCATACGGAAAATAAGTAAACTCCATAGCGGACACAATTCTGCCCTGATATTCATATTTCTCCAAAAGAAGATTTAAGAAAGTGGTCTTACCTCGGCCATTCCTCCCTACAAATCCTAATTTCCAATCTGTATCTATCCGAAATGATACATCCTTAAAAACATCTTCAAAACTACCTTCGTATGAAAAACTTAAATTCACAACATCTATCATTGACATGTGCATACCTCCGCAAGAAAACAAAATGCTGCAAGAAAGTCTCCTTGCAGCCACACAAAGTACACACAATAAGTCCCCTAAACTTCAAATAAGAAACTTTTGTCTATATTAACTCCTGAGCATATAGGATATCCGACTTTCCTGCTATTGACATAACAAAACAAGCGGAACCATTCTCCGCGTCTGTCCTGCTATCCAGTTACATCTTAATTAGCAAGAAAAAGTCTTCATCCTTTCATCTCCTGTCCTTCTATATTCTTTTGTTAGAATATCACAGATTCCCCTAAACATCAAGATATTTTTAAACCACAAGCATTGCGTCTCCAAAGGAGAAGAACCTGTATCGTTCTCTTACTGCCTCTTCGTATGCCCCCAGAACCTTCTCACGCCCTGCCAGCGCTGATACCAGCATGATCAGCGTCGATTCCGGAAGGTGGAAATTCGTAATCAGGCAGTCAAGCACTTTGAACTGGTACCCCGGATAGATAAATATCTCCGTCCATCCGCTGCATGCCTTAAGCCTTCCATTCTCATCCGCCGCAGATTCAACGGTCCTGCAGCTGGTCGTTCCTACGCAGATTACTCTCTTTTTGGCATCCTTTGCCCGATTGATCTTATCTGCTGCTTCTTCATCAATCTGGAAAAATTCCGAATGCATATGGTGATCCGTAATCTCATCCACCTTGACAGGACGGAAGGTTCCAAGTCCCACATGAAGGGTAACTCTTGCGATGGATACTCCTTTGTCTTCAATCGTCTTCAAAAGCTCCGGCGTAAAATGAAGCCCCGCCGTAGGCGCCGCAGCCGAACCCGTATGAACGGCGTAGACCGTCTGATACCGGTTCTTATCTTCCAATTGGTGCGTAATATAAGGCGGCAGCGGCATCTGTCCCAGCTGGTCCAGTATCTCTTCAAATATACCCTCGTATGTGAACTGAATCAGACGATTCCCCTCTTCTACAACGTCTATCACTTCCCCTGTAAGAAGTCCCTCTCCAAAGATAATCTTAGTCCCCGGCTTTGCCTTTTTTCCCGGTTTGACTAAAGTTTCCCATATGTTATTCTCTCTGCGCTTCAGCAGAAGTATCTCTATCTTCGCATTGGTCCCTTCTCTGGAACCGATCAGCCTTGCCGGAATTACTTTCGTATCATTGATAACCAGACAATCACCCTCTTGCAGGTATTCTGTAATATCTTTGAAGATACGATGCGAAATAACTCCAGACTCCTTGTCAAGGACAAGCAGCCTGGAGCTCTGACGATCCTCTAACGGATCCTGTGCAATTAATTCTTCCGGCAATTCATAATAAAAATCCTGTCGTTTCATAATATGAATCCCTCTCTAATCTATTACCCATTATGATGCTGTGTCTCATTTTCATGCGCATCATATGCAGCTTTTGAAGTCTGCCCTTCCTCCGGCGCAAGACCATTTTTCTGCTGCGGTGACATTACATTATTTCCTTGCGTGAAAACCGGACCTCCCCCTTGCGGCGGTACCATACCGGGACCAAAGCCCGGAGGCGCCATCGGCGGTGTCATAGGATAATTCTGTGGCGCCTGATACACCGGAAACACCTTGATTTTCTTTGCATAGACCACGCGGGTATCACAGAGCATATCATGCAATCCCTTCTTCTCTCTGTCCACGCCTGCCATAATATAACCGATTCCTACTGAAAGACCGCATAAGAACCTTCCTATGGTTTCCCTGTATACGATATCCATAAGTTCTAATTTCTGGCTTCCGTCTGCATTGACAACTCTAAGGTTTAACAGTCTCTTTCCCGGCGTCGTACCTGTTCCGTGAGTAAGCAGGATAAAATAAAGTACCTGCAGAACATACAATATAATATCTCTTGCAGTGTAACGGAATAAAATCTCCGTAT
>CANSLW010000130.1 GCA_947647815.1 uncultured Dorea sp. | reverse complement strand
AGTGCGGGCTTATAGCCTGCGTCCCGAGCCACCCGTTTTACGGGTGGGGGCGACTTATATGGAAAGAATATCAATGATAAATGTAAGATTAGGAGAATGCATATGGCAAAAGCAAAGAAAAACATATATTTCTGTCAAAACTGTGGACACGAAGAGAGTAAATGGTTGGGCCAGTGTCCGGCGTGTAAAGAGTGGAATACATTTGTAGAAGAGAAAGTGACTCCGGCAGCTTCTAAGACGATAAAAGAGCGAAGAGAAGCGCAGGCACAGGTCGTAACACTATCCAGCGTGGAGACGGATGAAGACGACCGCATGTTGACGGATATAAAGGAATTGGACAGGGTATTAGGGGGAGGAATTGTAAAGGGCTCCCTGGTGCTGGTCGGAGGCGACCCGGGAATCGGCAAATCTACCCTGCTTCTTCAAGTCTGCCAGCGCCTGTCGGCATCAGGAAAGAAAATCCTATATATATCCGGTGAGGAATCTTTAAAGCAGATCAAATTAAGAGCCAACCGTATGGGAGAATTCACGGAGAATCTGTATCTTCTATGCGAGACAAGCCTGGACATTATCCGGGGAGTGATCGAGCAGCAGAAGCCGGATATGGTGGTGATCGATTCCATTCAGACCATGTATAATGAAGAAGTGGCTTCTGCTCCGGGAAGCGTCTCACAGGTAAGAGAATCGACCAATATCTTTATGCAGCTGGCAAAGGGACTGAATATCTCGATCTTTATCGTTGGTCATGTGACTAAGGAAGGAACGGTAGCCGGGCCGAGAGTCTTAGAACATATGGTAGACACGGTGCTGTATTTCGAAGGAGACCGCCATGCTTCCTACCGGATTCTGCGCGGAGTAAAGAACCGGTTTGGTTCCACCAATGAGATCGGTGTATTCGAGATGCGAAAAGAAGGACTTGTAGAAGTGAAGAATCCTTCCGAGTTCATGTTAAGCGGCAAGCCGGAACATGCGTCGGGTTCTGTAGTAGCGTGCGCCATGGAAGGAACCCGCCCGATGCTGATGGAGATCCAGGCGTTGGTATGCAAGACGAACTTCGGAATGCCGAGAAGAACGGCGGCAGGACTTGACTATAACCGGGTGAACCTTCTGATGGCAGTGCTGGAGAAAAGACTGGGCCTGCCTCTTTCGAACTACGACGCCTATGTCAATATTGCAGGCGGCATCCGGTTGAATGAACCTGCAGCAGATTTAGGAATCGTGATGGCAATTGCATCCAGCTATAAGAATCGTCCGATTGCAGAGGATGTGATTGTATTCGGGGAAGTGGGGTTAAGCGGAGAAGTACGCGCTGTCACCATGCCAGAGCAGCGGGTGGCAGAAGCGAAGAAGCTGGGCTTTACAACCTGTGTGATTCCGGAGGTGTCCGTGAAGACAGTAGGCAAAGTTGACGGAGTTAGGATTATCGGAGTAAAGAGTGTCGGAGAAGCAATCAGCATGGGGATATAATCAGTATCTGCCATAAGTACAGTATGTTACAGTGTGTGACAGAAGGAATATTACGAGATATATGGAGATAAATATAGATGATACACATAGCAATCTGTGATGATGAACGTTCACTTGTCGATTCATTAACCGGACTGATCAGGCAATATGCCCTGGAAAACAGTGAGGAGATTAAGATTACCGCCTACTATGACGGACTTGACCTGATTGAGAAATACGATACCACCATCGACCTCATTTTCCTGGATATCCAGATGAAGCTGGTGGACGGCCTGCGTGCTGCCGAGAGACTTCGGAAGCTGGATGAGCGGGTAGGAATCATCTTTCTGACCACGCTTACCCAGTATGGACTGGAAGGATATAAGTATCAGGCGTTAGATTACATTATCAAGCCTCTTCAGTACGCCAGGCTTAAGTCGGAGCTTGACCGGTTTCTTGTAAGACATCGTAAGGAGGAAAATCCCTACATAGTAGTGAATAATGATTCGGGGAAATACAAGATTCTGCTAAACAGCCTTAGGTATGTGGAGACATTTAACCGCAACCTCCTGTTCCATTCAGAGCAGGAGAATATCATCTGCTACAGGAGCATGAAGGAAATCACGCAGGAATTGGCAGACCACGGGTTTGTGCGGTGTCACAGCAGTTATCTGGTCAATCTGTCTTATGTAAAGGGAGTCAGGAAGTTAGAGATTACATTGATTACCGGCGAAGTCCTGCCCATCAGCCAGCCCAGACGGAAGGAATTCATGGAGCAATTAACAGAGTACTGGGGTGATATGTTATGATACGGTTTCTGGATGTTGTTGCATTCCTTTTGAATTGGGGAAATGTAATCGTACTTTTTTTGATATTTCGTACTTTTCTGCCGCCAAGGGGCAATAAGCTGGTACAGACACTGATATTTTTTGCAGGCGCTTATCTTTTTAATGTGGTTGTCTATTCTAATGATCTGGCGAATCTTCTTGGCGCATTGCTTGGATTTGTGGTATACATCACAGTATGTTACCAGGGAGGATGGATGGAGAAGCTGACGGCGTTTCTTGTGTTCTATCCGGCGGTGATTGCAGTGAATTATCTGGTGCAGGATACGGGGAGCAGGTTGTTCTTCAGGCTGACGGACGCCCCTGATCATCATGAAGAATGGACGCAGGAGATCTGGCTGCTCAGTACCCTTATCTATGCCTGTGCCCTGTTGATCCGGGTGTTGTTCTGGTTAGGGGCATATGCGGTTTTGCGGAAATATCTGACACAGATTACAGAGAATCTGACTCTCCGGATGTGGATGGTCGTGGATGCCTTATTGATCGCACCTTTCGTATCCATTTTCACGATTATTTATTTTATGCCGGAGGAGATGGCGATTGTATATCCCATCTGCGGGGCTGCCATATTCTCAAGTTTTGGCGGAATCTATCTTGCAGCGTACATAAGCAACGCCGTGAAGGCAGAATACAATGCCAGAGAGCTTGAGAGGAAGCTTGATTATTTTCATGATAAAGTCAGTGAAGAAGAGCGGGTGCGGAGCATCTATCATGATATGAAGAATCATCTTCTGGTTCTTAGGGCACAAGAGAACCATTCGAAGGAAGTAGGAGAGTCCATCGAGAAACTCACGGAAGAGATTGAAGATTACGAAGCCTACTACCGCACGGGAAATGATTTCCTGGACATCATTATCCGGGATAAGTTGAGAAAAGCCAGGGAAAAACGGATTGATTTTCAGGCAATCGTCCGGTTTGAGTCAGGCAGCTTCATAGAACCGCTGGATATCAGCACGATGTTCGGGAATGCGTTGGATAACGCAATTGAAGCCAGTGAGAAGCTTCCCGAAAGTATGCGGCTGATCACGGCTAAGGCTTCGCGCATCCGCGATATGCTGGTGATTGCGGTGGAAAATAACACGCAGTTAGACCTGCCTTCTGTTGATAAAACCAGCAAAAAGGATACGTTTCTGCATGGATTTGGGATTTCCAATATCCGCAAAGCAGCAGAAAAATACGATGGCCAGTGCATGGTGAATAGCAAGAATGGGAAGTTTGTATTAAAGATCATGATTCCGATTCCGGATTAAGGTCAGACAAGAGGCTCCCTTGAGAAATACATATATTCATGATACGATAAATGCATGTGGAACAATCCGTAATATCATGGGGATAAAAGACCTTTTGCCTCCAACATCACAATACAATAGTATAAGCATATGTACCAGGAATAGAAAAGGCTGGAGGAAAGTGTATATGGGGAAATATTTAAATCCATCGAATAGAGGATTTGAGATTATACGCAATTCTAAGATATATGTGGACAAGACAGGTTTAATCAAATGTACGAATAGCATATTAGACACCGAGCAGTGTTTTATCTGTGTCAGCAGGCCGCGGCGTTTTGGAAAGTCTATTGCAGCTCAGACATTTCTTGCCTATTATTGTGGTGCATCTTGGATACCTTGCATACGATGAAGAAACCAGGGAAGTTTTTATTCCGAATATGTAAATTTCTGATGAATTTGAGAATGCTATAGAAGGAGAAGAATATAATGATGAGAATTCATTAAGCTGTGTAATTTCCATTGCTTATTTTAGCGCCAGGAAAGATTATACATTACTCCGGGAATTGCCGGCAGGCAAAGGATTTGCCGATATGGTTTTTGTGCCGAGGATTTCCTCAGATAAACCGGCGCTGATCGTTGAATTAAAATGGGATAAGTCAGCAGAGGGAGCGATTGCTCAGATTAAGGAAAGAAAATATGTACAGGCGCTTAAAGATTACACCGGAGTAATATTGCTGATTGCAGTAAACTATAATAAAGAAACTAAAAAACATCAATGTATCATTGAGAAATTCCAAAAAGAATAATGAATCAGCCGGAAAGAGGCTGTTGCAAAATGCGGATTGTATAAATATATGGTCAAGATTCATAGAGTTAAAATGCCATATATTGTTATATAACAGTTGTTTTGCAACAGCCCCTTTTCATGTTGTTGTACGCTGAATGGCTGCCGGCGGAGGCTATTTGTATTCGTATTAGATTTTACCTCGAGAATGTTAGATTAAGCATTTTATATGGCGGAAAAAGCTGATGTGTTTATACTAAAGAGCATAAATAACAATGTCTGTAATTTATGAAAGACATGAGCAGACATGAAAGGAGTATCTGATATGAGTATTTTACGTACAACACATCTGACAAAGCAATACGGACAGGAGCCAAATGTTGTGAATGCGTTAGGAGGGGTAGACATTTCCATAGAACAGGGAGAATTTGTTGCAATCATCGGAACTTCCGGCAGCGGAAAGTCCACATTGCTTCACATGTTAGGCGGCTTAGACCGTCCAACCTCCGGCAGTGTACGGGTAGATAATTTCGAACTTGGGAAATTAAACGACGAGGATCTGACCGTATTCCGCCGTCAGCGAATCGGGTTTATCTTCCAGAACTATAATCTGGTTCCAATCTTAAATGTATACGAGAACATTGTGATGCCGATCCAGCTTGACGGTAAGAAACCGGATAGGAAATATATAGAAGAGATTATATCCATGCTTGGCTTAGAGAAGAAGATTTACAATATGCCCAACACATTATCCGGCGGACAGCAGCAGAGAGTCGCGATAGCAAGGGCGCTGGCGGGACGCCCAGCGATTATACTTGCGGACGAACCGACAGGGAATTTGGACAGCCGGACCAGTGATGAAGTGATAGAATTGTTGAAAGTTACCAGTAAGAAATACAATCAGACCATTGTTATGATTACCCATAATCCAGAGATCGCGGCGCAGGCCGATCGTTGTATCCGGATTGAAGACGGTAAGATTTATGAGTAAGGCGGTGAGAAATCATGAGGACACAGACATTCATGACAGGAATACTTACAAAGCGCAGCCTTAAGAAGAATAAAGGCCGCAATCTGGTAGCAGTATTGGCAATCATTATGACGACGATGATGTTCACCACGCTGTTTACTCTGGCTCAGAGCATGGAGAAAAATGTAACGCAGATGTATCTGTACCAGTCAGGTACATGTTCTCATACATCTTGTAAGTCTATTACAGACGAACAGATTGAACAGATTTCCTCTCACCCGGATGTGGCAGAGAGCGGAAAAAGCATCGTGGCAGGATTAGCGGAAAATCAGAGCCTTGCCGGGCGGCAGGTAGAGATCCGTTATGGTGATGAGCAGTATGCAGAGTTTTGCTTTGGCAAGCCCTCGGTGGGTATGATGCCAAAGAAGAAAGACGAGATCGCCTTGGATACTCTGATTCTTGAGAGGCTTGGGATTCCCAGTGAACTTGGACAACAGGTGACATTAGAGTGGAAGAAGGATATTCATTCCGAGGAGATCACCGTCAGTACATTTACTCTCTGCGGATTCTGGGAGGGGAATCTCTCATCTTACGCCAGTATGGCATGGGTCAGTGAAGAGTTCGTCATGGAGGCCTGCGGCGGTGCAGACAGCGCCGCAGAGGGGCAGAGCTTAGGAATGCGGATGATGAGCCTGTCCTTTGCAGATTCGAAGAATATAGAAGAAAAGATGGCGAAGGTTCTTGATGACTGCGGACTTTCCGGACTGGATTTCCAGGAGAATCTGACCTATACCGATGAGATGAGACAAAGCATCCGGCAAGAGACTCTGCCCATGTATGCGGGGATGGCACTGGTATTTATCGCGGGATATCTGATTATATTCAATGTATTCCAGATATCGGTTGCATCTGATATTCAGTTCTATGGGAAGTTAAAGACATTGGGAATGACTACAAAGCAGATCCGCAGAATGATCCTGGGACAGGGAGGCATCTTATCCGTGATGGGAATACCTGCGGGCATACTTCTGGGATATCTGTTGGGAATCGTGTTATTGCCGGTTTTGATTTCCGTGGAGGATATGGACGCTATAGTTTCTGTGAATCCGGTGATCTTTATCGGGTCGGCATTGTTTGCACTGGCAACGGTGATGATTTCCTGCCTGTTACCGGCACGCCTGGCAGGAAAGGTGTCTCCGATGGAGGCGCTTAAGTATACGGATGCGGATTCTAACATAAAACGAAAGAGTAAAAAAAGCGAAAACGGCGCCTCTCTATATAGGATGGCATGGGCGAATCTGTGGCGTAACCGGAAGAGGACCGTTCTGGTGATTCTGTCTCTGTCTTTGGGTTTGGTTTTGACCAGTTTCTTCTATGCAAAGAATGCAAGCTATGATGTGGAGAAATATCTTCTGGAACTTGCGGCGGCGGATTTTCAGATTGATGATGCGACAAACGAACGTATCAGCGGATATGATCCGGGGAGTCAGACAATTAGTAAGGAGCTGGTTGCAGATATTCAGGATCTGCCAGGGATTGAGGAGAGCGGCAGCCTTTATTCCCGGGAGGTGAGTATGCCGTTAAGCCTTCATGCATGTGATAATCTTCGTGCCTTTTACACCGAGGAAGCCCTGGAAGAATTCGAGTCCTACGATCCGACATTTCCGCAATGGAAAGAAAGGTTTGATGAAGCATTGGAAGGCAAAGCGGCAGTGCATACGGTCTATGGAGCGGACGGAGTAATCCTCGAAGCGGCGGCAAGTAAGAATTATATCCTGTCAGGAGAGTATGATGCAGAAGAATTTGCAACGGGGAAGTATATTCTTGCAATCAGTACAGGGGCGATGGCAGATGCGGGGGATTCTGAAGAGGAATTACCGACGTACTCAGCGGGTGAGAAGATTCAGATCGAGAATCAGGAATTTACGGTAATGGCGGTATTGAATCCGCTGCAGTCAATGGTGAAAGGGCAAAGGGCGGCTTTTGATATTCCGCTGATTATTCCGGCAGAGGCTTATACAAGGCTGTGGCCTGAGAGCAACCTGAGGAAATTTTATTTTAATGTGGATGATGCTCATATGGAAGAAGCGTCGAATCTGCTGAAAGAATATCAGCAGTCAGAATCTGCAGGGATGAATATTGTCTCCAGGAAATCGATTGAAGAACAATACGAAGAGAATACCAGGTCTGCTGCTGTGATGGGGTATTCGATCAGCGTTGTGATTGCACTGGTAGGAATTCTGAATTATATCAACAGTATGGTGACGGCAATCATTTCCAGAAAGAAGGAATTTGCCATGATCCAGAGTGTCGGTATGACGAAAAGACAGCTTCGTAGAATGCTTGCTTTTGAAGGAATCTTCTATGTGGGGATTACACTGGTGGTATCATATATCTTAAGTGCGCTGACAGTTGGCGTGATTGTGCGGGCGCTGGTGGCGGACGGGTATTCTACGTTCCGGTTCACCTTGTTGCCGCTTGTGGGCTGTACTCCGGTTCTGGCGATACTTGCAGTTCTGATACCGTATATCTGTTTTTGGAATCTGGAGAAACAGAGTGTTGTGGAGCGGCTTAGGACAGCCGAGTAGTCTCTGGTATAACCCGCACTAAATAACCTAATGTTTCACTTGCCTATTTTCCTGACAGCACTACGCCCCAAGCCCCAAGCCTCAGCGCAGCCACCGCTACGCCTTCGTTTGTGAAGCAGCACGCTCAGGAGAATATTCTGCGTGAAACATTAAGGTATTTAGTGTGCTAGTACATCTGTTTGAAAACTGAACATAGAGGCAGAGCATACAAAACTCTGTTATTTGAACATCAAAGTTAAAATTGAAAAGTCTCAAAATTGGAAAAATAGAAATTTATGGAAAAAACTATTGACAGAACAGGGAGAAAGAAGTATCAAATTAAAAGGAGATGATTTTGTACAAAAGAGGTGGATGATTATGGAAATAGTTCTTAGGCTGAGAAATTCTGAGATGGTTGCTGCCCCATGGAAGAAGATAGTGGAAGCATGCCTGATACTGGCATTCATGTGTTCTATGTATGATGATGCAATAGCGGGTATGGGAACATATACAGAAGATTTCAAAGTGAGACAGGCCCATGTTACGGTAAGTGACGGGATGCTTCTGGCAGGGCGGAAGCATAACATTGGAGACGGAGCGGATATATCAGAGATCTGTGGAACGGTGAAGAATATATCAGGGAATCTTTCGGGACAGGTTGGGGTAAAGAACATGGAATGGAATCTGACGAAGAGCTTGAGAATGACAGCGGGTGTGCAGACAGCAGACGAACCTGACATTGCAGAAGAGAGTGTGGAGACAGTTTATTCAGAAACTGATAATCATTCACTGGAAAACAGTTTGCCAGAGACTTTGTATTTACAAGAGATTGAAGACCAGAAGGCTGAGCAAAGCAGACAGGAAAATATTACAATAGAGGATTCTGGGGATAAGCCGGCTTTAAGTGATGATGGAAACCTCACGGAGGAGAATAATGCCATGATGGAAATTGCCGGATTTTGTATTGACAAACAAGGATATATCACTGGAACAACAGAAGGATTTTCGATTGTTGACGGGATACTGTTAATCGCGGCAGATGAGAAATGTGTCGGAATCAGGAAAGGCGCATTTGCGGGAATAGAAGAAGATGTAATGGAAGTCTTTATTCCGGAAAACATTTGTGAGATTGAGTCGGGAGCTTTAGAAGATCTCGCGTTATTGATGTATATTGAAGTGGACAAAGGAAATTCCTGTTTCTATAGTATAGACGGTATTTTATACTCAAATTCTAATGAAATAATCATGTGTCCGATGGGCAGATAAAAAATATTCAAAAAAATCAAAAATAGCTGTTGACAGGAAATGACAAATATGGTAATCTAATTGAGCTGTCAAGTGAGAGACAAAACACAGAAAACGACAGCAAAAAATAATTTAAAAAAGTTGTTGACAAACGACGAAAGATGTGATAATCTAATATAGCTGTCGCAAGAGAGACAACAAAGAACCTTGATAATTAAACAATAGACAACAACCCTGAAAATTTCTAAGAGAAAATTTCAGAACGTGATATTGGATAGAGATATCCGGTATCAACCTTATAAACAGTAATAACGGGAAAAGAAAAAGCGAGCATTTTTCTTGACTCGGATTAAGCTTGATTTTAATGATGCTTCTGCGTCGCTAAGCTTACAGCCTTGGGGCTGTTCGCTAAGCCGACGAGAAGCGTAATACGACTAAGGTTCGTGAAAGACCGAACCCAAGTCTTTATTACGAG
>CANSLW010000129.1 GCA_947647815.1 uncultured Dorea sp. | reverse complement strand
CTCTACGCCTGTCTCCTTAAACCTTCTGTCAAGATCTGCCTGAATCAGTTCCCAAATCGCATATCCGTTGGGAAGATAGTTCAAACATCCCTTAACACTTGAATAATCACACAATTCTGCTTCACGCACCACATCCGTATACCACTGTGCGAAGTTTTCTTCACGGGATGTGATATTTTTTACCAATTTTTCCTTTGCCATGTTTCTCTTCTCCTTTTCTTTTCCTGCAAGACCCTTGCCTCACGTTATAAACTGTCTGTCAGAGTTCTACTTTGGTCACGACGTCCTAAAAAGACAAATACCTTGCGGCAACAAAAAAACGCCGGACCTTCGCTTCCCTCTTACATAAAAGGGACCGAAAAGCTCGGCGGTACCACCCTAGTTAACTGCGACCCTTTCGCAGTTCTCTCTTATCACCATTAACGCTGGTGTCACGCTGTATTTTCATACAGTGGCTCCAAGGTAGGTTCACTACATATCAGGACGAGAATCTTTCAGCCGGTGGATTCTCTCTCTGGAAGAACTGCATCTGTAACTACTATTCCTCTTCACGGCCAAGCCTGCTTTCTGCAACTAGTATCATGGAGTCAAAAAGTATTTTACCCCTATAATACGGCATTGCCGGCAGGTTCTTCAGTTAATCGTAATTCTAATAGAAGTCCGCATTTTTGTCAAGGGTAAAATTTCAGTTAAAATTTACATAAAATTTATTTGAAAATATTTATAAAATTTAACCTTTTTATTGACACATTCTTCAAATAGTGATATATTGTTTTTATCAAAAATAGCCAAAGGCAAAAGTGATCACATGTATTTTACCGGCATTTTTTCCAATTTGCAATGACGGGAGGTGAAAAAAACTTCAAATTTCAGATGCTAATTTTTACTAAATTTTTACTGTTTTTACCAATCACAAAAGAATCGGAGGTTAAAGATGAAGAAAAAGATTATCGCAGCATTATTATGTGTGGCAATGACACTCGGATTAGCAGCATGCGGACAATCCGGCAAAAGCGACGGCGGCGGCAAAGACGCTTCCTCAGAAGACGAACCTGTACATATCAAAGTAGCTCTCTTTTCTGACGGCGCCGATATGACAGAAGCTCAGAAGAAAGTATTTGATGAATTCACAAAAGAGAATCCTAATATCATACCGGAATTCCAGTACATCACCAGCGACTCCTACGGATCTAACTGGAATGGATATCTGATGAAGATCCAGACTATGATCGCCAGCGGAAATGCACCAGATGTTTGTGCACTGGGTCTTGAAGGGGTAGCGTTCATGGCTATGAATGATTTGGGGCTGCCAATGAACGATTACCTCGAAGCACATCCCGAAGAAGCCGAAGCCATCCATATGGACGCTATCGCCGATGAACTTAAGGATATCTTCGTTGTAGACGGCAATACCTACGGCGTACCTTATGAGGCAAACTCCGTGGTTGTACACATCAGAAAAGATATTTTTGAAGAGGCTAACATTCCACTTCCTGATGCAGACTGGACCTGGGACGATTTCAAAGATATCTGCCAACAGCTCAAGGATTCAGGTGTAGACGCATTTCCTTTCGGAGTTCCAACAAACTTCTTCTGCTTACAGGGATTGTTATATTCTGAAGGCGGCGCACCACTGAATGATGACTGGACAGAGGCGGCCATCAACTCACCACAGTGCAATAATGTATTCCAGTTCCTTCAGGATTCTATCTGGGAATATGGCTATGCACCACAGCCAAGCGACACCATCACTGACACCGAGCTGATCGTACAGGGCAAGACAGCCATGGGCTTCTGGGGAAGATGGGTGTCTGATGATTACAATGCCAGCGATCTGCAGGACAAGATCTTCGTACAGACCATGCCAAAGGGCGAAGGCGGACACAACACTTGTGCCGGCAGCTGTGGTTTCGTTGTACTGAACAGCACAAAACATCCGGAAGAAGCAATGAAAGTTGCACTCTGGACAGCGGGACAGACTTATTCAGAAGTATTTATGAAGACCGGTTCTCTTCCTGCTAACCCGACATGGGGCGAAGAGATCTGTGCAAACGACGGTATTATCGACAACTACGAAGTCATGTACGATGTATATAACAAGAACGAATGGCGCAGAAGCCAGGATCCGCCGGAGTACGCGGACCTTGCGAACATCTATGCAAAATACATGGATATCATCTACGCTAACCAGGAACCTGTCTCCCAGGCACTGGACGAAGCGGCTGATGAGATCAACAAGTGCTTTGAGAACAGTACTTACCGAGACACCGACGAAGAAAAAGCTGTAATAGACAGCCTCTTTAAAAACTAATTGACGCTGCCAGAAGGTGCCGTCCTGGAGGGCGGCACCTTTTAGCAAAAGGGGAATTGATTTGATTATGAACAAAAAAACCAAAACAAAAAGCCGCCGTGCTTTCAGAGAAAACATAACAGCTTATCTTTTTTTGAGTCCGACCTTACTTTTTTACACAGTATTTACCGGCATCCCCTTGATCATGACCATCTTTGTGCTGAGTTTTTCCGATTTCAGCCTGCTTAAACCTATAGAATTTATCGGATTGACCAATTTCAGACAATTATTCGATGATCCGGATTTTCGAACGGTTATGCTCAACACACTCAAGTTTGTCCTGATCATCGCGCCGGTACACATTATCGGCGGACTGGTGCTTGCCATTGCTGTAAATTCTATAAAATCCAGATTCTTCCAGGGTGTTTACCGGATTTTATTCTATTTCCCACTGGTCGTGACCACATCAGCTATTGTCATCGTCTGGGGATACTTATATGACTATGAATTCGGAGTCTTCAACTGGCTGTTCGGCGCCTTAGGGATGAACCGCATAAACTGGCTGGGCGACTCCAAATGGTCCCTTCTTGCCATTGCAATATTCAGTGCATGGAAATTCATCGGCAACGCCTTCTTGTATTATTTCATAGGGCTTCAGAATATTCCGGACACCTATATGGAAGCCGCCAAAGTAGACGGCGCCACAAAATGGCAGAGCCTGATTAAGATTCAGATACCTATGCTGACTCCTACCATCTTTTTCGTAGTTGTCACCACCCTGATCAATTGTTTCCAGATGTTTGACGAGACTTATTTCCTCACAAAGGGAGGACCCGGCGTCTCATCACAGACAGTGGCGATGCACATCTACCGGAAAGGTTTCCAGGAATACCACTTTGGTTATGCCTCAACATTAGGACTGATCTTATTCATTATTGTATTAATAATCACGATCCTTATGTTCAAATACCAGAACAAGTGGGTTACCTATGACACGGAATAAAGAAAGCAGGGAGCGTATGGAACAAAAGAATAATAAACGTAAATTTTTAAATTATAGAAAAAATGAACGAAAATTTCAGCTTATACTCAACATCATATTGATTGCCTTCGGAATCCTGTTTTTAATGCCGTTTTTCTGGGCATTTGCGACTTCATTAAGACTCCCGAAGGATTCCTTCGATCTGCCCCCGTCCTTCTTCCCGACTCAGTGGATGTGGGGAAACTACAGTCATATATTTAAAAGCTTTAATTTCATTCAATTTTTCTGGAACAGCACAAAGATCACCTTCTTGATCGTAGGTGTCGGAACCATCTTTACCACCATGGCGGCATTCGCCATTGCAAAGCTGAATTTTAAAGGCAAGAATTTTATCTTTCTTTACATCATCTCAGGTTTGCTTATTCCTTTCCAGTCCTATGCCATCGCGCAATTTCTGGTCATGAATAAATTATCATTGATTGACACACACCTGGCATTGATTCTTCCATATCTTGCGAATCCTTTTGGGGTATTCCTTATTACGCAGAATATGAAAGGAATCCCCGACAGCTATATCGATGCGGCGATCATCGACGGATGCTCAACTTTCCGGGTGTACTGGAACGTGGTACTTCCCATGTGCGTTCCTACCATTATCGTAGTATGTTTTATGAAATTTATCGAGCAGTGGAATAACTTCTTCGCACCGCTCATTTATATTAATTCAGAGGAGAAATTCACTCTTACAATGGGAATGCAGTCTCTAAAAGGCTTCCGCTCTGCCGGCAGTCTTGCATATATCCTGGCAGGAGTAATGATCTCCCTGATCGTCCCTACATTGGTCTATGGATTCGGCCAGAAATTCCTGACAAGAGGAATCTCTCTGTCCGGCTTAAAGAGTTAGGAGGTTAGATATGTTAAAAGGAATCTATTTTATGGGATGGCAGCGGGATATGTGGAATTATCATCCAAGTCTCCCTATGAAGAATATGCAGATGGTTGAAGATATCTGCGACGTACACGGAAATATGCTGATATGGTCCTGTCTGGGAAGCGGCGCCATTGGACTCCCTTATATGGACAAAGAAGCAAACGATCCTACTCCGCCCAGGATGCGTCTGTATGGATACATGAATGACAAGGAATTCTGCGAAGAATGCCGCAAGAGAGACATCAAAGTATTCTCTGTACTCTGGAAAGCACAGCTCTGGGAATTTGGAGCAGAATTCAACGAGGACGAGACAGAATTACTTTCTCTGAATATTCTGCGTGATGCTTCTAAGAATCACCGGTATGTCGGAATGAGTGAGTTGTCCACCAATCAATATCCACACCTTTTTGAGCCAATCGAGAAATATTTCCCGGATGGGTTAAAGGATTATAAAGGACGCAATGTCGGCGATTTTCTGGAAGAATTCAAAACACGTTCTCTGGAAGGGCGAAATATACTCTCCGCCTGGCTGATGGCTCCTGATCATGACCACAAATGTTATACGCCTTGCTGCAATAAAGAATCTTATCTCTCTTATATGAAAAGGGACGTAGAGATGATGATTGATGCCGGCGCCGGCGGGCTGCATATCGATGAATACGATACACAAAAGCACGCCATCCACAATGCCGGCTGCTTCTGTGATGAATGCATGGACAAGTTCAACCAGTATCTGGCAGAACATCACATTCCTCTTCCGGATGACGTGGAGCTGGATTCATTTAATTATAGAACCTACCTGCTGGGCAAAGGCTATAAGGATGAAGATCTGCTTGCCTTCAACGGCAACGATCGCTGGAGCATTCCTCTTTACCGGGATTTCGTCAATATGCAGATTGCTTCTATAGAATGGGTTGTCCGTGAACTTTCCGCTCACGCAAAAGCGTATGCCCGAGAAAAACGCGGCGAAGAATTCCCTGTTACGGCAAATCTATTCCAGTGCTTCCCGATCTCCTGGAACTGCAAGAAATATCTGGATCTTCTCGCCGGTGAGAAGACAGACATTTCCCTGAGACAGGATGCCTGGTACAAATACGCATTCGGATGGCTGAACGGCAAAGAGAGCTGTTTTGTAGAAGACCCCAACGCATATGTAAGGGATATGATCACCGATATCAAAAACGGCATCAATGACAGATGTATCTTATTCCTCATGGAACCCCTGGCCCATGGTTTCCACATTGCATTCCCTTATGGCTCCTGGCTTCAGAATCAGGTCAAGGATGCATTCTGGCCGGACCTGCGGATGCTGAAACAGTTAGGTCCATGGCTTGACGATCACAGCCGCCTGTTCCCGAAAAAACCACAGGCAGATATAGCAGTGATCTACGATCTGAACTCCGCCTATGAGAACCTGTGGACAGAGCCTTCCACGAAAGCGACTATTACTTACAATAAAGTAGAACGCATTAGTCTGGACGGCGTGGAAGAGCTGGGCCGCCAAGGCGCTTTCTCTAACGATGGAACCTTCGAGGCATTCTTCGATTTAATCCAGGAGATGAGCAGCCGCAAACTCCTCTACAACGTTATCTATGAAAGTCCTGACGAAGAACTGACATCAGAACGATTGGCGCCATATAAAACCATTGTTGTCCCGGATGCTTTCCTTATGGACGAGAAAACCATCGAGGTTTTAAATAATTACCATACCGCTGGAGGCGAAGTAATTACTTACTCACGAAAGCCAGACACTCTGGCAGCCTCATCCGAATATCAGCTTGATGAATCCGATGCATTATTAGACTGCCTGTCACAAAAGCATTCATTAATCACTTTTGATGACAATCCGGTATATGGTACTGCATTACATCACAACGATGATACCTATGTTTTACATATTGTAAACTATAATTTTAACAAAGAAACTCATAAGATTGATGTAATTCCTTCCATCAAATTAACGGCAGCCTTTCCTTTCTGCGATGTAAAAGTACATACATTTCCGAACAATCCAGATATCCAGACAACCGTTCAGGGACAGGACGTTTACATCAAAAATGCAGGCATCTATACAATCTTAGAATTTGAAAAAATGAACCATGAAGGAGAAGCCATATGAAGAGATCAGAATTAAACACTATTATTGACGAAGCTATTGCATTCGTAGAAGAAAAAGGGCTATGTTTCCCTGCTTTTGCAAAATGGGGAATCCCAGAGTGGAAGAACATCGGTCCCGAGAGCCAGGAAATCATAGACAATATGCTGGGGTGGGATATCAGTGATTTTGGAAGCGGAGATTTTAAGTCCTGCGGTCTGTTGATATTTACATTCCGCAACGGGAACTTCCACAACAAAGAGAAGTACCCGAAACCATATGCCGAAAAGCTTCTTCTTGTAGAAGACGGCCAGGAGCTTCCTTATCATTTCCACTGGAGCAAGATGGAAGATATCATCAACAGAGGCGGCGGCAATCTGATCGTGCAGCTATATAATTCTGATGAAAATGAAGATTTTGCAGATACAGACGTAACAGTGACAATGGATGGAAGGCAGGTAACTGTCCCTGCAGGAGGAACCGTCACCCTGCACCCTGGTGAAAGTATCACTCTTGCACCTGGTCAGTATCATAGATGGATCGGTGAAAAGGGCACCGGAAAGATCATGTTATTTGAAGTCTCAACCACCAATGACGATACGATAGATAATCGCTTCCATTCCGCCCAAAATAGAATTCCTGACATTGAAGAAGACGAAACCGCCAGATATCTTCTGTTCCAGGACTATAAGAATATGGAAATTTCTTGAAAAAAATAAATGTATGTGTTACGGTATACCCATATGGGCATACCGTAATGCATGCCCTATAACGCATTTCTTAATACAGGGAAGAGGAAGAGAGAGGGGGCAGACATCTTGGCCCGAGTAACATTAAAGCAGATCAGCGAACTGACAGGTTATTCACAGGCAACTATATCGAATGTGCTGAACCAGAAAAAAGAAGCAAATGAAAATACCGTAAAAAGAATATTTGACGCAGCCAAGGAATTGGGATATACTTCCTCAAAAAAAATGGAACGAATCATACTGGTTATGTATAGGAAAAGCGGAGAGATCCTTTTGGAGACTCCGCTCATCCTGTCATTGATCGACGGTGTGGAAAAAGAAGGACAAAAACATCACATAGAAACTAGTATCATGAACATATATATGTCCAACGCCGACCATGAGTCCAAGATCTCCAGCCTTCTAAATGAAACGAAGAGCGGAATCATTCTATTGGCAACAGAGCTTGACTGGGAAGACGTCAAGCCTTTTCAAAAACTTAAAGTACCTTTTGTCGTCGTTGATGCCTGGTTCAAAGAAGGAAACTTCACCACAGTATTAATGGAAAACAGTAATTCTTTTAATCAGGCTGTCTCTTATCTTGTAAAAAAAGGCCACAGAAAAATCGGATATATCGGCAGCACGATCTCTATCCGCAATTTCGAAGAAAGAGAACGGGGATTCCGAGAAGCGATGGAAGAACACCAACTTGAGATAGAAGAAAAATATTGCATAAAACTACAGCCTACAATGACCGGCGCCCAGATTTCCATGAAGGAATATCTGGAAGGGAATCCGGATCTGCCTACTGCATACGTAGCGGTCAACGATATTATTGCGCTGGGGGCAATAAAGGCATTAAAAGATAAAAACTACCGGGTTCCGGACGATGTGTCTATCATAGGATTCGACAACATGCCTTTCTGTGAAATATCCTCACCGCCATTAACCACATTCAATGTTTTAAAAGAAGAAATTGGAAGAACTGCGGCACAGCTTTTAATCAATCAGGGAGATGAACAGAAACGTATTCCTATGAAACTGGAGATTTTGACCAACTTCATCGAACGCGACAGTGTGAAGGATCTTCATATGGGGAATTAATTGGTTTTTTGGCTAAGGGGACGGCAGTTCGGTACTATCCTTCCTCACGCAGACTGGACAACACTCCGAATGTCTTCTTAGAGGAAGAACTGTTCCGAACTGCCTGTGTACTGGCAAAACCCTTCAATTGCACAGATAAGAAAGCGCAAAAAATTTCTTCTTCGCAAGCTGAATACCATGATAATATTTCTAAGATATAATATCATGGACAAAAGATTGTGCTGTTAAAATATTTTTATATATTTGAAAATGGCTATAAGGTTTTATCAGATTGGGGATTTTATATATGGATAATAGTAGGAAGACATCAAA
This sequence comes from uncultured Dorea sp., assembly GCA_947647815.1. Classification (GTDB taxonomy): domain Bacteria; phylum Bacillota; class Clostridia; order Lachnospirales; family Lachnospiraceae; genus Sporofaciens. The sequence continues at coordinate 1,145 of CANSLW010000129.1, read as the reverse complement.
AAGCGTCAAACATATTGAAGGAAAAATGGGATTAGAGAAAAGCGCTGATATGCCTGAAATCTTGTATGAGGACAGGCATATTCTGGTTTGTGCGAAACCTCATGGAGTTGCTGTGCAGAGTAAGAGAATTGGCACTCCCGATATGGTCAGCATTCTTAAAAATCACATTGTTCGGAATGGCTCCGGTCTCTCAAGCAGCGAACTATATCTCGCAGTGATCCATCGTCTGGATCAGCCGGTTAAGGGGATTCTTGTATTTGCTAAGACACCATTTGCCGCAAAAGAATTAAACCGTCAGCTTCAGAATCATGGTTTTGGCAAATATTACCGGGCTCTTGTAGATGGACAGCCTCCGAAAAACGAGGATACTCTCGAAGATTATATGATAAAAGATGCACGTACAAATACATCGCATATCTGCAGCCGTGACACCAGCGGTTCCAAGCTCGCCAGACTGCATTATACGATAGTATCCAAAGAACAACGTTTTTTCACAACAGGAAATCCCGACTCCGCCACGGAATTAGATATTCAACTGGATACCGGACGCCACCACCAGATCCGCGTACAACTGGCACATCTTGGCTGTCCCATCATCGGAGACACAAAATACAACCCACAATGCCGGGATACACATACCTGGCAGGAAATATGCCTGTGCGCCTACAAACTGGATTTTACACACCCCAAAACTCACAAACCTCTACATTTCCAATTATACAAATAACCTGCCACCGGCTTATTTGTATACAATGGTATCATAAAAAGAGGGCCAAAGCCCTCTTTCTTATTCTTCCCTCTCATCTTCCAATGCTTCTTCGTACTTCTCAAGGATAATACGCTGTATACGATCTCTCGTCCCAGAATTGATTGGATGAGCAATGTCTCGATACTCTCCATCTAATGCCTTCTTGCTTGGCATAGCAATGAAAAGTCCCTTTTCACCCTCGATGACCTTTATATCATGTACTACAAACTCTTCATCCATCGTTATGGATACTACTGCTTTGAGCTTGCCTTCCTTAGCCACCTTTCGCACGCGTACATCTGTGATCTGCATTTTCTTACTTGCCCCTTTCTTCCTAACCACTGCACTATAGTGCATACCTTTCGTTCTTTTCTACGACCACTTTAACACCATTTTC
>CANSLW010000128.1 GCA_947647815.1 uncultured Dorea sp. | reverse complement strand
GATTGAATCGAGCGCGTTAAATATCTTATGTGTCCGGGTATCGTCTGTGATGATACAGACGATACCCGGACACATAAGATATTTAACGCGCTCGATTCAATCTGTTATGAATTTGACTTAAGTAAACCAATCTGGCTGGATTCAACAATTGAAGATTTCAAACGCCATGACAAGGCACGGTTTACACAGGATAACTTTGTGGATTCCATTGATTTCGACTATCTCGAAATCCACATCATCGAAGAATAAATCTTATTCATTTCTTATGGCCGCAAGCGGGCTTAGTTTCATCGCCCGAAGCGCCGGGAAATATCCTGCCACAACGCCTACTAACATTGCAAATCCCATGGACAGGAGTACCAGCCATAACGGAATATATGAGATATTTCCATCGAATCCCATAGCCGCGCCCTGTCCTGTTATAAAATTAATCGCCGCCGACATTCCGAAACTTAAGATATTCCCTGCTGCTCCGCCGATCAGGCCGATGAACGCCGCTTCCAGAAGGAACATCTGCTTGATATTTTTAAGGCTGCATCCCAATACTTTGATTACGCCGATTTCTTTGGTCCGCTCATAGATTGACATCATCATCGTATTGGCGATTCCGATTGCTGCTACAAGGAGCGATACCGCGCCGATTCCGCCCAGTACCGCCTGGATAATGGCTAACTGGCTCTTCATACTGTCCATGTATTCTGCGTTCGTCTCCGCATTATATCCCATCTCACGAATCTTTGCCGCAACTTCATCTACATTGTCAATCTCGTCTACATTCACCTGTGCATAAGAATAACAGAATTCCTTATAAGGCTTGCCTGACTTGGTGGAGGGCTGCCCGGGAATCACTCTTCCCGAGAATTCTTTCTTCAGGACCTGCTTTAGCGTATCCAGATCGCAGTAAATATAATAATAATTGGCGGTATATTCTTCCGGACTGCCCGCTACGATTCCGCTTGCTCTTACCACATGCTTCTGTACAGTCTTTGAGGATGTCTGCTGTCCCCCGGCGGCGTCTGTCCCCATCATCGGAGTATTATCCATACTACTGTAATAACCGTCCTGGTCAAGAATCAGAAAGATGGAGTCATGCATAAAATCTATATCCGGCAGCTCACCCGTTTCATAATAGCCGTTGCCCGTTCCTTTCTCGTAGAACTGCGTGGCAACTCCATTTCCATACACCAGTTCCAGGCTCCCGCTGTTCGGTGTCGGAAGCGTTCCCTCACCCAGAGGAATATTCTTCGCTATGAGCGCCTCCGGCGTCATTGCAACCAGCTGGCCGGAACCCTCATATCCGCCTTTCAGCATATTCACCCACATCTCGTATACCGGCGACGCCAGTGACACATGCTCTACCTGAGATAGTTCGCTGATTGCCTGATCGTTGATATATTTCTGGGATTCTTCTTCTTCTCCCGAAGAGTAGTAGAACATGGAATCTCCGGCTGATTTTCCTGTTACTCTGATACTCGTAAGTCCTCCCGACTGCTCTACTTCACGGTATATGGACTCCTGAAGCCCCAGTCCCAGAGAGATCATGACTACGATGGACGCCGTGCCGATGATAACCCCGAGAACGGTCAGGAAGGTTCTAAGCTTCCGTCTTCTCAAATTACTAGCGCTCATCCTCAGAAGGTCTATCCAGCTCATCCAGCAATCCCTCCTCTTCATTCAGTTTCTGCTTTTTCTTTCTCTTCTTCATAATGACTACAACGACTACTATGACAATAATTATCACCACCAGCATGACAACCGGCAGAACCGGGAAGCTCTTTTCCTCTTCCATTATCTCCATGCCGCCTGTCATCATATCGCTTTCCATCGCCTCCATGACTTCCAGCTGCAGTTCTTTCTCTGTCGTAGAAATCTTGCCTGCTTCGTCTTCATAACTTACCGTCATAGTGACTTTTGCAGGCCCTCCCGTCGCCTTAGCCCCTTCCAGCATCGCATCGATAGACGCGCTCGCGCCTGACTCTACATTACCGACAAAAACTTCTTCCTTCTCAATACATGCGCCTTCAAAGGTTGCCTTAACATTGTACAGCTTAATCCTGCCCAGATTATACAGACTGCACATCACATTCGCTTCATCTCCGACAGAGATACTCTCTGGACTGATCTCAAAATCACTGAATTCAAATCTTGCGTCCTGTTTGACAGGAATAGAAAGGCTGGATGATGCATCTATCTGCGAACCTTCCGCATCCTCATACTTCATACTCAAATCTACACTATACGGCTTCTGGAGAAGATCCGCCTTGGCATTCAGCTGAATGGAGATGTCCGCGGTCCCGTCCGCCTTGATTCCGTCCAGATAGATAGAGCTGGAACCAGACGCAGGAAGAAATGCCGGCGCCACAGTCTGCTCGTCGCTTCCTTCTGTCGGCGCGTTAAGATCAAACAGCATATTCTTTACTCCGGTCTTCTTCGATGTATTCCTCAGATGAATCGTAAGGACGAAATTACTGCCCGCGCGTACTTCTGCCGGGTCTGTAGTGAATCCTGTGACAATGACCCTTGGAACTGAACTGGAGCCAGAATCCGAACCGCCGCCGGACACGCCGCCATTGCTGAACCCGCCGGCGTCTGCTGACAGCATGTCTATATCATCTCCCGGGACAGATGATGGCTCGTTAGAAGACTGGTCACCATTATCTTGGGAAGGAGCCGGCTTCTCTTCCGGTTTAGCAGTCGTATTGACATAAAATCTTTGAGAAGTTTCTAATTTTTGCCCCGATTCACTTACCGCACTTACATTAAACAGCAGAGTATACCTTGAGGTCGGTACATCTTCCCTCTGTTCAAAAGTAAATGAAACAGCCCCTGTGCTTCCTGCAGCAATTTCTCCTATCGTCTGTCCATAATCCTGCCACTCCGTCTTAAACGGCCATTCCTCATTCGTATCTCCAAGCTTCGGCTCTATCCTTACATTTGTCAATGAAGTATTATTATTGTTGTTATGTATGATTAGTTTCCATTCTTTCGCCTCTCCCGCTTTAAACGTCGGCGCCGTATTATTTTCAGATGTAACTGCCGGCGGCACAAGTAATTCCTCATCTATAAGCGCTGCAGCATCAACAGATTCTGCCTGCACCTTCACAGGCATGACCATCGTCATCATCACCGCCATCATGCATATTCCTGTCAGGATTCTTTTTAATGCTCTCATTATTCCAGTTCCTCCTCAACTACACTCTTCCGGTTGTCTTCAATCTTAAGAATCTTTCCATCCCGGATATGGAAGACTCTGTCTGCATATGTCGCCAGATGTGAATCATGGGTTACCATGACCAGTGTCTTTTTCTGTTCTCTCACCACCTGCTGCATCAGCCTCATAACTTCTTCCGAAGTGTGGGAATCCAGATTTCCCGTTGGTTCATCGGCAAATATAATCTTAGGATCAACCACAAGAGCTCTTGCAACTCCCACTCGCTGCTGCTGCCCGCCTGACATCTGGTTCGGCAGATGCTTCTTGTGCTTCTTAAGCTTCACCAGATCCAGCATCTTATCCGCTTTCCTCATCCTCACATCACGCGGAACTCCGCGGAAACTTAATGGCAGCGCCACATTCTCCACCGCATTCATGGTTCCCAGCAGATGAAATGACTGAAAGATGAATCCTACATTATCCCGGCGAAACTTCACCAGCTGTTCTTCTGTCAAGTTCTCAATATGCTGCCCGGCAATCACGACACTGCCCTTTGTCGGCTTCTCTAATCCCGCAAGCATATTCAAAAGTGTGGATTTACCCGAACCAGAGGTTCCTACAATTGCACAAAACTCACCTTCATAGATATCGAAACCTACTCCGTCCAATGCACGTACAACCTCATCACCTACACGGTATAATTTGTAAAGATCTTTTACTTCTATCACTCTGTTCATAAGGACCTCCATATATCTTTTTTCATTATACCGCTAAAAAACAAACACTTCCGATAGAAAGTATGAAGATTTTATTAAGTTTTCTTACACAGATAATACACTATCATGCGCTTCATACAAAATTTATTAAAAGGATTGCATTTTAGAAAAAATGGTATTATAATGATTGTCATGCAGATATAGTTCATTGGTAGAATGCTAGCTTCCCAAGCTGGAGAGGCGGGTTCGATTCCCGTTATCTGCTTAAAAAAGGCTAAGAACAGTGTAAAATCAGTGTTCTTAGCCTTTTTGATACTAACTCTCCTCCTCATCTGTCGGTCTCCATGCCTGTCCGAACTGTACATCCTTGAATAACGCCGCAAGTCCGGTGATCTGCTTAAGCCTTAAAATCTCATCCCTGTCCATCCCAAGATGCTTGGATATCCATGCATCAGAACGGCCAAGCTCATGCAGTTCTTTCACGATATTTCCCATCAGATCCACGTCATGGTTTCCCCTCGCGCGATTATGCCGTATCGTACTTGCCATCCTCTGATCCAGGGATTTCTCAATCACCGACACCGGAAGCATCCCCTTCTCTCTCTGGTAGATATCCTGATGCTCCAGCATAATCCGGTATCGGTGGAATCCATCTACAATAATATATTGATCCGCAGCCTTATCATAATAGCACACAACAGGCATCGTATACCCGTCATTTTTTATACTTTCATAGAGAAGTCTCATCTCCGGCGGTGCCACCGTATTAGGATTATATGTGTTAGGCACAATCTTCTCTATCGGAACTGCAATAACATTATATACTGGACTCTTATACTCCATATTCCATTCCCTCCACACTCTTATATTTCTTTCGTATCATATCTATCTGCCTCTGCTGGTCCCTCGTCATTCCAAATCCCATCGACCTGCAGATATGGTCATTCTTCAGGATGCAGCAGCACATCCGCTTCCAGCTGGGTATATCTTTTGAAGACTTGATGTCATCCGTATCATCTGGAATCTTTTCCAGAAATACGATCCTTGATTTCTTACTCAACGTATAATTGGATACTCCGTTTCTCTTGATCTGATATCCATGATCTTCCAGCTCATGGATTACCTCTTCATCAAGCCCGCCGCCTGTCTCGTGCCAGAATTTGATTGAAGTATTGAATTTCTTAATATAGTTATTCCGCAGCCTGGTGGGAAGCGTATCCAGAAGAAACATGGTATAAGATTTCCAGGTGTGTCCTTTTGGAAGTGTAACATTCCGGTAACCCATTGCCCTGGTACGCCCATAAATTGCTCCAAAATTAGCCCCCTTTACCCTGCCTACCAGTTTTACCCATATCTCTGGATCAATAACCCTGTATAAATTCAAGGAATCTTTCGAATAATCATTAAAAGGTGACGCCACTCTCATCTGTGAAACTTTAAGCCCTGCCTTATAATAGAGATCGTACAGCTGATTATAATCATAATCGAATATGTAGTTTGCATGCCAGACATCCTCCGTGGACCAGTCATAGATAGGCGAAGCACACCAGACGTCTTTAAACTGCTTACTAATCCAGCACTGTCCCTTATATCCATACTTCTTATTCAGGAATCCACTGTATCTCTGCAAAGATTCATCCGCGCGCATTCCCAGAATGCAGACCGTCTTCCCCCTTCCATGCGCTATCCGGTACCATCGTCCGAACTGCTTTGCAAGATCCTCCTGATGCATCCGGTAACGGTATGTTATAATCGGATTATTATCCATGTTTATTACATACTCTTTATCTGGCATCTTCCTTACCCACAGTTCTTGTTTTTTATTGTCCCACGGATACCAATACATCTCATAGCTGCTCAGAGCTGTCCGGGTCGCCATGGGGAGGCATACCCAGTATGGTTCCACTTTATCTTTAATCCGCTCAAATGTTCGTTCAACATATTCTGTCGTCACTGTATATTGTGCTTCAAAATCCTGATGAAAGACGCCAATCTTCTTCTCTGGCGCAAATTTCTGCTGATAATCTAATACCAGATTCAACAGCACGCCGCTGTCTTTTCCTCCTGAGAAGGACACATAGATATTTTCAAATTCATCAAAAAGATACTTTAACCGCTCCTGTAGTGCTTCATATACATTCTGCTTTAGATATTCTCTCTTCATTGAAATCACCTCTGCATAGAATTACCAATTTCTGGAAACTATATGAAAGATAATTTATCACAGAAGAAAACCAAATTCAACAAAATACAACATTTCCCGCATAAAATATTCTTAAAACATTTTCGTAAAACATCTGGATCAAATCCCTCTCTTGATAATTTGCAAAGTATATGCTAAACTTCAACCATATTATTTTCTTAAGGACGGTAACTATTATGATCCCAACCCTTGGACTCACTTTAAAAGCATTAAAAAAAGAGCCCTTCTCGGGCTCTCACTGCGGTATGCGCTATTATCTCGTTTTATCTGGCGATATGCTGGACGCATATATCTATCCGGAACCATGGTGCTTTGAAGCGGCTCCTGATGAACAAAAAGAGAAAAAAGAATTCCCCTTCACACAGGAAGGGCTTGATGATGCCGTCGTCTGGATAAATGATTGTTTCCAATCCAGACACGAGCACTGGGAACGCATCGACAAGGACAAGATGCGGATTCTTCTTGGACTCTCCTAGCGGACTCTCTCCAATACTTCTTCCGCAATATTTCTTGCATGGTCTGAAACACGTTCCAGACATACCAGTGTATCCAGGAATACTATTCCTGCCTCTGTGCTGCACTGGTTTGCTGCCAGTCGTTTAATATGTTTACTGCGAAGAAGAATCTCCAGGTCGTCCGCCTGGGTCTCTTTTTCGATTACTTTAAGCGCTTTTTCCCTGCTCTGTTCTGCGAAAGCTTCATATGCATACAGGTAGCTGTCCACACAGATTTCAAACATTTCTTTTAGTTGTGCGGTTCCTATCTCGGAGAAAGATGCTTTCTTCTCATATAAAGTCTCTGCGAATTCAGATATATTCTCACAATAATCACTGATACGTTCCATATCAGATACCATTTGAAGCAGATGCGCCACATCCTGGTGTTCTTTTTCGCTGATATGAAGAGCGCTGAGCTTAATCGCATATTCTGTTATTCCGGCGCTGAGCTTGTCTACTGTCGTTTCCTCTTCTTTCAGATACTGAATATCCTCTTCCTTCAACGAGAATAAGACATTCTTCGCCACCTTAAGCGAGTCCACAACAATCTCTCCCATTCGCGCTACTTCCCTGACTGTAGACTGCAAGGCTATACCCGGCGTCTCTAAGATACGGTCATCCAGAAGCACCTTACTCTTATCCTGTTCATTCTCGTCCACACGGCCAATCTTCTTCGCCAGCTTAATAATCCATCCGGATAGCGGAAATAGCAGAACCGTCGTGCCTATATTAAAGAATGTATGCACCATACTGATCTGTGTCTGCGTAATATAGCCGAAGCCAATCTCAGGATTCACAAATTCGTAATAGATAATTGCACCTATGCTGAATATCCCTGTTCCAATAATATTGAACAGCAGATGCATCAAGGCCGCCGTCTTGGCATTCTTCTTTGCGCCAAGACTTGACATGATCGCAGTCACACAGGTACCTATATTCTGTCCCATGATGATATAGACTGCCGCGCTGAAAGGCACCAGGCCTGCTGCCGCAAGACTCTGAAGAATACCAACAGATGCCGATGAACTCTGGATTACAGCCGTCACAACTGTACCTGCAAGAATTCCAAGCAACGGGTTATCTCCCAATGTCACGAAGATATTGCAGAAGCTCTCAGATTCCTGCAAGGGCGCTACGGCAGCTGACATGGTAGTAATACCAATAAAAAGCAGTCCAAAACCTATAATAATGCCTGAAATCTCTTTCGCTGAACGCCGCTTACCAGTCAGCATCACTACCACACCGAGCATAACCGCAACAGGCGCCAGCTTCGCCGGGCTTAGGAATTCTGCCCACTCTACTGCCGATACAAGCCATCCGGTTACCGTTGTTCCCACATTGGCGCCCATGATTACTCCCATCGCCTGAGTAAGGTTGATGATTCCCGCATTTACAAAACCGACTACCATGACAGTAGTCGCAGACGAGCTCTGGATTACGGCAGTAATAACCGCCCCCAACAGCACACCCATCAGTTTATTCCTGGTTAAAACTTCTAACAGTGACTTCATCTTGTTGCCGGCCGCATTCTCCAATCCTTGCGCCATAATCTGCATTCCGTAGATGAACATTCCAAGACCGCCAACAAAAGGGATGATGATATCCAAGTAATTCATTCCATTCCTCCTAAAGTAAGATACACTTTTTCTACCTCAACAATTTCAAGATATCATCTATATACGATAAGTGCAAGCACTTTCCACACCCTGGCATGTTTTTCTCTCCATACAATTTTCTGCCTGTACAATGACTCAAACTGCCGTCCGCATTCTAAGCCAAAAACTCCTTAGGTAATGATTACTTCTTCATCTTCGGATTGAAGACCAATGATGCCAGGTAACTGAATATCAGTGCTGCAGATATCCCGACAGCACTTGCCTTGAATCCCCCTAAAAATATACCTATAAATCCTTCTTTGTCTACTGCTTCTTTTACACCTTTCCATAGGAGATTACCGAATCCCGTCAACGGTACGCTTGCTCCGGCTCCCGCAAACTCCTGGAAAGGCTGATAAATCTGCAATGCCCCAAGCACTGCCCCTGAGCATACAAGAAGCACCATGACCCTGCCGGGCATGAGCTTGGTCCTGTCAAGAAGTATCTGTACTGCGGCACAGATCAGCCCGCCTATCCAAAATGCATTAACATAATCCATATATCTGCCCTCCTCTATCTGCAGTATTTCCTAACAATGTTCTAACACAATCCCGTGTGCTATACCCGGAACGCTGGCGCCTTCGTTATAACTTACCGTAGACATCAATGCCCCTGTAGGAACGAAAAGCACCCGCTTCCATTCACCCCGTTCAATCTTTGGCAGGATATAGGCAGACAATGTAGTTGCCGCGCAGCCACAGCCACTTCCACCGGCATGGGTATCCTGTGTCTGCTGATCGAATATAGTCATTCCACAATCCATATGGTTCTTCTTGATATCATATTCCTTGCCCCGCATAAGATCAAAAAGAATACTCTGTCCCACATATCCCAAGTCTCCGGTAACGATACGGTTATAATCATCCGGAGTCCGGCCGAAATCCTGCATATTCCGTATAATAGTATCACATGCCGCAGGTGCCATGCACGCCCCCATATTCTGAGAATCCTTCAAGCCATAATCTACAATCTTTCCTATCGTAACGCCGGTAATCCTTACATGGCTCCTTTTGGTTCCCACCAGGAATGCAGCACTTCCCGTCACCGTCCATTGTGCGGACAGGGGCCGTTGATTCGCATATCCCAGGGGAAAACGGAATTCCTTTTCTGCACTTCCAAAATGGCTTGAAGTTACGGCAAGCATGTATTCTCCATAACCTGCTGCCACACTCATGGCTGACAGAGCCAGTGCCTCCCCGGATGTAGAACAGGCGCCGAACAGTCCGAACATGGGAATCCCCAGTTCTTCAACTCCCATAGATGTCGCAACTCCCTGGCGCAGAAGGTCTCCTCCGAAAAGATACCTTACATCTTCCGCCTGAATATGCGCCTTTCCCATAGCAAGCAGGCATGCCTCCTTCTGCATAGCGCTCTCCGCCTCTTCCCATGTATTCTCACCAAACAGGTCTTCATTCTCTACCATATCAAACATCTTGCCAAGAGGTCCTTCT
>CANSLW010000127.1 GCA_947647815.1 uncultured Dorea sp. | reverse complement strand
AATCTCTATGATTACTTTAAAGTATACACAGTCTAATTCCGTATGTTATGTAAAAGACGGACAGGCAATCGGTATCGGGGCAGGGCAGCAGTCCAGAATCCACTGCACCCGCCTGGCAGGGCAGAAGGCTGACAACTGGTGGTTAAGACAGGCTCCGCAGGTTATGAACCTTCCATTCGTAGATTCTATCAGGCGTGCGGACAGAGATAACGCAATCGATCTGTATATCGGTGAAGATTATATGGATGTGATTTCAGACGATGCATGGCCGGCAATTTTCAAGGAAAAACCAGAAGTATTTACGAGGGAGGCAAAGAGAGAGTGGCTTGATAAGCTCACAGATGTAGCGCTTGGGTCTGACGCATTCTTCCCATTTGGGGATAATATTGAACGTGCACATAGAAGCGGTGTAAAGTATATTGCACAGCCGGGCGGCTCTGTAAGAGATGACAATGTGATTGAGACATGTAACAAATATGGGATGGTGATGTCCTTCACAGGATTACGTCTGTTCCATCATTAAAAGATGTTTGGTAATTTATAGATATCAGTAGCCAGAGTGGAGTTGTTTTCAGATGAACCACTCTGGCTTTTTCAAAGGTGTGGAATATGAAGAAATGGATAAGTTGCTTTTGGGTAATATTAATGTTGGCAGGAATGCTATGTTTTGTCAATGACATAGAAAATGAAGAAGGAAACGCCTCTCAAAATGTAATGGAAATCTGTAGGAAAAATATGAGGACAGGTGAAATATCAATAGAAGAAATCCCGATTCTTTGTGATGAAAATACCTTAGACTTAGATAATGCACAAGCAGATATCCTTGAAAATGGTACATACAGATATGAATATGATACAAGGATTATTGAGGTAGGAGAATCATCTATATTAGTAGAAGATTCAAATTATAAAGAATTAACCGTATACTTTGATTCAATAAATGAGACGTTTGCGGCAGGAGATTTGGTTACTATAGAAACAGACGGGCTGGTCCGGGAAATGATTCCTCCATGGACTAAGGGCATTTCTATAAAAAAGAAGATAGAGTAATTTCGCATCATTTGAAATTTTTAGTTGTATAATATTGTAAATGAATATATAATAGTAAAGATGTTTGCGCTAATTGTGTAAAAAAAATGGTAAATCAGGCAAATGATGTGAAGGAGTTAATGACTATGGGTAAATATTTTGGAACAGATGGATTCCGTGGTGAAGCGAACGAAGTATTGACAGTAGAACATGCGTTTAAGGTGGGAAGATTCCTTGGATGGTACTACGGGCAGGACCACAAGGCCAAGATTGTAATCGGTAAAGATACCAGAAGAAGCAGCTATATGTTCGAGTATGCTCTGGCGGCGGGAATTACGGCGTCTGGCGCGAATGCGTACCTTCTGCATGTAACGACGACGCCCAGTGTATCTTTTGTGACCAGAACAGATAATTTTGACTGTGGTATCATGATTTCTGCAAGCCACAATCCTTTCTATGATAATGGAATCAAGGTTATCAATGGAAAAGGGCATAAGATGGAGGCCGAGATTGAAGAGAAAATTGAGGCATATATTGACGGAGAGATTGAGGAATTGCCGCTGGCAAAGAGAGAAGAGATTGGACGTACGGTTGATTATGCCGCTGGGCGTAACCGTTATATTGGTTATCTGATTTCGCTCGCAACCCGCTCTTTTGAAGATATGAGAGTAGGCTTGGACTGTTCTAACGGAAGCGCTTTTACGATTGCGAAGAGTGTTTATGACGCATTAGGGGCGAAGACTTATGCAATCAATTGTGAACCGGACGGAACGAATATCAATACGAATTGTGGTTCCACTCATATTGAAGTACTGCAGCAGTATGTGAAGGAGAAGAAGCTGGACGTAGGTTTTGCTTATGACGGTGATGCGGACAGATGTATTGCGGTGGATGAGAACGGCGAGGTTATAGATGGAGACTTGATTCTCTATATCTGCGGCAAATATATGAAGGAGAACGGACGTCTGAATGGTGATACGATTGTAACGACTATCATGTCCAATCTTGGATTATATAAGGCGTGTGACAAAGCAGGCCTCAAATACGAAAAAACTGCCGTAGGCGATAAATATGTGTACGAGAATATGGTGCGCAATAACTTCTCTCTCGGCGGAGAGCAGTCCGGCCACATTATATTCAGCAAGCATGCGACTACGGGAGACGGTATCCTGACATCTCTTATGATTATGGAAGTTATGTTAGAGAAGAAGATGAGCCTGTCTAAACTGGCAGAACCTGTTAAGATCTATCCGCAGCTGCTCAAGAATGTCCGTGTGGCAGACAAAAAGACGGCAAGAGAGAATCCAGAGGTTACAAAGGCAGTGGACGCGGTAGCAGAAGCACTTGGGGACGACGGACGTATCCTGGTAAGAGAAAGTGGAACAGAGCCGGTAATCCGTGTTATGGTTGAAGCGGCGACAGATGAGCTGTGCGAGAAATATGTGAATCAGGTTGTAGATGTGATTAAAGCAGAAGGCCTTATGGTTGGTTGATTTTCATTTTATGATATTAACAGGGGAGTTTACAGCTCATATGAGTTGTAAACTCCCCTAATTTGACATAGCATACTATATTTTGAGACTATTGTATGCAAATAATAATCAGATAGAGTGGAATCCCTTTCCGATAATTTCACTGGTATTCGAAATCAGCAGGAACGCATCTGGTGAATTCTCCTTAATGTAGTTCCTAAGTCTTACCGCTTCTACACGGTTTAACACAGTAAAAATAATATACTTATCTTCACCGCTGAACGCTCCCTGGCCAGAAACAATAGTTGCGCTTCTGTGAAGAGTTTCTTTAATATAATCACAGATAGGTTCGGGATTGCTGCATACAACATTAAAATACTTGGACAGATTCAGACTCTCGATAAATCCGTCAATCATAAATGAACGCAGGGCAAGTCCAAGGAAAGAATATAGCCCGGTCTCAATGCCAAAGACATAGCATCCGGCAAGCGTGATGAAGAAATCGGTAATCATCAGTGCATTTCCTATATTGAAACTGGTATATTTCCGCATAATCATGGCAATCACATCTGTACCACCGCTGGAGGCTCCGATGTTAAATAATATGGCAGAGCCGATGGAAGGCAGAGCAATTGCAAAAGCAAGCTCTAAAAGCGGCTGATTTGTCAGCGGCTGACTCATAGGATAGATTCGTTCCAGGCCTGATAAGGCAACGGATAGGAGAATACTGCTGTAAGCGGTCTTTGCGGCGAATTTCTTTCCCAGAACGAAGAAGCCGATAACAAGCAGTAACATATTGGATACAAAGGAAAAATCTCCTGCAGAGATGATACCGGATTTGGCGACAAGAACAGCAAGACCCGTGATACCGCCAAATGTAAAGTTATTAGAAAACTTAAAAAAATAGACTCCAACTGCCATGATCAAAGTGCTGAAAGTAAGATAGGCAAAATTCTTTAATTGTGATTTCATAATAATTTGTTCCCCATAAAAAATTGTGTTTTATTTTACATCATTCCCGATTGTAACGCTTGTATAAGGAAAAGTCAACTACATAATTCAACTATATCTGACTATATTTTTCAGTAGGAAAACAGACCAATATTTACATAAAAACAGAGCGTGTCGAAACTGCATTATAAGCTTGGAATCTGTGCATAATATTCTCTGTAAGGAGGAATTTTCGATGTATAGATTTTTACCGATTACAGATGTATACGCAAGAGAAATCTTAGATTCCCGCGGGAATCCGACTATAGAAGTAGAAGTTCTGGCTGGTGATGACTGTCTGGGAAGGGCGAGTGTGCCATCTGGAGCTTCGACCGGACAATACGAATCGTTGGAGTTACGGGATAAAAAGGAACGATATGGCGGTCTCGGGGTTGAACTGGCGGTAGACCATGTGAATGCTAGGATTGCCCCGGCGATTATAGGAGCTAATGTATTCGAACAACGGGCAATTGATAAAATCATGTGTGAGTTGGACGGGACAGAGAACAAATCTAATCTGGGCGCAAATGCGATGCTTGGGGTATCTATGGCAGCAGCCAGAGCGGCGGCAGAGGCATTGCGGATTCCGCTGTATTCTTATCTTGGCGGGACGAATGCAAAACGGCTGCCGGTTCCGATGATGAATATTATGAATGGCGGAAAACATGCGGACAACACCATTGATATTCAGGAATTCATGATTATGCCGGTGGGCGCCTGCTGTTTTAAAGAAGGACTTCGGATGTGTGCGGAAATCTATCATGCATTAAAGAATCTTTTAAAAAAACATGGATATAGCACCGCAGTTGGTGATGAAGGCGGATTTGCGCCGGATCTTCCGGACGCGAAAGAAGCACTCAGATTCATTGTAGATGCAATTAAAAAAGCCGGGTATAGGCCGCGGGAGGATATTGTAGTAGCATTAGATGTGGCAGCAACAGAATTATATGATAAGAATTTCAGGAAATATACTTTTGAAGGGGAAAGTAAGATGCATGGATATAAGGTAGTACGTTCGGCAGAAGAGCTGATTGACTATTATGAAGAACTGGCGGAAGAGTTCCCTATTGTGTCTATAGAGGATCCATTGGACGAAGAAGACTGGGAAGGATGGGAGCTTCTGACAACGCGGCTCGGTATCCATATGCAGCTGGTGGGAGACGACCTGTTTGTAACGAATGAGAAACGTCTGAAAAAGGGAATCGAACGAGAAGCGGCGAATGCCATATTGATTAAAGTGAACCAGATTGGGACTTTAACAGAAGCGTTCAACGCAATAGAGACGGCAAAGAATGCCGGATATAAGACGATTGTCTCTCACAGATCCGGCGAGACGGCGGATGCTGTTATTGCTGATATTGCGGTAGCGTTCAATGCAGGGCAGATTAAGACCGGAGCGCCATGCCGCTCAGAGCGTGTAGAAAAATATAACCAGCTGCTTAGAATAGAAGAACGGCTTGCTGACGTAGCGGAATATGTGAATCCATTTGTGTAAACATTACGAGACAGCGGAGATTTTTTTATTGCTATTTTGCATGTCCTGTGTTAAAATAGATATGGTTTAGACGCAGGAGGTGTAGAAGGTGGAGATATTAAAGACAGTTTTAATGATCATATTTGCAATAGACTGTATCGCATTGACGGCTATCGTCCTGATGCAGGAAGGAAAGTCGGCAGGACTTGGAACGATCAGTGGTATGGCAGATACTTACTGGGGACAGAATAAAGGCCGTTCTATGGAGGGGGCGCTGGTGAAGTCAACGAAGTTTCTTGCGATTCTGTTTATTGTACTGGCAGCAGTGTTGAATTTAAAAGTATTTGCATAAGTAATGGATGTATTAGGCATATTTTTATGAGAACAGTGGGACACTCCTGTATAGGAGTGTCTATTTGTATATTGTAAAGGAGTAAAGGAGGCTCAGGAGATGGACAAGACATTTGAAAAACGAAAAAAGGTAATCTATGACCTGATTTGTGACGATTTGTACGTACCCATGAAGTTTAAGGAACTTGCTATGCTCCTGCAGGTTCCTAAAGAGCAGAGGGATGATTTGCGGGAGGTCTTAGAAGCATTAGAGGCTGACGGCAGGATATATCTGTCAAAGCGTGGAAAGTACTGTAAAGGTGAGGCGAAGCGTCTTACAGGCATTTACAGGGCGAATCAAAGGGGCTTTGGATTTGTGATAACAGAGGATGAGAATCCGGATATATTTATCAGTGAAGAAGACCGCAGCGATGCTTTCGACGGTGACCGGGTTGAATTTGTAATTACCAGAGAGCCTAAAGAACGCCGGCGGGAAGGCAAGATTGTACGGATTATATCCAGAGGAGTGACGAAGATTGTCGGAATCTACCAGCAAAAGGAGAAGCAGAATTATGGTTTTGTGATTCCTGATAATCAGAGATTCATTCAGGATATCTTCATTCCGGCTGAGAAATCAAAAGGAGCGATGAATGGACATAAGGTAGTGGCTGAACTTACTTCCTACGGCGAAGAAGGGCGTAAACCAGAGGGAAAGGTGACGGAGATCCTGGGGCATGTTAACGATCCGGGAGTTGATATTATGTCAATTGTCAAAGGATATGACCTTCCGGTGACATTTTCAGAGAAAATCTTGAATCAGGCAGAGCGTGTGGCGAAGGCGGTGAGTGATGCCGATATGGCAGGACGCAAGGATATCAGAGACTGGGAGATGGTGACCATAGACGGAGAAGATGCCAAGGATCTGGACGATGCTGTCTCTCTTACGAAAGAAGGGGAAGACTATATTCTGGGAGTTCATATTGCGGATGTGACTAATTATGTCCAGGAGAACAGCGCGATTGACCGGGAAGCGAAAGAGCGGGGAACCAGTGTGTATCTGGTAGACCGGGTGATTCCGATGCTTCCGCATAAGCTCTCTAACGGAATATGTTCTCTGAACGCCGGGGAAGACCGTCTGGCTCTAAGCTGCATTATGACAGTGAATCAGAAGGGAATCGTGGTTGGACATGAGATTGCTGAGACGGTGATTCGTGTAGATGAGAGAATGACATATACGAGTGTGAAGAAGATTCTGGAAGACCGCGACCCGGATGAGATGGAACGATACCGGCAGCTGGTTCCTTTATTCGAACGGATGGGCGAGTTGTCACAGATTTTGCGGGGACGCAGACAGAGAAGGGGATCTATTGATTTTGATTTCCCGGAGACGAAGATTATTCTGGATGAGAATGGGAAACCAGTCGAGATTAAGCCCTATGACCGTAATGTGGCTACAAAGATTATAGAAGATTTCATGCTTCTGGCAAATGAGACCGTGGCGGAAGATTATTACTGGCAGGAGCTTCCTTTCGTATACCGGACTCACGAGGCGCCGGATGAAGAGAAGATTCGGGCATTGGCAACATTTATCAATAACTTTGGATATTCTATGCACATTGGGGTAAATGAGATCAGGCCCAAGGAAATCCAGAAGCTTCTTGCCAAAGTTGAGGATACGCCAGAAGAGGCATTGATCTGCCGACTGGCGCTTCGTTCTATGAAGCAGGCGAGGTATATGCCGGAGAATGTCGGACATTTCGGGCTGGCGGCGAATTATTATACACATTTTACATCTCCAATCCGTAGATATCCCGATCTGCAGATTCATAGGATTATTAAGGACAATTTGCGGGGAAGGATGGATGAGAAGAAGATAGAACATTATCAGAATATTCTTACAGAGGTAACAAAGCACTCCAGTGAGACAGAGCGAAGAGCCGAGGAAGCGGAGCGTGAGACAATTAAACTTAAGAAAGTAGAATACATGCAGCAGCACATTGGAGAAGAGTTTGAAGGTGTGATATCCGGCATGACCAAGTGGGGAATGTATGTGGAGCTGCCGAATACAATAGAAGGACTGGTGCATGTGACGAATATGATGGACGACCATTATGATTACTATGAAGACCGATATGAGATGATAGGAGTTCATACGAATAAAACCTACAAACTGGGACAGACGATACTCGTGCGTGTTATTGATACGGATCGGATGCTTCGTACGATAGATTTTGAAATTGCCGACATATGATTCTGGTATATAATATAATTGCTGATATTATAGAAGAATTGCAAAGATCGGGTGTTTATCTGGCATAGGAGTAATAGAAATAGAATAAAGGAGGGAATCCGACAGATGGCGAAGACAAACGGGAAGATGATTGCCAACAATAAGAAGGCATATCATGATTATTTTATTCTGGATACCTATGAGGCAGGGATTGCACTGCATGGAACAGAGGTGAAGTCCCTGCGTATGGGCAAATGCAGCATTAAAGAGTCATTTATCCGTGTGGAGAACGGCGAGGTTTACATCTATGGCATGCATATCAGCCCCTACGAGAAAGGAAATATCTTCAATAAAGATCCGTTAAGGGTACGCAAGCTTCTTCTTCATAAATCAGAGATTAACAAGATGTTAGGGAAGACGAAGGAGAAAGGCGTGGCAATCGTGCCTCTTAAGGTGTATTTTAAAGGCAGTCTGGTAAAGATAGAGATTGGTCTTGCAAAAGGTAAAAAACTCTATGACAAGCGTCAGGATATTGCAAGGAAAGACCAGCAAAGAGAGGCTCAGAGAGATTTCAAAGTCAGGAATCTGGGCTGAGATAAGAGGGGATGAAGAGATGGTACCAACCAAAAAAGATGATTTGAGAAAGATGGTCACGCAGACGACTGTGGAGATGTATGAAGAACTGACACCTCAGCTGATTCAGCTGATTGAAAAGACCAAGCATGACGATACGCTTACAGAAGCGCAGAAGCAAGATGAAATCTCGTTACATATGCTGGGATATGTAAAATCCTGTACCAATGAGATTATTATCGAAGTACTTGCCGAGATATTGGGACTTGAGGATTGCGAAAGAGGATAAATAGGAATAGAATAGAGAGTACAGAAGAAAGAAAAGACGGAGGGAAGAGAAACTATGGCATATTGTGTAAAATGTGGTGCGATGGTAGACGATAATGTAAGAATCTGTCCTCAGTGCGGGGCAGAAATCCCTAATCTTGCAGGCAGTCGTTCAGAGTCATATACGGACCAGTCAGACTATAGCGGGAATGGGTATGGACAGAGTGTCAACGGACAAGGATATACATATTATCAGCAAGGGTATCAGGGGAGTTGTCAGGAAAGCGTTACAGGCGCATATTTTTATCCGGATGAAGTAAGGCAGAATAAGGCGATGGGCGTCTTGTCTTATCTTGGAATCCTGATACTCATACCGTTACTTGCAGGAAACAGACAATCCGAGTATGTGAAGCATCATATCAACCAGGGGCTTGTACTTTTTATTCTGTCATCTCTGGTAGATTTGCTGGAAGGGCAGCATGTATGGGGACTGCGTTCTATCATCTATTTTGAAAATGGATTGTTGGGATGGGGACTGGATATTCTGGATTTTGCGTTCTTTATCCTTATGATTGTGGGAATTGTAAGCGCGTGCAGAGGGGAAAGAAGAGAACTGCCAATTATAGGAAAGATAAAATTCTTTAAATAACCAATGAGTCCTAAAAGAGGATAATTAATTAAGAAAAAAGAGAACTCCCACAGAAGAGTTCATGCTAAAAAGCATGTAATTCTGCGGGAGTTCTCTTTTTGGGTGAAACTTTCTTCTCAGTTTCGGAAGACTTCAGTCTACAAATATTATTTAATGTTACTCAATGGTAATCAGTTTCGGCTGTTCTTCCTGTTTCTGAATCTCTTTCGGGAATGTCAGATGAAGGACACCATCTTTAAAAGCAGCTTTAATGTCATCCTGTGTCAGGGCGTCTCCGACATAGAAACTTCTATTGCAAGTGCCGGTATAGCGTTCTTTGTGGATGCAGTTGCCTTTGGCGTCTTTCTCTTCTTTGGTCATGTTCTTATGGGCGGAGATGGTAAGATAACCGTCTTTTAAGTCAGCCTTAATGTCTTCTTTGGCATAGCCGGGCAGTTCCATCTCTACCAGATAGTTTCCATCTTTCTCATGGATATCCGTCTTCATAATCTGTGCGGCTGTATGGTCATAGGAACGGTTAAAGAATGGATCATTGAACATATCGTCAAATAAGTTGTTAAAATTTCTGTTTGCTAATAACATAAATCATTCCTCCTTAAGAATCTCATATGACTTAGTATTTCCACTAAGTTATAAAAAATATTTATTGTTTTATTTGTTATATATATTATATATCATATGTTATTAGCAATGTCAAGGGGTGAGTGCTAAAACGTTTCGAAAAATTTCCACCTGCACACTGGAACAAAAGTTCAACCGCA
>CANSLW010000126.1 GCA_947647815.1 uncultured Dorea sp. | reverse complement strand
TATCTACATATTTTGTATCTGATTTGAATGGTTCAAATGGTTTGCCGCCGCCTTCGTAGAACTTACCGAAGAACTCTACGAACTGCAGACGGTTCGTGTGCACATATGCACCAAGAAGGTTGATCGCCAGATTCAGTGTGTGTCCAACGATAAATACCAGCACGAATCCGATCACTCCCATAATTCCTTTACCAAACATACTTCCCATCTGGTTTACTACAGACGCGATAACTCCCGTAGCCAGACCAAGCGCCAGCAGACGTGAGTAAGATAACACATCGCTGAGCCATCCTGTAATATTGTAAATGTCGTAAGCGCCGAGTGCAATCCGAAGCACCGGATTCTTATTGTCACGTCCGGACATCAGAAGCAGCCCTACTGCGCCAATGATTGCAAGCGCTTTGGCTAACGTATTCAGGAACGGCGGGAACACAATCTGTGCCTGTGCGATGGATGCGAATATATCTGTCGGAAGAAGCATCAGGATCAATCCGATCAGAAATGCGAACCAGAGTACAACGTCACAGAAGAAATCCATAACCTTGCCGTCTTTTAATTCCATATATCCCTTGATTCCAAGTCCCACGAACAGATGGACAACTCCGAATGCCAGTGAATATACCAACAGACGCATCGGGTCATTCAGCGGAATGAACCAGAGCGCCGGCACCGTAACCGCTTTGCCGAAGAATACTTCTGATACAATATCAACAACATTTCCAAAATATCCGCCAAATAGAATTCCCCATACCATCGTGGATACTCCACAGAACATGAACATCTTAATCGACTTACGTAAGCCAGCTTCCATACGCGGGAATTTCTTATACACCACAAAGCAGGCAATTGCTATAATTGCGCCATATGCGGCGTCGGATAACATCATACCGAAGAAGAATACGTAGAAGAATGACATAATCGTCGTCGGATCGAATTCGCCCTTGTGCGGTAATCCGTAAGACCCCAGTACACCTTCCACACTGTCCGAAAATCCATTATTCTCAAGGATTACCGGTGGTTCCTCGTCTTCTTTCAGTTCTTCTACATCGATCACACAGTCAAATGATTCTCCAATCGCCTTCTGCACTGCCGGAACAGCCTTCGCAGCAGCATAACCACTGATGACGAATGTCCTCTGTGACTGTGGGAGAGTTCCCAGGACTTCATACTTATCTGCCCTCATACGGAAATAATCTCCGATAATCTTAAGATTCTCTCTGGCAGAAGCATATCCTTTAATCTCTTCCTCGATCTTCATAATCTCACTATTCAGTTCTTTAATCTTTGCCTCCAGGTTCTCCTTCTTTACAGAAGGTATCTTTCCTGTCATCTGCGAAGGTCTTGCAAAACCTCCAGACCTTAAGGCATCTTCCACTTTTGTCTCTTCTTCCCTAAGACAAAAAACAGTCAGATAGGCCGCGTCTTTATCACTGTTGATGATCTTAACATCAATAGCGTCCACCTCAGGTTCACGCTTTGCAATCAGTTCATACACTGATTCCAGCGTTGTCTCCCCCGGCATCGTCCCTAATAACATTGCAACCTTATCTGTACCCTTACATTTCATCGGTACATCCAGTGCAAGCCATGGACGAAGCGACTCAATCTGATTCTCCAATTTTAGAATATTGGCCTTGTTCTCAGCTATCTCTTTGTTCAATGACACCAGGCGGTTTGCTGTCGAGATAATCTCGCCTTTGCTGTCGGCTACTTCGCCAAACTTCTTCCTGTCAACCAGCTTCTTGCCTTCTAAGCTCGCCAGCATCGAACGCTTCTCCGGTACATACGCATCCAGCACTGCCAGAGCCTGCTCCGAGACTTGCGCCTGCTTCTCAAAACTCTGTCTGGCGCCCTGTGTGTCCATCTTCTCGAAGCCTTCTTCCTCTTCGGCAACCTGATTCATCTCCATCACACCCATGGACTGGATCTTCTCTAAGATAGCCTTACGGTCTTTCTTCAGCGCGCAGATACTAATTCTTTGCATCTGCAATACAGCCATAGCCACATCCCTCCTTTATCTACGATTTTTTTGTGTCTGGCTATACCAGCTCTGCAATTACTGCAGATACCACTTCAGACTCTTTCGACAGCGCATCCTTCTTAAGCAGTGCGATTTCCTGCTCAACGCCATCCATAGCCTTCTGTTCAGACTTTCTTCCGGCCTCTTTCGCCGCTTCAAGGTCTGCAGCTGCTTTCGCTTTCGCCTCAGCTTCAGCCTTACCTACCGTCTCAGCAGCCTCGGCTTTCGCCTTCTCAAGGATCTCGGTACATGCCGCATCTGCTTTTTTTATAATCTCTTCTGCCTCATTCTCCGTCTCCTTGATGGTCCTAATGGTTTCTTCTACCATCTGTTCACCACCTCTCCGTCTTAAATACTGCCAGTTGAAGTTTCACCAGCGAAAAAATTATTACCATAAAAATTATAATATAATCCTTCCCAAAAGTCCATAATATTATGGCTTTTTCTGGTCATTTTTCCATATATACCCCAAAACTGAAAAACATTTTGTCTATTTTCTAACAATTAATTCCACTCTAAACGGTGCAGTTCTCCTTTAAGGTTCATGTCTGCGAAGTTGTTCTGCCGAAGTGCTTCATATAATATGATTGCTACGGAATTGCCCAGATTCAAGGAACGAATATCGCCGACCATGGGGATTCTTATGCATTCTTCTTTATGGTTTACCAGAATCTCTTCCGGTATTCCTGCACTTTCCTTTCCAAACATAATATAGCAGTCCGGTTCGTACCTGGCCTCTGTATAGATCTTAGGCGCTTTTGTCGTTGCCATGTAGATCTTCGCCCCAGGATTCCTTTCCAGAAACTCTTCATAATTAATATATGTAGTCACATCCAGATTATCCCAATAATCCATCCCCGCCCGCTTCAGGTTCTTCTCATTCAGCCGGAAGCCAAGCGGTTCAATCAAGTGCAGCCGCACACCCGCCGCCACACAAGTCCTCCCGATATTCCCTGTATTCGCCGGAATCTCCGGCTCATGCAGTACTATATTTAACATGCTTCCTCCTTCTCCAAAAAAACTAAGCCCTAAGCTTCTCCACAAATCTTTCGAGACGGCCAATTGCCTCTTTCAGATCTTCTAGTGAGTATGCGTAAGATACTCTTATGAAACCTTCTCCGCATTCTCCGAATGCCGTTCCCGGCACTACCGCCACCTTCTCTTCTTCCAGGAACTTTTCTGCGAATTCTTCGGAAGTCATGCCAAATTCCTTGATACATGGGAACACATAGAATGCCCCAAACGGTTCAAAGCATTCGAGCTTCATCTTCTTAAACTCATTCAGCAGATAGCGTCTCCTCTGATTATACGCTGTGCGCATCTGCTGAACTTCATCATCACAGTTCCTTAGTCCTTCAATCGCGGCATACTGGCTGTTGGTCGGCGCACACATAATCGCAAACTGATGAATCTTAAGCATCTGCTCCGCAATCTTCTTCTGCGCACAGATATATCCCAATCTCCATCCTGTCATGGCAAATCCTTTGGAGAATCCATTGATAACCAGAGTTCTGTCACGCATTCCCGGAAGCGATGCGATAGACACATGATCTGTCTTATATGTCAGTTCTGAATAAATCTCATCTGACAGTACATATAAGTCATGCTTTTTCACTACTTCTGCGATTGGCTCCAAATCTTCCTTCGTCATAATCGCCCCTGTCGGATTATTCGGGAACGGAAGCACCAGTATCTTTGACTTCGGCGTAATCGCCGCTTCTAACTCCTCTGCCGTCAGCCGGAATTCATTCTCTTCCTTCAGTGGAATAGTCACAGGAACCCCATTTGCCAGAACTGTACAAGGCAGATAGGATACATAACTAGGCTGTGGAATCAAGACCTCATCTCCTGGATCCAGCATGGCACGAAGCGCGATATCAATACCTTCGCTTCCGCCTACGGTTACTATAATCTCGCCGTTCGGATCGTAAGAAACATTTATCTTTCTTTGTAAATATCGCGCAATCTCTTCCTTTAATTCCTTCAATCCTGCGTTAGACGTATAGAATGTCCTTCCTCTTTCCAGCGAATAGATGCCTTCCTCTCGAATCCTCCACGGTGTGTCAAAATCCGGTTCTCCCACTCCCAGTGAGATAGCATCGGGCATGCTGCTGACCAGATCGAAAAACTTACGAATCCCTGACGGTTCTATCGTTACTATTTTCTTTGATAATGGGTCTCTCATTACGGCGTCACCAGCATCCTTTCTGATTTATTCTTCTGGAACATCAAAGTTCCGTGGTCTTTGTATTTCTTCAATATAAAATGCGTCGTCGTGCTTATGACATCCTCAATTGGAGACAGCTTGCCGGATACAAACCTGGAAACCTCCATAAGAGTCTTTCCTTCCACAGTCACAATCAAATCATACCCGCCTGACGTTAGATACACCGCTGTTACTTCCGGATAATTACAGATTCTCTCTGCGGTCTTGTCAAACCCTTTGTCTCTCTGGGGCTTAACGCTGACTTCAATCAGTGCGTTCACCCGCTCCTCGCCGGCTTTATCCCAGTCAATCAGGGTATGATAACCACAGATAATCTTCTCTTTCTCCATCTGTGCCATCTCATTAGCAATCGTTACTTCATCAGAATCCAGAAGAACTGCCAGTTCTCCCAGTTCTACTCTGCTGTTTTTCTCCAGATACCGCAATATCTGTTTTCTCATCTCTTCCATCTTCTTTACCTCCTGCTAGATCTTATCGGACAAAGTCCGTCGTCCCGTCTGGTTTCCTGACGGATCATAACCATATCTTAAATATATCATCCGGTGACGGACGGTCCAGATAGCGGACGTCTTCACCGTTATGAATCACTTTATCATTTCCCTCCGTCATTTTTCCAATGACTGAGGCTTCTATCTGCCCTGCCCGCAGTACATCAGTCAGCCTCTTTCCGTCCTCTGTAAGCATCAGAAAACTTCCTGCAGATGTCAACTGATATGGGTTCAGCCTGTAATGTTCACAGACTTCTATAGTTTCCTGAAGGACAGACATGCGTTTTAAATCAAGTTCAAGTCCACATCCAGCTTCTTTTGCCAGATTCCAAAGCGCCGCAAAGATTCCGCCCTCTGTTATCTGACGCACTGCTGTTACTCCGGCTTTCTTCGCAATTGTAAGTTCCTCTCCGGCGAACAGATCTTTTTTAAAGGCATGTATCTGTCTTATAAAAACCGGTGCAAACCGCCGCCGCAATTCTTCATCCTTCTCTTGGGCTGCCCGCAGCATTCCTTCCATGCCGATCCACTTCACCAGAACAATTTCGTCTCCGGCTTGTCCTGATTCCTGACACCAGGGTTCATCCAGTGATGCCCTTCCGATTCCCGAAATACTTACCGCCGGAACCAGAAACATTGAATTCTGTAAGACCTCTACACCCTTCAATTCTATATCCTGCTGCCCGCAAACTTTTCTTAACGCATTCTCTATCTCATGAGCCATTCCTCCAACAGTCTTCGGCTTCGGTTGGAATTCTTTTACTTTAGGAACGCCGTCTGCTTTAGAAGAAGTTTCCGTCCCAGATATCCTGGATGGAATCGTAATAACCGCCTCCATCCCCAGGCACCTTGCCCCCATTGCCGCAAGTGAATTGTACACGGATGCAAGCGCATAGATACCGATATCCGCCGACCATCCATATACTGTTCTCATCTGACTAACTATCCGTTCTGCACCAGTCTTTATCCTCATACTCTCTCTCCATTATGGAATCTGTCGCTTCCTCAATCTTCTTCCAACTCTGACTCTCAATAGCTTCTCCCACAAATTCTTCCAACTCTGACTCTCAATAGCTTCTCTCACAAATACAGCAGCGCCCTTCCAGTGAAGCCCAGCCCCTACATCATCAGATATGGTATGATTGTAGTCGCAACCATCGCAACTACTACCACGATAACAACAATTGCTATGATTCTTCTGGTCTTCTTATTATTAAAATCCATAATCTTACCTTCTTCTCTTTATTTATGTATATTCTTTACATTTTATACTCTTTACACTACTTTTGCAAGAAACAAATATCCTTCTTTTCTACGACACATATTCCCGCATCCTGACTCAGGATATTCCGTTCCCTGTAATCGAATAAAATATAAGTATCTGTTGATGGGAAATATTCTACATGCGTCATTTTACGCATCTGATTCCTGTCATATCCGTCATATGCCGGCAGATATCGTCTCTGCTCTTCTTCATTTTCATAAAACAGCCTCAGCATTTCTTTGGAAATGCCGTATTCCCCGGCAAATTCCGGACGGCTCTTGGCATTCTCCCGCAGGTAATAATCATATGTCAATGCTTCCCGAAACTCCTCGACTCTATCTGGCTCTTTTTCAGAAATAAACCGCATCAGAATCTCATACCGCGCGCTTCGCTTATGCTGCACCTTTCCATATCCTTGCGCCTCATAAAACTTCTGCAGTTCATCATACATTTCAAAAGCTGATGTGAAAGTCTCTTCCAGAGCTTCCATCGTATGTACAAATTGTCTGCTGTTATAATATACTTCCACCATCTCTTCAATGCCCTTCAGCCTCAGAACATCTTCATAGGACAACCATCGGGTATATAGCACCTCATAAGGCGGGCGCCCCTTACAGACCAGTCCGTATTCCTCTTTTTTCTCCTCCATATAAGACCCTTTCAGAACTTTCAGGAATCCCAGCTGGAGTTGTTCCGGCTTTAATGCATAGACATCATCAAACGATCTTGCAAAACTCTCAATATCTTCATATGGGAGTCCTGCAATCAGATCCAGGTGCTGATGTATATTTCCATTCTGTCTGATTCTGGTCACATTCTCCCGTACTTTTTCAAAATCCATCTTCCGGCGGATTGCACGGATCGTCTCAGGATTCGTGGACTGCACGCCTATCTCAAGCTGCACCAGACCGGGACGCATCCCTTCCAGAAGCTTAAGTTCTTCCTCATTCAGAATATCTGCCGCTATCTCAAAATGAAAGTTTGTGATGCCTCTGTCATGCTCCGCAATAAATCGCCAGATTTCTATCGCATGGTCATGTTTACAGTTAAATGTTCTGTCTACGAACTTCACCTGCGGCACTTCCTGGTCAATGAACAATTGTAGTTCTTTTTTCACCAGATCAAGATTACGGAATCTTAGCTTCTTATCTACGGAAGACAAACAATAGCTGCAGGAAAACGGACACCCTCTGCTGCTTTCATAATAAATTATCTTATGGCGCAAATCTGGGAGAATCCCTGCCCTTTCGGACGAACCGCTTCTGCCCGGCTGCGTGTACACGAACGGAACACCACTAAGATCCATCACCTGACGCCATGGATTATCCCTGACTATACCTTCACCGTCCCGGTATGTAATTCCGTTTAATTCTGCCAGCTTCTCTTTTTCACAGTTGTCCCGGTATATCTGACATAATCTGGCAAATGTTTCCTCTCCCTCGCCCTTTATCACACCCGTGACTGCCGGCAGCCGTTCCAGTACATCTGCCGCATTATAGGATACCTCCGGACCTCCCAGCCAGATTGGCATCCTCGGCCTAAGCTTTCTCATCTCTCCTGCAAGCATCTCCACATAGTCCAAATTCCAGATATAGCACGAAAGGCAGAGGATATCTGGTTTCTTCTTATATATATCCCCCAGAATACTGTCGATCGGCTGATTGATCGTATACTCCGCCAGCTCAATATCCATGTCTGCCGGAACATATATCCCTGATTCCGGATAATTCCTCAGATACATCTCAGCATATGCTTTTAGATTATATACTGCAAGATTCGAATGTATATATTTGGCATTTACCGCCACCAGTAATATCTTCATCCTTGCTGCTCCTTATTCGAGATTCTAACATGTACTATAACAGTATTTTCCTGCTGCCACAATACCTCTTTGGTTCAATTTTGCTCGTTGCCTACGAGAATAAAACAAGATCTGATGCATAATTTTCCTGCACCAGACCTTGTTCTATTTACCTTTCAAAGCAAAGCCGACTAATTCTACAAAGTATCCACAAATAAGAAGAAATATGTTATAATTATACAAATATCTCTACGAAAGGATTTTATAAATTATGACAGAAAAAATTATCGTACACAAACCCGAAACCTGCTGTGGCGTATATGCAGTTATCAACCCTATTCAAAAACGAGCATATATTGGAGAATCGATGAACTTATATCGGAGATTTTGTGAACATATCCGTAGTATGCTTGAACTTGAAGAAAGTAGTAACCATGGTTTAATGGATGAAATAAAGAACGTGAACATTCCTGTTACATATGAGATTTTCCAACTTCTTTTTACCAACTATCCAGACAAGAAAAACACATGCAACACAGCAGATAGGCAATGGCTCAAAGATGAAACAATATATATGTATCTATTTCGAAAATATGGTTTTTCTTTATATAACGAACAAACTGACAACACTGGTAAAAAAAGATTGTTTTTATATGACGACTTTTCTTCTCCTGAACAAACACACAAAGAGCTCCTCAACTATCTAGAAAGCCAGAATGGTAACTGTGAAGGGTACGGATATGACTCTTGGGAAGATTTTATTCAGGCTGCCGACAGAGAATTAGATGAAGATTTCAAAAAATATTTTCAGAAAAGCATAAATGATTTTATGAAAAATCCAGAACCTCAAAAAATATGGGAAAAACGTATTTCTTCTGAAAATACAAGCGCTAATATTTATTATATAAATCCTTTAAATAAAAAAGGATACAAGAACTGCTATAACGAATTGTCAAAAGCATGGATCACTAAAAGGGATTTGCAATATATAGATGAGATAAACATACAAGGAAAAACTGCTCAAGATTTAATTAAGTTCGTTCAGGATGGCCTTCTGGACCGAATCGCCATTTGTAAATTTGGGCATTATTTATCCCAAAGTCCTATGACAATTCTGCAAACCAAGTGTTTTGATATAAAGAACAATATTTTAAATTACAGAAATGAAGAAAAACATGAAATAAATATCACAAGCACAGGTGACAGTAATTTATCCGGTCCCGGTGTATGCTTTTGGGCATTTAGCGCAACCGATACAAAAACATACTCTGATTTTCTTTCAGGCGACTCCTCTTATCAAGGACCACGTTACGTAATTATGCCCTACACACCGTCGCCCGTTTATGCAAAATCCGCTAAGGATGATGTGTATACCCAATCACGCGAAGAGGACTGGGATAACCGAGCTAATAAAACATTAGATGATTTTTTTAAGGATATGACTGAATGCTTTAAAAAAAGTCACGGCAAAGTTCAAAATGCCGCCTCTTTCGAAGAGTTAATAAAAAATGACAACTTTGCCTTTGGTTATGGATACGACCGAGGAGCAATCAATAAAAAAGAGGCAAAAGAATATCCTAATAATATGTTTCCGGAAATCGTTTCAAAACGGTCAAAGCAACTAAAAAATAAAAGCAATAATGCTTTTCTAATCTCCGAAATAAGTTATATTGATGCTAAGATAAATGATATCTTAGAATTATCCGACTTTTTTATAACACATACAGGGAAGAATCTCCGCACAACACTACGTGGTCAGAATTCTCGATGCTGTGCCAAATTAATTGATGAAAAAAAGCAGGCTTTTATTAATTTTCTAAATGACCACAGTCGTCCTCTTCAAAAGGACAGTGAAGAAAACCCGCATATTAACTTCATTATTGCAAGATTGGAATATCCATATGTTATTGCTTTGGCAAATAATCTTGACGAAATTGCTAAGCAAAAATAGAACCCCAAAAAAGAACTGATGCACGAATTCCTTTCCTGTATCAGTTCTTTCTGGTCTCTATTTGAGGCTGTAAAAAATCTTGTGTCTATGGAAAATAGAATTCCGTGATAAGAACTA
>CANSLW010000125.1 GCA_947647815.1 uncultured Dorea sp. | reverse complement strand
GAGGACATCTTAGAGCCGGATACACTGGCGAAGGTAGTCAACATATCAGGCGTTAAGTTAATTGTAAGAAGATATGAGGAGGAATAGGAATGAGTAGTGGTATTATTGGTTTAATAGTTGTTGTAGCTGTAGTAGTGATTGCGTTAGTGCTTCTGATCTCTTGTATTAAGATTGTACCTCAGGCAAGAGCAATGGTTGTGGAACGATTAGGAGCATATCAGGCGACCTGGAGTACCGGACTTCATTTTAAAGTGCCGATCATCGACAGGGTTGCAAGAAGAGTTGACTTGAAGGAACAGGTTGTAGATTTTGCGCCGCAGCCGGTAATTACGAAGGATAATGTTACCATGAGGATTGATACTGTTGTGTTCTATCAGATTACAGATCCGAAGATGTTCTGTTATGGTGTGGCGAATCCAATCATGGCGATTGAGAATCTGACAGCGACGACGCTTCGTAATATTATCGGTGATCTGGAACTGGACCAGACATTGACATCAAGAGAGACCATTAACACGAAGATGCGAGCCTCCCTTGACGTGGCGACCGATCCGTGGGGAATCAAGGTAAACCGTGTGGAGCTTAAGAATATCATCCCTCCGGCGGCAATCCAGGATGCGATGGAGAAGCAGATGAAGGCAGAGCGTGAACGGCGTGAAGCAATCCTGCGTGCAGAGGGTGAGAAGAAGTCTACGATTCTGGTTGCAGAAGGTAATAAAGAATCAGCCATTCTGGATGCAGAGGCTGAGAAGCAGGCGGCAATCCTGCGTGCGGAGGCACAGAAGGAGGCCAAGATCCGTGAGGCGGAAGGTGAGGCAGAAGCCATCTTGAAAGTACAGCAGGCGAATGCAGACGGTATCCGTTTCCTGAAGGAAGCAGGAGCAGACGAGGCAGTGCTTACCATTAAGAGTCTGGAAGCATTCGAAAGAGCGGCGGACGGAAAAGCGACCAAGATCATTATCCCGTCAGAGATTCAGAGTCTGGCAGGACTGGTAAAGAGCGCTAAAGAGATTATAGAATAGCAGGGCATGAAAGAAGGTAATGCTGTATCTGTAAGAAAACTGTCAGGGGCAGCGTAGAGAAAGAACGATAGTGATAGTAGGAGGCGGTATGATGACGCATGTAATGATCCTGGAGGACGACAGAGCTTCTATGGAGGCTCTTAAGAAGATTCTTATGGAGTATTCCGGGGATGTCTGCGTCCATACTGCCTCATCTTATGATGAGGCAAGAAAGTTATTGGATGCGGATATCCATTATGGATTATTTCTTCTGGATGTGAATCTGGGAGGAGAAGACAGGGAAGACATCGGAGGGATTCTCTTTGCAAGGGAGATCAGGGAGAAGTTCCGGTATACGTTCACCCCTGTAGTCATGATTACTGCAGTGGGGGCAATGGAGATGCAGGCTTACAGGGAGCTGCATTGTTATCAGTATATCATGAAGCCGTTTCTGCCGGAACAGGTCCAGGAAGTGGTACAAAAGGTGCTTGCAAAGGAGAAACAGGAAGAAGAGCCATCTATCGTGGTGAAGCGGGATGGAGTGAACTATCAGGTGAAATGCGCGGATATCCGGTACATAGAAGCGATACACAGGGGAGTCTGCCTGCATCTTAAGGAAGAAAACTGGAATGTTCCTTATGTGACGTTAAAACAGATCTTATCTAAGGTCCCGGAGGGGATGTTCCTTAAGTGTCACCGTATGTTTGCCGTAAACCTAAGAGAAGTGGAGTACTATGATACGGTAAACCGTATCGTGAAATTAAAGGATTGTACGGACGTGGTGGAAATTGGTGTGACTTATAAGACGGAGATAGGGAGGCTTGTGAGTGGTTAGCTGGGCGAAGAGATTTTTATACAGAATATTTTGTGTGATCGCAATGCTGGTGTCTGTCTATCTGATCGTAGATTTCCTGGTCAGCGGGACGTTCGATTACCGGATCTTCACGATGTTTCTGCTGCTGGTCGTGGTTGAGATATGGGGGATCATTGACTGGCGTAAGAACTATATTCTTATGCAGCAGAAAGAATCAGAATTAAAATTATATCAGCATTATATTAAGCCTCTGGAAGAGCTTGTAAAGGAGATCCGTGCCAAACAACACGAATTCGACAATCATATCAATGCAATCCTGAACATGCATCTGACGGTAGGCAATTATGAGGAACTGGTGGCGCGCCAGTCTGATTATATTATGGAAATAGTGAAAGACGACGAGAGCAGAAGGTATCTTCCTCTTCTTCGCATCAGTGATAAGGTTCTGGCAGGTTTTCTTTACAGTAAGATCGTGCGGGCGCCTTCTTATGTTAAGACAGAAGTGGAGGTAAAGAGCCTGGAAATCATATCCGGAATCTCGGAGCATCATCTGATAGAGATTGTGGGAACTCTGGTTGATAATTCTTACGAAGCATGTACTGAGGAAATGAATCAGGTGATCATGGAGATGGATTCGGAGAATGACCGTCTGGTGTTCGTGATAAAGAACCAGGTAGAAGATGTAAAGATGGAGGAATTGCACCGGTTTTTTGAGAAAGGATATTCCACTAAAGGAGAAGCGGGGAAACGAGGCCTGGGATTGTATAATGCGAAGATGCTGGTAAGCCGTTACCATGGGGAGATTGTCGCAAGTGTAGACAAGCAGGGAGAAAAGAACTTTGTCTGTATTAAGGTTGTAGTGTAAATCCCCTCTTAAAAATCCTCTCTCAATCTGTTATAATGGTCATAGATAGTAACAGTTCAGCCCAGGTTTGCGATGGCTGAATTGTTACGATAGATACGTGATCGAAGCGCAGATGCCAGAGAGGGGGAAATATAATGCGGAATCATGAAGTAACAACGAGGCAGTCATTATTGAATGAAGACGGTACATTAAGAGAACCGGGGTGGTCCAGACAATTATTGCAGATATATGATCGGTCTATGATTAAGGCCCCGGCATTCCGTATCAAGGAATGGGACTATTATCTTGTGTTAAATGAAGACTTTGCAGGGGCATTTACTATATCAGACGATGGATATATCGGATTACAGTCTGTGTCATTGCTGAATTTTAAAGAAGGCTGGGAACATACGGAGACGCTTTTAAATCCGATGCCGATGGGAAGGCTTCATCTTCCGTCCACATCCGAAGAAGGGGATACGGTCTATCATGACAAACGTCTTCATGTGGAATTCCGTAAGGAAGAAGGGAAGAGAAGGATTCTGTGCAAATTCAGAGATTTCTACCAGGGAAAGGAACTGGACTGTAACATTACGCTTCGCCAGCCACAGATGGATACGATGGTAATTGCAACACCATGGAAAGAGAAGAAAACTGCGTTCTATTATAATCAAAAGATTAACTGCATGTCTGCAAGCGGTCAGATGCGGTATGACGGGAAGACATATACGTTTGATCCGGCGGCGGATTTCGGGACTCTGGACTGGGGAAGAGGTGTCTGGACATATGATAACCGCTGGTATTGGGGATCTGGTAACTGTATGATAGACGGGAAACCATTTGGATTTAATATCGGATATGGATTTGGCGATACTTCTGCGGCTACTGAAAATGTACTGATTTACGATGGAAAGATTCACAAGTTAGATGATATCATATTCCATATTCCGGAAGATGATTATATGAAACCGTGGAAATTTACGTCCAGTGACGGAAGATTCGAGATGGATTTTAAGCCGGTGCTTGACCGTGCGGCAAGGACGAATGCGTTGATTATAGAAACTGACCAGCACCAGGTATTCGGACGGATGAGCGGTAAGGCAATGCTTGATGATGGAAAAGTAATTGAGATTAAAGATATGATGTGTTTTGCAGAAGATGTGCATAACCGATATTGATACTCATGATACACGAATTGCCTCGTACTGGCGCACTTGTTCAATTCTAAAACACCGAGAAGAATCTCGAAAATTATCACAAAATTTTCATTATATTTTTGTATTTATACTTTACTCTTCTGTCAATGAATGGTATCTTAATAATATAAAAATCATAATATTATGGAGGTCGTTCATTATGGCAAGAAGAAAGGTAGTAGAGAAAAACTATCCGGAATTGATCAAAGAAGCAGAGGAAAAGATTGAAGTATTGTCTGCAGAGCTGAAGCAGGAAAAGGCGAATTTAAAACAGTTAAAAAAGGACAAGATTCGTTATGATGCCATGGTAGAAAAGCAGAAAAAACAGGACGAGATTCAGAAGGCAGCAGAACTTTTAGTGGCATCAGGAAAGAGTCTTGAAGAGATTGAAGAATTTCTGGCAAAATAAGAAAAATGTAATGAAAAATCTGCCTGAATTGTAACCGGTATCGGAACATACGGCAGATTTTTTTGCATACAAAAGGAGTGTTAATGAATGAGAGTTGGAATGGGATATGATGTCCACCGTCTGGTGGAAGACAGAGAATTGATACTTGGGGGAGTAAAGATATCATATGAGAAAGGGCTCTTAGGACATTCGGATGCGGATGTACTTCTTCACGCGATTATGGACGCTTTACTTGGCGCGGCGGCTCTGGGAGATATCGGAAAGCATTTTCCAGATACCGATCCCCAGTATAAAGGGATATCCAGCATCAAATTGTTAGAGCATGTGGGGACATTGATTGAAGAAAAATTGTATGTGATCGGAAATATTGACGCGACGATTATCGCACAGAAACCAAAGATGGCACCTCATATTGAACAGATGCGCGTCAATGTAGCTAAGGCTTTGCATATTGATATCGGACAGGTGAATATTAAGGCCACCACGGAAGAAGGATTAGGATTTACCGGAAGAGGGGAGGGAATCTCCGCACAGGCGATCGCAGGCTTGGATACGATTGAAAACTGCAGTTATGCAGTTGGTCCTGATGAGAAAAAATGTGCGGGATGCGCCGGATGTCCCAATTTAAAATAAGATAGTCGGGATATTAATCTGAAAGCGGATGAAAGCAAACGTCCAATTTGAGATTTCATATCAGGCTAAGAAGGGAATGAGAGTATGGAAATCAGGAAATTAGAGTTATCGGAGCATCAGAATAGCAGAGGATTGTATGAGGAAGTGTTTGATGAGGACAGTTCCTCATTTGTAGATTATTATTATGCGGAGAAGACCAGGGATAACCAGATCTATGTCATAGAAGAGGATGGAAAGATCCGGTCCATGATTCATCTGAATCCTTATCGTATGTATGTGAACGGAAGCAGTAAGGATGTGAACTATATCGTGGCCGTTGCGACTCAGAAAGAGTACCGTAAGCGTGGATACATGGCGTCTCTTTTGAAGAAATCGCTTGGGGACATGTATCAGGCAGGACAGTCCTTTACCTTTCTGATGCCGGCTTCGGAGAGTATCTATCTGCCTTTCGATTTCCGGACAGTGTATGAGCAGGAAGGAAAATTCTATTGCAAAGCAGATGAAGAACTGCCGGGAATTACTATTATAGATGCGGCGGCATCGGATTGCCGGGAACTGGCGGAGGCAGCCAACAGGCGCCTGTCAGAAAAGTATCAGGTATTTGCCCTGCGGGATGAGACTTATTATCAAAGAGTCATTCGGGAATATGAAAGTGACGGCGGTAAACTTAAGATATATTGTAAGGATGGAGAGATTACAGATTGCCGGGGGTATTATCCTGAGGAAGAGAACGATATACCTAAGATTATGGTGAGGATTGTAGACGTCCGGCGGATGCTGATGGCATTGTCTCTTAGATCATTGATTGGTGTATGCTTTTGTGTGACTGATCCTTTGATTGAAGAGAATAACCGGTGTGTTGTGCTTACCGGAACAGAATTCTCAGGTGTGATGCTGATGGATGGTAAGAATGAGAATGCAGAAGGAACTATCAGTATTGCGGCGCTTGCAAGCCTTATATTTGGAGCAAAAACGATTGAAGAAGTCTGTCAGGAGGACTCTGTTATCATGTCGGGGAGGATGAGAGCCGAGATGGAAAAGTTGATTCCCCTGTCAAGAATATATTTGAACGAAACGGTATGAGAAACTTTTTCCACCTGCCCCGATGCTCTGCATTGTTGCTTGTTTGATGCTCCGTATGCTTGCATCGGGGTTGTTGACTTACAACCGCACAGGTGGAACTTCTTTAATGCCATCTCAGGCAAAATGATTGCCGGTGGCAAGCATTTTGTATATACCTTTAGAATATCTTTAGAAAATCATGACATCTCTCTTAAGATTTCCAGAGTATGATGTATAACATCAGAAGAGACAATAAATAATTGTTTTATGATGATAACATCAGAGGAAGTTTTCCAGGTAAATTACAGAAAACAAAGGAGGAGATGTATCTATGTCGATTCAGATGCTTACACAGTATTTTACACAGTATGGGGCTATATTCGTATTTGTAATCGTTTTGCTGGAATATATGAATCTTCCAGGATTCCCGGCAGGAGTGATTATGCCGCTGGCAGGGGTATGGTCGGCGAAGGGAGCAATTAGTTTCCCGATGGTTATGATATTATCGGTGGCAGCAGGACTTTTGGGCAGCTGGATATTATATTTCCTGGGAAGACTGGGCGGAGACGCATTCTTCCGGTTCTATGTCAGGAAGTTCCCGAAACAGAGGGGATTAATTGAGAAAAACATGGAAGCGCTTCGAAGGAAAGGAGCTGTAGGAGTGTTCATTGGAAAACTGGTGCCGATGATGCGTACCTTAATCTCGATACCGGCAGGGATGATTTCTATGGAGTTCGGAAGGTATACATTGAGTTCTGTTCTGGGAGTCCTGGTGTGGAATACCATATTTATCGGAGCAGGATATTTTATGGGAGATACAGTGTGGAGTATCTTTGCTTAGGATTTACATTTTCTAAGATTACCGTACGGTTTAATAATAATGGTGTGACAGCCTGCCAGTGTCCGCCAGGGATTTTAATGCATTGATAATGAAACATGACAGAGAAAGGAAGAAGACAGCAATGGAGACAAATCAGATTAATCATGTGTTAGTCGTGGAAGACGACAAGGAGATAAGAGAAGGCGTGGAGATATATCTAAGAAGCCAGGGATATGAGGTGTTCCAGGCGGCAGATGGTATCGAAGGTCTGGCAATTATAGAGAAAGAAGAGATCCACCTTGCTATCGTGGATGTGATGATGCCGAGGATGGATGGAATCCAGATGACGATCAAGTTA
The DNA here is from genome assembly GCA_947647815.1 of uncultured Dorea sp. Taxonomy (GTDB): domain Bacteria; phylum Bacillota; class Clostridia; order Lachnospirales; family Lachnospiraceae; genus Sporofaciens. Next base: position 2,782 of record CANSLW010000125.1, on the reverse strand, counting down.
AGGGAAAAGCACGATTTCCCGGTCATCTTCCTGTCTGCCAAATCTGAGGAAGTAGACAAGATTCTGGGACTTAATATGGGGGCGGACGATTATGTGACGAAGCCATTTACTCCGATGGAACTTCTTGCCAGAGTGAATTCTCAGATGCGCAGATACCGTAAGTTCCTGGAGAAATTAGGCGGCAAGGATAAGGGGGCGAACGTTCATACTATCGGAGGCCTCGAAATCAACGAAGACTCTGTGGAGGCATTCGTCGACGGAGAGCCGGTGAAGCTGACGCCTATTGAGTACAAGATATTGCTTCTTCTGATGAAGAACCCGGGAAGAGTGTTTTCCGCAGACGAAATCTATGAGCGTGTGTGGAACGAACGGGCTGTAAATACGGATACTATAATGGTACATGTGAGAAATATCCGTGAGAAGATAGAGATTAATCCGAAAGATCCAAAATATTTGAAGGTGGTGTGGGGTGTTGGATACAAAATTGAAAAACAACCGTAGGATAACGATTATACTAATTATTATGGCAATCGTGCTGCCGGCATTCTTTGTTATGAACCAGTACTGGGACTGCTATGTAGTTGCAGAAAATTATGTAGAGAATGCCAGCCATGCCAGTGTTACGTCTGAGGAATTCTTAAGTACTTTTCTGGATGCGGGTTATGTCCTTTATAATACAGAGAACGGAGAGGACCGGAATCCGGAGGAAGTGAGGACGATTCTGCAGGAGAACAGTTCGAAGATGGCGTCGTATGAAAGAATCTACCCGTTTCTTGATTACCGTGTCAAGGATGAGGACGGAAAGGATGTGGCAAAAAGCACTGCAGATTCTGAAAGCGCTGTAACAGAGAATAATCTGTCTTCTTTTGCAGTGGGAATCGTCATTGCTTATGACAAGTACGGAGAACCGGACGTGCAGATTAAGTCGGGAGAGTTTAAGTCTGAACAAAGTGTCACATTCAGGGAACTTATCAATGAATATGACGATTCTGACTGGGATGTGGAGCGTTATAATGAAGATTATGAAGAGTGGGAAACCATCCATCTGGAGAAGCCGAAAAACCGGACTTATATCTATGCGATGACGGAAGAAAACCTTGAGTCTTATCTGGATAACTACTCTCATGTCTATGCGGATTATGCAATGGATTCCATGCGGAATATTGCATTGGTCACGATGCTGATTGTGGTGATCCTGGCATGGGCTCTGCCTTTCTTACGATTCTGGAATCTGAAGGACATGGTAATCTTTCATATGCCGTTCGAGATTGTAGCAGTCGTATTTCTTGTCATGATGGATATACTTGGGAATAAGATGTGGTGGATCGCAGACCGTTCCAGAGGAATCCCGGACTTTGTTGATTTTCTTATATGGACCTTTGTATTCGCCGTTACATTCTGGGCGGCGACGTGTGTAAGGCAGGTGTATACGATGGGAGCACGGACCTATATGAAAGAACGGATGCTCTGTGTCCGTTACTGGAGATATATCCAGAGAGCATGGAAATATGTGACCGGATGGGTCAGGGAGTGGTTTGGCCGTTGTTATCATTTCCTGGACAGGATTGATCTAAGTGAGAAGAATACCCAGACAATCCTTAGGATTGTAGCAGTGAACTTTATAATTCTTGCAGTCATCTGTACGATGTGGCTTGGAGGAATTATGGTTCTGGTCATTTATTCTGTAGGATTGTTCTTACTGCTTCGGAAATATTTTAACGATCTGCAGGAGAAATACGCAGTCCTTCTTAAAGCGACCGGCGAGATTGCCAAGGGGAACCTGGAAGTAGAGATTACGGAAGATCTGGGGATATTCAGTCCATTCAAGCAGGAAATCCAGAAGATTCAGAAGGGGTTCAAGAAAGCGGTGGATGAGGAAGTGAAGAGCCAGCGCATGAAGACGGAGCTGATTACGAACGTTTCCCATGACCTTAAGACTCCGCTGACGGCAATCATTACTTATGTGAACCTTCTAAAAGACGAGAAGGATGAAAAGAAGCAGAAGGATTACATCGAGGTGCTTGAGAGAAAGTCGTTAAGGCTTAAGGTCCTGATCGAGGATCTCTTCGAGGTCAGCAAGGCGAGCAGTAAGAATGTGACGTTGAACATCGTGGACGTGGACGTGGTAAATCTGTTCAAGCAGGTGAAACTGGAACTGGAGGATAAGATTGCGGGGGCGGACCTGGATTTCCGCTGTATCTATCCGGAAGAGAAGGTGGTCGTGGCGCTTGACAGCCAGAAAACCTACCGGGTATTCGAGAATCTTCTTGTGAATATCATCAAATACGCGATGCCTCATACACGGGTGTATATTGAGATCGCGAAGGAAGACGGGGAGGCCGTTGTCAGGATGAAGAATGTGTCGGCGGCAGAGCTTGACTTTAGCGCCGAGGAGATTACAGAACGGTTCGTGCGGGGAGATACCTCGAGAAATACGGAAGGATCCGGGCTTGGACTTGCGATTGTGAAGAGTTTTGTGGAATTACAGAAGGGCAAATTCAAGATAGAAACAGAAGCGGATCTATTTAAAGTGGAAGTGAGATTCTGAAGAAATTGACAGAAGTGGAGTAACCCTTGAGCTGGGGGATTACTCCACTTTACTATTTCAAACGCTCCCGCAGTATCTCTACCTTACATTCATGACGTTTTGATTTATCATTTTTGTTATAAGCGATTCCGACTGCAAGAATTCGTCCTGTGTATTTGGAGTTTTCACCAAGTCTGCCCTCAAAGAACGCCAGTACGCGCTTTGCTTTGAGGGCAGACTTGGTGAAAACTCCAA
>CANSLW010000124.1 GCA_947647815.1 uncultured Dorea sp. | reverse complement strand
ACATTTTTCGGAACACGAAAAACTCCGCCATGCTCAACAGGCTAAAGCCCATATTAAAAAAGCAGGGGAATCCCCTGCCTTTTTACTCACCAGCTATATATATCACTACGCCTTCAATTTCTCCACAAAATCCGACAGCACCTCTGATATCTTAATCTGCTGCGGACAGACTGCTTCACAGCTCCTGCAGCCCACGCATGCAGAAGGTTTCTTATCTTCCGGCACTGCTGAAAGGGCCATAGGTGCAATAAATCCTCCGCCGGTAAATGTATGCTCATTATATAATTTTAACATAGATGGAATATCAATTCCCTGCGGACAATGGCTCGTACAGTAATGACATGCCGTACAAGGCACCCCGCCTGCCATCTTATCCGCAATCTCGAGAATAGTGTCCATTTCTTTGGAATCAAGCGGTTTCTCAGTTTCAAAGGTATGTATATTCTCTTCCAGCTGTTCAAAATTCGACATACCGGAAAGTGTCACTACCACTTCTGGTATCGTCTGGATAAAGCGGAATGCCCATGCCGGAATCTTCTCATCCGGACGTAATGCCTTCAACTTCTCTGTATTCTCATCAGAAAGTGAAGCTAGTGTCCCGCCGCGGACCGGCTCCATTACCCACACCGGAATATCATACGCTTTTAACAACTCCACTTTTTCTTTTGCTTCCTGGAATTTCCAGTCTATATAGTTTAACTGAATCTGGCAGAATTCCATATGCTTTCCATAAGCTTCCAGGAAACGTCTCATTACTTCACAGCTGCCGTGAGCAGAGAAGCCCAGATGACGGATTCTTCCGTTCTCCTTCTGCTTCATCAGGTATTCGAAGATGCCATACTTCTTATCCAGATACTCATTAATATTCATTTCACATACATTATGGAACAGATAAAAATCAAAATACGATACCTGACACTTTTTCAACTGTTTTTCAAAAATCTCTTCAACCTTCGTCATATTAGAAAGATCATATCCTGGGAACTTTGTTGCCAGATAGAACTTCTCACGCGGATATCCGCTCAATATCTTTCCCATCACCAGTTCAGAATTACCGCTGTGATATCCCCATGCCGTATCAAAATAATTAATCCCCTGTTCAAACGCGTATTTCACCATCTCAGCCGCCGCTGATTCGTCAATCTTCTCGTCATTCTTATCGATAACCGGAAGACGCATTGCGCCCATCCCAAGTGCAGATAATTCTAAATCCTGAAATTTCTTATAAACCATATTCTCATCCTCCTTCTTCTTTGTTTATAACTTAATCCCAAACCAGTTGACCTGTCTTAACTGCTTTATCATAACAAGAAATCTTATAATTCAGCCGTTCCATGCTTTCTTCCATCGCTTTCATCTGCATGGCAAGCTGCCCCTTCTGCCGAAGCAGCAGGTCTCGTCTTTCCTTAAAAGTTCCGTCTCCCGCCTGACAAAGCCTGACATACTCAGCCAATGCATCGACAGGGAGTCCGGCGCGCCTCATACATCCTGCAAGTTCCACCCATCCACAATCCTCCTCGGTATAATCTCTCAAACCGTTTTTCATTCGGTGTACGGGAGGAATCACACCCACACGTTCGTAATATCTGAGTGTGTCCTGTGAGATTCCATACTTTTTACTTACTTCTGAGATTGTCATGCGCTCACCTTCGTCCTTTGCCCTGTCAAATACAATACGTCTCTGATAGTGTAACATCTGGAGTATGCTCTAAGTCAAGTGAAAGTTATACTCTAGAAAAATATCCTTCTGATATCATTATACATCGCAAACACCATCAATACCATCAACAGCGTAATTCCCACCAAGTGCACATATCCTTCTTTCTCTGGAGGAATTCTCTTCCTTCTTATCGCTTCCACGAACAAGAATACCAGTCTTCCCCCATCCAACGCCGGCAAAGGCAGCAGGTTCATAACGCCTAAGTTGGCTGACAGAAGAATTGCGATATTCAAAAGCTGTGCCAGTACTATAAATCCTCCATAAGATTTGCTTTCTTTATAAGTACTGTCTACCACATCTACAATTCCCACCGGGCCAGATAACTGATTCAGGCCAATCTGACCGGTCACCAACATCTTAAGACTCTCTATCATAATATCAATCTGAAACTTCACCTCATATGCACCGTACTGCAGCGCCGTCAGAACATTCGCATCCGTATTTCCGGCTGATGAGATTCCAAGGCGATAGTAACCCAGCTCTTCATCCTTCTTCGGCTGAAGTGTAACAGTTGTATCCTTTCCATCATGGCGATAGGTCACTTCCACCTTTTCCCCATTATGAAACTGGTTATATGCACTAATATCTCGGAAAAAATGAATTCTTTTCCCATCTAGTCTCACAATAGTATCTCCAGCCTGTATCCCAGCTTCTGCCGCGGGGAATCCCTCTTCCACTTCTCCTGCTTCCGGCAAGTCATACCCTACCATGATAGTCAGAATTGCTGCTACTATAAAAGCCAGGATAAAATTAAAAATCGGTCCTGCCGCTATCACAGATATCCTTGCCCATACAGATTTGTTGTTAAAATTCCCCGGTGAATCTGTCACTTCATCGTCCTCTCCCATGGCGCAAAAACCACCAATTGGAAAAATCCTGACAGCATATCTCGTCCCTTTATATTCACGAGAATACAGCGCCGGCCCCATTCCGATTGCAAATTCCTGCACATCCACACCATTTTTCTTTGCCAGCAAAAAATGCCCTAGTTCATGGAAGAATACAATAAAACTAAAGATAATGATTGCTAATATAATACCCAACTTACGAGTTACCTCCTACTTTTAATCCTGTCATATGTGGCTGTCTCTGTATCAAGTATCTGCTCCAGAGTCGGATTCTCAATAATCTGGTGCGCCTGCATACAATCTTCAATGATCTCTACAATTTCAAGATACTTAATCTCCCGCTTCAGGAACTGACTGACAGCCAGTTCATTTGCCGCATTGAATACTGTCGGGAGCGACCCTCCTGTTCTTCCTGCTTCATATGCCAGTTTAAGGCCATAGAATGTATCCATATCCGGCTTTTCGAATTCTAGTTTTCCAAGACTCCAGAAATCCACCCGTTCTCCTGGAAGATACCTTCTCTCAGGATAATACAAAGCATACTGGATTGGCAGCTTCATATCCGGTGTCCCAAGCTGTGCTATCACCGCCCCATCCACATATTCCACCATGGAATGGATAATACTCTGAGGCTGAACTATAACCTGCACCTGGTCCACATCAACCCCGAACAGCCATTTTGCTTCAATCACTTCCAGGCCTTTATTCACCATAGTCGATGAATCAATAGTAATTTTCTGCCCCATAGACCAGTTAGGATGCTTTAGTGCATCTTCTACCCGAATCTCCATCAGATCCTCTTCTTTCTTTCCCCGGAATGGTCCTCCCGAAGCTGTCAGCAATATCTTGTGAACTGATTTTGCTTTATTTCCCTGAAGGGACTGAAAAATTGCGCTGTGTTCACTATCCACCGGAAGGATGGATACCTGATGCTCCAAAGCCAGCGGCATGATAATATGTCCCGCCGTGACCAATGTCTCCTTATTGGCAAGAGCAATATCTTTCCCTGCTTTAATTGCCTCGATGGTAGGACGTATCCCTATCATTCCCACAATCGCCGTCACTAGTATCTCCGTATTTTTCATCGTCGATACTTCTAGAAGCCCATCCATTCCGGACACGACCCTTGTATTCGTGTCTGCAATGCGCTGCTTAAGCTCCTGTGCCTTTTCTTCAGACCATACAGCCGCAAGTTCCGGGCGGAACTCCCTGATTTGTTCTTCCAGAAGATCTATATTACTTCCAGCCGCAAGGCCTAAGACTTCAATGTCTCCATTTTCCCTTGCCACATCCAGTGTCTGGGTTCCAATAGAGCCTGTTGAACCTAAGATAGCTATTTTCTTCATAGATTACCTCTCTTTATTAATATATGGATATTTTATCAAATATTACCTGCAAAAAAAGTTGCCAGATAATAGATGACCGGTGCCGTAAATATTACGCTGTCGAATCGGTCCAGAATACCACCATGTCCTGGGATTAATTTGCCATAATCCTTAATATCATGATTCCGCTTAATAGCAGAAGCTGCCAGATCGCCTATCTGTGAGATTACACCGCCAGCAGCACAAATCACGGCATAATGAAGCAGGTCTGCTTCTGCTTTGCCCCACTGATTCATGGCAAGAGCAAACAACGCACCTAAAAGAGCAGCTCCGGCAATTCCTCCAATTCCACCTTCTATGGATTTCTTCGGACTAAGTTTTGGCGCCATCTTATGTTTACCAAACAAAACTCCCACACAATAAGCACAGGTATCACATCCCCATGAGCTTAAGAAAATCAGCCACACTACCACGCCGCCGTCTGGCAGCATTCGAGTCTGATATACAAAAGAAAGCATCACAGCCACATAGAAGAATCCAAAGAATACCGTCATCGCTTGCTCCGCATGAAATGCCGGAAATGTAAATACATACACCGCCATGACCGCAACAAGAAATAATATAGAGAGCATAGTCATATATTCCATATGCCCCGTCCAAATCAGTCCATAATAAAGAAGTGCCGCCAAATATCCTGCAAATCCCAATATTTTGTTCTGCACATTGACCACTTTATACAATTCCTTCATACCAATCAGGCTGACCGCGCCAAGCAAGGCAAACAAAACCGCCTGCCCATATCCCACCGTTACAATCAGCACAATAACTAATACAATTCCACTTATCAGCCTTGTTTTAAACATTCTGGATCTATTCCTCCTTTACCCCGCCATAACGCCGTTCTCTGGCATTATAATGTTCAATTGCCTTCATCAGTTCTTCTTTTGTGAAATCAGGCCACGGAACATCTGTAAAATAGAATTCAGTATACGCAAGCTGCCACAGAAGATAATTCGACAGCCTCAATTCTCCGCTGGTACGGATCAACAGATCCGGATCCGGAATATCATGAGTGTCCAGATAACTCTCAAATGCTTCTTCATCAATCTGTTCCGGAGCAAATTTATTTTCTATGCAATCCTTCGCAAGTGCCCTCACTGCCCGGATAATCTCATCCCTGCTTCCATAATTAATGGCAATCTGAAAATTCAGTCCGCCATTATTCTTCGTAGCCTCCTCAAGTTCTGCAATCCTGTTCCTGATATCTTCATCCAGCCTCGACACATCACCAATAACCCGGATCTTCATATCATTCTTCGCCGCTGTCTTAAGGCAGGTCTTCATATAATTCCGCAGAAGCTTCATCAGCGCATCTACCTCGTCCTTCGGCCGGCTCCAGTTTTCCGTAGAAAATGCATACACAGTCAAGTATTTCACACCCATACGGTATGCATCTTCACAGATACGCTCCACATTCTTGCTTCCCTGAGCATGCCCATAATTCCGAGGCATACCTTTTGCCTTCGCCCAACGTCCATTTCCATCTAAAATTATTGCAATATGTTGTGGCACGTTCATGTGATCATCTCCTTTCCACATCCTCGGCATACAAAGAACAAATGCCATATTGACAAGAATGAAGGACAGACCTTGCACACAGGCTTCTGATCTGTCCCCCTCCTATTATTAAACAGTCATTACTTCCTTGGATTTGCTTTCTACAGCTTTGTCAACTTCTTTTACAAATTTGTCTGTCAACTTCTGAAGCTCTGTCTCCATATCCTTAATATCATCCTCAGAAACCTCTGTTCCTTTCAGTTTCTTCAATGCATCATTTCCGTCCCGGCGAATATTACGGATAGCAACCTTAGCTGCTTCGCCTTTCTTCTTGACATCTTTCACGAGCTCTTTTCTACGTTCCTCTGTCAGCTCCGGGAATACCAGACGAATCATGGTTCCGTCATTAGTCGGATTGATACCAAGATCAGATACCTGAATTGCCTTCTCGATTACTTTCAGCATATTCTTCTCCCATGGCTGAATTTGAATCATACGTGCTTCCGGCACGGATACGTTAGCCACCTGCTGAATCGGCGACGGAGTTCCATAATAATCCACCTTAATCTTGTTCAATACATTCGGGTTCGCACGTCCGGCCCTGATAGCTCCCAGTTCACCATCCAGATTCGCCATAGTCTTTGTCATCTTTTCTTCATATACATTTAGTCTTTCATTCATGGATAATTCCTCCCTTATTCTTATACAGTCACTTTTGTTCCTGTAAATGTTCCTGTCATCGTCTCTACAATACTATTCTCTTCATTCAATCCGAATACCAGCATCGGCATCTTATTCTCCAGACACATGATAGACGCTGTCAAATCTACAGCCATCAGCTTCTTGTCTATGATCTCCTGAATTGAAATCTCATCGTATTTCTTCGCCTCTGGATTCACCTTCGGATCGCTGTCATAGATGCCGTCAATCGCCTTCGCCAGCAACATCGCATCCGCCTCAATCTCTATCGCACGAAGCACTGCTCCTGTATCTGTTGAAAAATACGGATGCCCGGTTCCGCCGGCAAAGAAAATTACTTTGCCTTCCTTAAGCGCTGCTGTTGCCGCATCCTTTGAAAACAGTGTCGTAAACGCACCACATACAAATGGTGTAAATACTTCCGTATTCATCCCCACATAACGGAAAATATCTGATACATAGATACAATTCATGACGGTAGCAAGCATCCCTATCTGGTCTGCTTTCACACGGTCAATCGTCTCACTGGTCCTGCCCCGCCAGAAATTACCGCCGCCTGTCACAATAGCAACCTGAATTCCTTCATCTACCAGCTTTTTCACTTGTCTGGCAACACCCATACAGGTTGCTTCATCAAACCCAGTCTTCTTATCCCCTGCGAGCGCTTCACCACTGAGTTTCAATAATACTCTCTTCATAAGTTTATACTCCTTATTTGGCCTTGTCTTTATACTTTCACGCTATGGTAAATTATATCATATGAAAATAAAAAAGGGAATATGCTAAGTGCAAGATTCCCATTTTCCATTCTTATTTTATGTAACAGTTCAGCCATCACCAGTTTGACAGACGAATCATGCCTGCATGAATGAGCATGTCAAGCTGGTGATGAGTGGAACGCCCGTTTATGAGCAAAATAGCTGCGCAGCAGCTAAGAAGCTCCGTAGGTACGTTTTGCGAATGGCGTAGACTGAACTGTTACTCTTTTATTACGTATATCTCTTCTTCCATGCAGGCGTGCGTTCTTCTGCACTCTGATTCAACATTCCTTTTAACCGGTACTTTCTCATAATCCAGTAATACATCACTACCAAAAGCCCCGATGCCAGCACCCATGCCGCCGGACTTGCCAGACAAATCCCGGTATAACTTCCGAAGTGAGACGCGATTAGTGCAGCTCCACATCTGCCTATCAGCTCTGCAATACCCGCCATCATCGGCATAATGCCATACCCCATTCCCTGGATTCCATTCCGGTACACATTGACAATTGCAAGAAAGACAAATGAAACTGCAACACAATGTAAAAGCGTATCCACATAAGCCGTAATCTTACTTACATTCTGGGACACGAACAATACCGTCATATATTTACCTGCAAAGAAAACCAGGATACCAGTGAAAACAGCATAGATTTCTCCAATCCATGTAGCGCTTCGAAAACCCTGCCTGATTCTGTCGATTCTTCCCGCTCCTATATTCTGCGCACAATAGGTTGACATCGTTGTTCCCAGTGCAACATACGCCTGCGTTACAATCTGCTCAATCTTTGTCGCTGCTGAAAAGCCTGCAACAGCCACGGTTCCCAGCGTATTCAGCGCCGACTGTACCACAATCGTTCCGATTGCGGTAATCGAATACTGGAACGCCATAGGAAATCCTATCTTCATCTGCCATTTTGCCAGATTCCAGTCTATCTTCCAGTCTTCCTTCTGAAGATGCAGTTCCGGAACCTTCTTCGCAATATAAACCAGACATAAGACACCCGATATTCCCTGGGATATCACGGTCGCATACGCTGCTCCTGCCACGCCAAGACGAAATACAATGATAAATAACAAATCCAGTAAAATATTAAGGATTGCCGACAGGCACAAAAAATACAATGGACGTTTACTGTCTCCGACAGCTCTCAAAATACTCGCCAGCAGATTATACAGCACCTGGGCGGCAATCCCGCCGCAGATTACCATGATATATCCATATGCCTGACCAAACATATCCGACGGCGTATTCATCCATCTCAGAATGTTTTTCATCAAAAGCATGCTCAGCACGGTGAACATAACTGATACTACTGCAGATAACAGTGCCGCCGATACTACTGACCGCCTCATCGCCCTCTGGTTGCCCGCTCCATAATGCTGTGCCGTCACAACCGTAAAGCCGGCTGTCATCCCCATCAAAAAACCTAATATAAGAAACATCAGCGTCCCGCAGGCTCCTACTGCGGCTAATGCCGAGTTCCCCACGAATTTTCCAACGATAATCGTATCTGCCATACTATAAAACTGTTGAAATACATTTCCAACAAAGATAGGAAGCGTGAAATTTAATATTATCTTCGTCGGTCTTCCTGTTGTCATGTCTCGATTCATGATTCACATCCTCCCAAATAATTTTTCTTTTCATTGTATATGAAAAAACTTTTTCCATTATATAGAATGTATTTCATGAATGCAATATAGCATCTCGACAAAAAAAGTGAGTAAAATCTCTCTTTCCTCGGCACTTTTTCGTAGTAAACAGATAACAAATGAAACTATGGAAGCATTGTAAGTTACTTTAATGCAACAAAAAAACGATAAATCCTAATCATCCAAGATTTATCGTTCCTTGATGCGGAAGATGGGACTATTCACACGATTTATCATATATTATAATCCGCAAAAATAGGGTTTTGCGCGGTTTCCCATTATCAAAATAATTCATGTGATAACGCTACCTGCCCCATTTTTGCCCCACAAATTCATTTAGAAAGTCGAATTTTGCCGTTCACTTTTTCTGGACAGCTTATAACACATAGGGTATACTAATCATGTTCATAATATTTTTATTCTCATGATTATGTACATTGCTTATGGGGTTATGGAGTTCACATCAGCCGTTATGATTTTTGGTATGCATAACGGCTGATTTTTATTTATCACAGTTATTTTTCTACTTTCCCATCGACACCAAACCGATACTTCTCTCCGCTGATCTCAAGCGTCTCACCTCTGGCCATACAGCCGTTATCTTTCAGATAATAATCATCCTGCCAGTGATTCTTCATCATACTCCCGACTGGCTGACAGTTATTCTTCTCATTTAAGTAATACCAGTCTCCTCCAATCTTCTGCCATCCAGTCACCATAACGCCGGAATCTTCCAGGAAATAATCATAATCGCCGTCCCTTAATGCCCCGGTCACCATAGCGCCGTGTGGCCGGTCTTCTCCATCTTTATCCAGATAATACCATTTGCCACTTACCTGCTGCCATCCATCCAGCATAGCACCGTCACTGCCAAGGTAATACCAGTAACCGTCTGCCCGAACCCATCCAACAGCCATTCTGCAATCGCTCTTGAGGTAATACCACTTGTTCTTGTAGTACAGCCATTCATTTGCCAGAGCATAACCCTTTGCATTGAAATAATACCAGGTATCTAATTTCAGCCATTGAGACTTCGGATAACTTCCGTCTGCATTCCTGTACCACCATCCGACACTATCCTTTACCCAGGCTGCCGTTGCGGTTGCAACGCTTCTGCCAGTCAATGCCCTGCAGATGGCATCCGCACACTTCTGGATATTCCACTGGTTATAATCTGTCTGGTTATCTACGAAACAACACTCTATCAGCAATGCAGGTGCTATCGTATGATTCAGCACATACAGATTGTTGGAATACTTAACACCCCGGTTCTTGATGCCGAGTGTTCCGGATACCTCCGCGCAGATCTTAGACGCTGTCGACTCCATTGCAGGATTCACGATCCAGACCTCAACGCCTGTCCCCCCGCCCGCA
>CANSLW010000123.1 GCA_947647815.1 uncultured Dorea sp. | reverse complement strand
ATATATTATATGGCATAAGATATAGATAAGCGCGCTTATTGTCAAGGTTTTTTCTATAAATGAATGCATTTTTTCAGTTTAATTTTTTCACTTATAGATTCTATCAATAAATTTTACAAATCCGTAACCAGATATGTTATAATTAGGAAAGAAAACGAACCTTTATCGGGCAAATCCCAACCGCCGAAAGTCATACATTACCGGATGCCCAGACGGGCAGGTCTTATTGGCGGAAATCCATATGCCCGAAAGGTAAACAGGAGTTATATATGGAACAAGAAAAAGATTTGTTAAGACAACAGAATACGATTCGTTTTATCGAAGCTGCACAGGAATTGATCGAGACGGAGGGCCTAAAAAAATTATCAATACGGAAGATTGCTGAAAAGGCCGGATTTCACAACTCTACGATCTACTTATATTTTAAGGATGTCGATGAATTAATTCTTCTGGCCTCTCTGAAATACTTCAATGGCTACAGCACCGCCCTTGCCGGGCAGAATAATAAGAATGTGTCCACATACGAAAACTTTCTTTCTATCTGGAGGTTCTTCTCTGAATCAGCTTTTGAAAAGCCAACCATCTTTTATAATTTCTTTTTCGGGAAACACAGCGATGACCTGACAAGAATATTTGAACGATATTATGATCTGTTCCCGAACGAAAAAGCTGTCTATCGCGAGGATATCCAGAGTATGTATTTTGGAAAAGATATCTATGAGCGATGCAGCCTGCTCCTACGCCCATTGATAGAAGTTGAGAATACCCGCCTGACAGCGGAAAACTTTGACATGGTAAATGACATCACCGTCGGATATCTAAAATATCTGTTGGAGCAAAAGTGTCAGGATCCCGGACTTCCCACGGATATCTTTACAGACAAGATGCTTTCTATGGTCCGGTATCTGGTAGAGATTTAACGTATGAACAATATCTATTATTTCAAGATCATTTCTGAATATACATGTATCAGTACATAACATATTACAGAAAACAAGAGGCTGATGCAAAACAACTGCTTTTGCATCAGCCTCTTTACTCATCTTTACTCACATTACGATGACCTTACTTTTCATCTCTGCCGGCTTCTGAGAATATTCTTTTTGTTTTTCACAGAGCTCCGAAGAACCTACAGATACCGCAAAAATGCTTCATAAAATAACTTTTCTTTTTTCTCCTCATTATTCTGAGGCGTACCCAGGCGGTTCAGTGCATTCTGAACTGCAGCTTTCGCTGAAGATACCGTACTGCCCAATATATCTTGTCTGTCTCCACTCTGCTTACTCTCAAGTGACATAACAAATAACTTCGTAATCTGTGTAAGCATTCCCTTCGAATTCATTGCCATGCCATTGACTCCGGCCTCCTTCTCAGCTTTATTCCATGCCTCTTTCACTTCATCCGGCGCTTCTGTTCCTAAGATATCCAGTCCGTTAGATATCCCATTTTCTTTAGATACTGACAATTCCTTCGCAAGCTCCAGAAAACACTCTTTGTTTTTCATTAACTGAAGCTGCAATTGTCTTTCTTCGGCCGAGTAATAAGGATTATAACTTCGAAATGCATTCTGTGCCAGCCAATAATCGTATCCCAGACCATTTATTCCATATCCTGGAGACCTGAAATGAAGCTCATTCGTCAGCGGATTTATCGTATAGCAGCCTTCATATCCTTCCTGGATATCACCATCCATCATAAAGCGCTCTCCATTCAAATACGCCTGATAAAGCGCCGCCGGATACACCGCTGTCTGCTTTAGTCCCTCATTCCACTTACTTTCTGCCGACTTGGAATACCCACTAAAAATTCCACTGTTTCCGAATTGACTATCAGGGATTCTCCGTGTCTGTGTCTTTATTCTCTGTGCTTCTTCTCTGCGCATCGATAATTGTTCTTGAAATCCAGAAGCCAGCGCCGGTATTCTCTGCCTGCTATCATATATGCCTGATGCCTGACTATAAGGTTCTATCTGCATCTTTATATCCCTCCTCCTGCACGATGTGTAACAGTTTCGCCCACGCCATTCGCAAAACGCAACCATTTTTGCTCATAAACAGGAGTTCCGCTTTAATTTTTCCTGACGGATGATCCGCTGGATACTTTTTTCTGCCAGAAAATATTCCTCTGCCAGTTCCTTAACTGTACGCTCTTCCATAAACTCCTCATAGATCCTGGCGTTTCGTCTTGCAAGTTCTCTTCTGGTGGCCGTCCTCTCTCCCCAGATCTTCTTATCCTCCTCTTTTTTGGGAATATATATCAGGGCGCCATCCACGTATTGTTGTAATTGTTCAATTAATTCCTGCGGCAAGATTTCTGCCGCACGTATGTAATCCATAGCATATCCCTCACTTTGCCTTATGCATGGATTGATTCATCCCGGTTCAGTTAATCGGTCGTTCATAACTGATGTTATTCTCATAAGAGTCCATAACACTGTGCGGATTCCTGCAATCCAACATTCCTTTCTCATTTCTCCTCACTGGCATCATCCGCCTGCTATGGCGCTTAATATACATTTTTCCATTTCATGCATAGCCTTCCTCCTTTCTTTTAAATCTCCTTCCTTTTGAGTCTGTGGGTATACAGGAACTAAAAACTAGTATATCGAATCATCGGGCATATCCTGACACCCACTTTTATATTGTACCATGTCATGCATAAAATCACAGAACATCTTTCTTTAAAATTAAAAATGTGCCAATGGCTATGGAATTTTCCTAAAGCTTTGCTGCCTGACTTTACACTCTCACAGCGTCCGCTTTGGATGAGTTCCTCTGCAATTGCATGAGTACGTTTTCTATCTTTTTCTTATATTCCCTCTCTTTCTCGTAGAATCTTCGTACGGCATCCGCAGAGTCCGGCGGACTGATCTGGCACGTTCCTTTCTGTATCATGTCTAATAAGTATTCCGTATAATCCTTGTCTTTCTTTGACTTCATCAGATAATTCCCCCGATACATTCTGCTCCTCTCCTCAGGGTCTCCATCATAAGGCACCAACATCGCTGAGCATGGAGGTATCTGCCGTGTAAACTGCATCTTCGCCTCTGTCGCGGTTAAGACTTTCATGTCTACTAAGTCTTTTAACAGGGCATGATATTCTTCCGCCGTCATATTCTCCACATCATATTGCTCTTTTAATTCCTCTATCTGTTCCTCTGTCAGCTCACCCGTTTCACCAGAACCTAAGCTTCCCTCAATATCCAGACTATATCCTGCCGCTTCCGCCAGCGTCTTATTCCCCATTACACCTGACTTAGTCTCCGATTTCTCGAACAGAACATGCTTCTTTCCTGCGTCTGACCTTAACCTCCTTACACATTGAAAATAAAACTCGCTCTCCGTTTCTTTTCTGTGAAGTTCTTGTTGTTCTTTGCTCACTTTCTCTTTCTTCTGGGGAACTGCGTAATTCACCTCAGTCACATTCATAATCCTGCATTCCTTTCCTTTTTTCTCTCCATCAATGACAACTCACTATATATTGTACCATGTCATACACGGAATCAAAGAACATCTTTCTTTATAATTAGAAATGTGCCAAATCTGTATACGATGATATACAAAATGCCTGCCACTGGCTCATTTTGCATACGATGGTATCAAAAAACCAGTCGTACAGCAATGCTCGACTGGTTTTATTAACTATTTATCTTCCTTATTGATCATCCTCATAATCAAATCCACAGACCCTTGTATCCCATAGCTTGCACTGTTAATACACAGATCATAATTCCTTGCCTTTCCCCAGTTGCGGCCTGTGTAATACTTATAATATTTCACGTGTGCCTTATCAAGCTTCATAAGCAGACGCCGTGCCTTCTTCTCATTCTCGGCTCTGTGAACCTCCATAATCCGATGTATCCGCTGCTCTAACGGCGCCGTGATAAAGATGCTGATATGCGGAATCCTGTTATTGGTCAGGATTGCATCTGCGCATCGTCCCATCACCACGAAATCTTCCTTCTTCGCCATATCGCACAACAGATCGCTCTGGTTGAAGAATACTGCATCCTTCTTCGGCAGACCGTGATATCTGTTGAACTCCTGAAATTTCTCCTTTAATGTTGACTTCTTCGCCGGTGCAAACGCAGGCATCTCATTCAGATACTGACGATCGTCTTTTTCCCCTTTCTTATAGGGATATCCGCCCCGGTCACGGACAGAAGTCTTCTCTGCCTCCAATCGCTTCAGAACCTCGTCAAAGATTTCCACATCATAATAATTGATCTTCAATGTATCTGCCAATGTAAAACCAATCTCACTTCCGCCGCAGCCATAAGTCCTGCCGATACAGATGATGAGATGATCGTTCTCAGAAAAACGCGATCTCAGATTCAGTGAATTAAGCTGTGCCATCTTCTGATCCAGAATATCGCCTTTGATGAAGCTGGTCGGAAGTCCCGTCACTTCTTTTAATATCTCATCATATTTCATCATAATCTGACGCTTGCGTGCCCGGTCAGGAATCGTCCGCGCCATATTACTGATCAGAGCCAGTTCACTCCTCAGGATATAAGCCTGATTTCGTTCATGCATCATCCGGACAGTCTCCTCGATGCAGTCTTCCTTCTTTCCATTGAATACACGTCCCAGAGAGGAACCCAGCTCTCTATAGACCTCTTCATCCAGATCATAGATGCGTCCGGCAAGCTCTCTTAAATTCTTCTCTTCATTTGCCATCTAAAAGTCCCTCCTTATCGGAAAAATATCAATGTATCAAGCAGAAATACCGGAACCAGAACCATCAACGACCAGCCTATGTAACGGAAGAAAGACGGCATATGGATACCATTTTCATCCGCAATCGCCTTCACCATGAAGTTCGGCGCATTTCCTATGTAAGTATTCGCACCCATGAATACCGCGCCACAGGAGATTGCTGTCAGCACCTTCACTGGTACCGTTCCAAGTGTCGTGACAAGTCCCTCGGTGAACCCGATCGCCCCTGCCGTAGTCAGGAATACCAGATAGGTCGGCGTATTATCAAGGAAACTTGACAAGACACCAGTAGTCCAGAACATCTGATA
Source organism: uncultured Dorea sp. (assembly GCA_947647815.1). GTDB lineage: Bacteria > Bacillota > Clostridia > Lachnospirales > Lachnospiraceae > Sporofaciens. Next base: position 4,992 of record CANSLW010000123.1, on the reverse strand, counting down.
CGGCTCCGTGATTCCAAGTCCTGCGCCCATTCCCTTAAGTATCGCCAGCGCCGGCTGCATGGTGATAAAGATTCCGATAAACAATGTGCCGACTTCCTGTATCGCGCCCCAGGTAAAGTGGTTCTTCTTACGGATCACCGGGTCGGTAGTCTTAAATGACAGAAACGCCGCCACAAGGATAATCAGAATCTCTATAATCGCCGGAAAGCTTAACGCCACTTCCCCAAATATGTGGATTCCTCTTACATTGCCTGCCGCATCCTGGAACATGGGCTGGTCCGGCAGCACACCGCTTAAGACAACCGCCGCTACAATCATAACCAGAAAGATCAGATTGTGCAGTCCACGGATCTGGATCTTCGTACCCGGTTTGCTGATATCAGGTTTACGTCCTCTCGCCATATCCCGGCAGTAACGTTTTCTATCAATAAAGTAGAAAATAACCAGAAGGACCACCATATTAAACAACATGATCGGAAACAGATGCAGACTCCAGAAAAACGGAACCCCTCTGGAGAATCCCATTAATAACGGCGGATCTCCGATAGGCGTCAGGCACCCTCCGATATTGGATACCAGAAAGATAAAAAATACCAGAATATGCGATCGGTTTCTTCTCCATGCATTCATCTTAATCACCGGACGTACCATCAACATACTCGCCCCTGTCGTCCCAATCCAGCTTGACAGCAATGTACCAATCGTCAGCAGTATGATATTCACTCTCGGAGAACCCGCAAGGTCACCCTCCATCGTGATATTACCGGCTACGCAGAAGAGCCCGAACAGCAATACGATAAATGTCAGGTAATCATTGACCAGGCATTCCAGCACCGTTTCTAATGCTGTTCCCACCCCATATAAGGTACCAAAGGGTAGTATAAACAAAAGCGACCAGAATGCAACAGCCAGCGGCTGGTGGGATTCCCACCATTCTCCCTTCACCAATGGAAGTACTGCAATGCAGAATAATAGTCCTGCAAATGGAATGCAGAGCCACATTGGTATCGGCTTTGCCGCTGCCGCACCCTCTGACGCATATGCAGTCAGAGGGCTGCATGCCAGCATAGTAAGGAGGCTTCCAACATAATCAACACATTTTTTCACCATTATAATCCCCCTCTTCATCATGAAGTATAGATACTCTCGTAAAAGATTTTCAATTAACCAACACATTATAATCAAATGATTTTTTTTATTCAAGTACAAAATATACCAATTCTTTTTGGCAATTCACCGAAAGAAATATGCAATTTGAGCGTAATAGTTCAGCCATCGCATTCTGACAGGCGAATCATGATTGCATGAATGAGCATGTAAGAGCGGCGATGGCTGAACTGTTACTTTAAAAAAATACAACCAAATCAGGAAGCCTTAATTTTACAGGCTTCCTGTTAATCTTAATATTAATTTCTTTCCTGTTTTTCCTACATTTCCCCGCCGTCTGACCAGGACATATCCCCAGGCTCTTCCTGTCCTCCGACTTTATCCAGCGCGCTGGCAATCAACTTGATCATCTCCCAGACGGACCGGAAATATATCGTCTCATCCTTGTCCATCCATGTAATCCGTCCCTGCCAGCTGCTATTCTGCCTCTGCTGCACTCGAATGATAAATGTCCCAAGATCCCCATGCTTCTTCAACAATTCCTCGTCACTCATGATCTTCTCCTTCTTCCCTATATTATCCGCCTTTTTCTCCACATAATCCGTCGTCTGCATACGCTCCTGGAAGCTCCTTTCATTCGTCGATGCATACGGGAAATTGATGGAATCAAAAAAACGTTCCAGTTCAAACAGGAGCTGCCCAATCCCCTCGACCTTAAGCGTCTCCCTGCTGTATGCATGGTACATCCGACCGGTAAATTGATTCTCTCCCAACCGATCAACGCACAATATCACTCCGTTTGGCGCTCCTATGTACCATTGAGACCTGTCCATAATGTTTCTTCCTCTCTATGATATATTTATTACAGCCGCTCTCCATGCGGCGTGCACGCCACGCTGTTCACATGGTACTGCACCCCTGTCCTCTGCCGTCTCACTACGAAGTGTTCATTGATCCTCCTCTGCAGGATCTTGCAGTTCTCCCGGGTCGTGTTGATCAGGAGCACCAGATACTGGCCTTTCCCATACCGGGTAAATGCATCCCCTCTCCGGATCGACTGGCCGATAGCCTCTTTCAGCCTCTCCGACAGTTCCGCCAGCACCGTACCGTCCTTCATCGGGTTCCCCTTGCTGTCCACCACCGTACACAGCATCAGATAGACCGACTGGCCGCCCCGCTCCATCATCCGTTCCACCATGCGGTAGACCCCCTGGAAGATCGGATAGGAACACAGGTAGCCCCTCACTTCCGGCTCTCCCGTATCCTCTTTCTCCTCTCCCTCTTCTGTCAGCTGCATCTGGATCAGATCCAACACCTCATACTGATGCTCGATCCGGGTCCCCAGCCTGTCAAGGAGTTCCAACAGCCGGTCCGACGGCCGCAGCCCTTGTTCCTGCAGATACAGTTCCACCGTATCGTCATAGAACCTGACTGCTTCCTCATCCTTCTCCATGCCCACCAGCGCTTCCATCGTCACTGTCTCCCAATCTGCCAGGGGATGCACCTTCGCCGCATACAGCCCGATCTTCTCCATGCGGAAATAATCCTCCTGCTCCCTCAAAAGGCAGACTGCCCCTTCCATGCATGCACAGAAGATCTTCCGATAACGCCTCGATTCCCGCGCCGCCCAGATGCTGCTTGACTGGAAGCCCAGGAATTCCCCCGTATAACTGTGGCATGCCTCCAGGTAAAGCTCCAGCTTCTGCCCGGGATCCTCCGCTGCCTCTGCTTCCCGCCACAGGCGCTCCATCTCTGCCGCATCCTCATGGACCGGGATCTCCTTCGTCCAGAAATAGACCCCTTTGCGCTGCTCTATGTAGTTCACATCCGGAAGCCCTGCCGCTTTCAGCTTCTTCTTGGCGTTATAGATCACTGTCCGCATGGCATGGTTCAGATCCGACACATCCCTGTCTTCAAACAGAATCTGCCCAAGCTGTTCCCGGCTCACTCCGTTTTCACGGTTATGCAGAACCTGCTGCATCAGATAGGCGAACTGGGTCTCACTGGATTTCGTGGTCCCTAACAGCGATTTCCCGTTCCAGGTCAGGGAGAAATTCCCAAACATCTGCACATATAAAATAGGACTCTCTTCGTTATTTTCCATTATCTGCCACTCTCTTCCTTCTCATCTGCCATTTCCCCGGCCTGTATCCCCTTAGCACTTTCTCCTGTATTCTCCCCGCTCATCCTGTCCGAATATCATGATACTATCTCATGATATTACTTCGATTCCTCTCCTGTATCCCCTGCAGATAACAGAACTCCTCCCGCACTGTCCACAGGCGCCAGCTTTCCATGCAGGACGGACCTGGCATTATCGAATACATAGGCACACGTTGACAAAAGGACATAATGTGCCTCCCCGTCCAGCTCTATCCCTTCTGACGGCCGGAAATCCGACTGCTCTGCCGCACGCTGCAGGTATGCGTCCACCTCCGCGCCTGGCTCCGGGAACATGGTATAGGTCTCTGCATATGCTGACGTCGTATAGCCGCTGAACAGTTCGATCTTATAATCCCTCTCTGGGGTCAGGAGCCACATCACTGGATGTTCCTCATAATACTGCTGATCCGACCACTTGGACAGGGACGCGAACATAGAACCGTTCTTCATATGATGCCCGTAGATAATGGTGTTGGAATCTACAAATCCTTCCCGGTTTCCGCTGTCTACGAAGATGGAACCAGAGACACTGTAAGAGCCGTCGTAGGCATGGTGGAGGTACTGGTCGTTATCCGCTCCCCTAAGGACTGGGTAATCGATTACGGTCCCTTCACAATAAATCCAGCCAATCACATCCTCATTGACCTGCCTGAGGGCATCAAAATCTACCACGATCGGCGCCGCCTCTTTGCTGCCGGGCTCCGTGAACTCCTCTGCCGCCTGGGCATACAGTTTGTCATTATCCTTGTACTGCTTAAGTATAAACAAGATGCCTCCTATGGACCCGATAAACAGAATCAGCAACACCGCAAATATTACCCGAAATATCTTTTTCTTCATATTCTTCAAACTCCTTTGAGCCGCATTACGCCATTCAGATATTCGTGGATTAAGCGCATTAATTCCAACGCACTTCGGAATGGCACTTTCTTCTCCCTCTCCGCCCCACTGTCATCTAAGACAGCCGCTGCCATCTCTCCCTGCATGCTCCCATGCTGGCGGTAATAAACCCGCAATTCAAAAGAAGCCTTCCCGCGCGGAAGCTTTGGCATATCCTCAGGGCGGCGCCTAAGCCCGACGGACATCCTCCGTCCCGGCTCCGCTTCCTGGCATATGTATGGCTTTCCATAGAAAGACCTGTGTTCAAAAGCAGGGCACGGCACAGCCACAGAGTCCATAAGGTCCTCCATCTTGAGGAGCATCTGGTCCAGTCCCTGGAATTCATATCTCTGGTTATAATCAAAACTTATGAAGGCTCCCCTGGGGACACCTCCTTCGTACGAGCAGACACTGACCAGCACCGCAACATCCCCGGCGTAATCCTGCCGTCTGTTCAGCGGCCACTCCGGCAACCGGCGCCGGTCCATCACAAGTATACAGTCCTCCTTATCAAACTCCTGTCCCATGCTTCTCCATCCCATCTGCTTATCCTCACATGATTTTTTCATCTGTCGTCTGTCCCTTATTGGCTATCGAGACATTCCTCAACGCTCAACCTTCACCTGCTGTTCCTGGAATGCCCTTCTCTCCCGCAGCCTTCCTGCAAGCAGGTTCAGCATCGCTCCGCATGCCGCAAAGCAGACCGCATATACCTTCCCTATATTACTCGTATAGAGCACCAGCATCCCGCCAAGCATCGGGTAATGTGCCATTACCTTTCCAATCACGGCTCCATAGGGCACGTCGTTCATGTCTTCCTTCTCATTGGCGTCTCCCTTGGTG
>CANSLW010000122.1 GCA_947647815.1 uncultured Dorea sp. | reverse complement strand
ACCAGCCGATAAAAGTTTGATTCATTAAAAAAGCCATTGGCCGCGGTGCTTCTTATTGATTCGGACAGCAGGGAAGTTAAAAGAGTGACGCCGGCGATGCCTGCAGCTTCGATTAGAAGCATTTTCATAACGGGGCGTTCTGACCTGAGAAGTCTGTATATTAAAAAGAAGCAGATGACAGCACGCAGAATGTCAGATATTATATTTAAAAGTAAGATTATCCAATCCGTCATAGATGCATCCCCCAGTAATGATTAATCTGTTCCTTTACTGCAAATGAGAACGGCTGACAGGAAGGGTGCTTCCGTCTTTTAAGACAGCCATTCCGGCATTGATCTGCATGATATGTATGAGATTAACGATACAGCCGCGGTCAATGAAAATAAACTCCTCGGATGCAAGTTCTTCAAAGACCTGTTGCAGGGTCCGGCGTACCTTGGAAGTGCCTGCGGCGGTGATGATACTTACATTCTTTCCGTCACGTTCAAGGTAGAGGATATCCTTGTAGGGAATCCGCTCGAGCCTGCTGTTGGTCTGGATAGTGTAGATTCTACCTTCTTCCAGCATCAGTAATTTTAAGGCGTCCGTGATTGCTGTACGCAGACGTTTTTCGATATCGTTTTTGGGAACATAGCGGAAGATTGACAGTTCAAAAGCGTCTATGGCATACTCAATGTGTGAAGTGATAAAGATGATTTTTACATCCGGCAGAGCAGGTCTTAATAAGGAGGCAATCTCCATACCTGTTCTGCCGGGCATCTCTATATCCAAAAGGATCAGATCGAAAAAGAAATGGTCCTCGGTGATATCGTAAAGAAGATTATCACTGCGGGTGTAGGTTTTGATCTTTCCGGCAATACTGGATTCATTCAGACATTCCTGCGCGATCCGGGCATTTGCCTGAACGGTATTTTCTTCATCATCACAGACTGCTATATGAATCATAAAGGTCGCCTCATTTCTTCTAATGTTAATACAGTGTTTTGGTTTTCTTGACTTTGTAATTATACTATATTTTTTTTGTATTGTCTGTAACATTTCTTCAAATGGTTCGTTTATTGTATAAAGAACAGTCAAAGACAAGGGGGTGATAAAGTGGAGAAAAATATTCTGGAACAATTGTACCGCAGGCATACGAAAGCGGTGTATCTGTATCTATACTCCCTTTGTCATAACCATGCTCAGGCGGAGGATCTGATGCAGGAAACCTTCCTTCGGGCGTTCTGTTCTTTGGAGTTATCTGCAACAGAAGTACTGCCATGGCTGCTGACTGTTGCAAGGAATCTTTATCTGGATGACTGGCGCCGGGAAAAGCGGATGCTGCAAGAGAATCCAGATAGAAAGCCGGAACAAGAAAACATAAGAATCCACGAGGCAGAGGATGCACAGAGAGGAATCCTGGAGACTCTGATCCAAAAGGAACAGAACCAGAGATTATACCGGGCAATACAGAAGCTTAAGAGTGTGGAAAAGGAGGCGGTCGTTCTGTATTATTTTGCAGGGCTTGCACAGGAGGAGATTGGAAAGATATTAGAGCTTTCGTATGGAAATACAAGGGTCATTTTGTATCGTGCGAAGAAAAATCTGAAAAGGCTGTTGGACAGAGAGGAGATGATGAACGTATGAAGGAGAAGAAGAGATCAGGTGCAGATACAGGGTATGAAGACAGATTTGAGAGATATCTAAGCGGCGGGCTGGATTCTGAGGAAGCTGGGGAGATTGAAGAAGATATTGAGAAATTCCAGGTTCTGTTCAGTCATCTGGATCAGGAATTAGATCAGAAACTATATGAGGAAGAGATGAATGAGGAGGAAGACAGTGAGGAGAAAAAGAAACTGAGAAAGGAAATCTCCAGGGCTGTGAGTAGAAAATTCAGGAATTATACGATCACAGCAATTGTGATTGCAATATGTCTGATACCGGCATTTCTGGCTGGTATTTCTACGTTGCTTGACTGGCTTTGCTATAGTCCCGATCAAAATATGGAAATCATAGATGAAGAAAATGATTCTGCCATAGTCATCAATCCGTTTGCAATGCATATGTCCGTGTATATGGAACTCTTTTGTGGAGATAAAGGATTTACGGAGACGGTTTCCAGACCGGAGGGATATGGTAGATATACGATTGATGTGCAGACGCAGATTGACGGAGAGAATACATCTCATTTACTGGAACTTGTGAGAAATCATTTATATCGGAATGATCTGTTCTGGAACCGTTCGGATTTCCCTGATAATGCATTTACCTATAAAAATAAAGAGGTCAGCTGCAGTATAGGGAAGGAGGAAGCGGTAAAGAAACTCTCCGGTCTGCCAGATGCAATGAAGATACGCGCGGCGGTGTCTTTTGATGAGACGAAGAATATGGAAGAACTTGTCAAGTTCATGAAAAAGTATGACACGTATTATCTTTATTGTCCGGTTGTGGTGGAAGGATGGGGCGGATATTGGGGGTTTGCTCCGGAGATTATAGGGTATGACCGGACAGACTGTTATGATACACAGAAATATCCTTATCTGGATATTCACCAATATTATGAAACATCTGACCAGGATACGATAGATGAACAGATACCGGCAAAGGTCTATGAGAAGCACATGGAATCCATGATACGATATCTTATGGATCAGGAGGATTTCCTGGAGATATTCGATTCCGATGTGCCGGGAAAGAATCTGTTGAATCCTTATAAATATCAGACGGCTCTTGATTATATTCAGCAAAATGGTGTAAAGAGTTATGGGACGGTGGTCTACGGAACAAAGCAGGAATTGCTTGAGATGTTAGAGGACGCGTCAGTGGATGGAGTCTACATGCTGGATGGAAAACTGGATCTGAATGATTAACATAATCTGATTCATTTTCACACAATCACCATATTTTTCTGGTATACTATACCCATGCGGTATAATTATCAGGATATTGTCAGAACGAATTTGTCAGATGGAGGCTGTGTAGTATGGATCGAATTAAGATATTGGTAGTTGATGACGAGAGCAGGATGCGCAAACTGGTACGGGATTTCCTGGAAAGAGAAGGGTTCCGGGTATTGGAAGCAGGAGACGGGCTTGAGGCAATGGAGCGTTTCTATGAGGATAAGGATATTGCGTTGTTGATCTTGGATGTAATGATGCCGAATATGGATGGATGGCAGGTATGCAGGGAGGTGCGGCAGACTTCTAAGGTTCCGATTATCATGCTGACCGCGCGTTCGGAAGAACGGGATGAACTTCAGGGGTTTGAACTGGGAGTAGATGAATATATCTCCAAGCCTTTCAGTCCAAAGATTCTTGTGGCAAGGGTGATGGCAATCTTAAGGCGTGTCAATGCGTTAGATGCCGGACAGGTGATTGACGCCGGCGGAATTAGTGTTGATAAAGCGGCGCATCAGGTGAAGATAGACGGAAAAGAAGTAGAACTCAGTTATAAGGAATTCGAGCTTCTATCGTATTTTATCGAAAATCAGGGACTTGCATTGTCCAGAGAGAAGATCCTGAATAATGTATGGAATTATGATTATTTTGGAGATGCAAGAACCATAGATACCCATGTGAAGAAATTAAGAAGCAAGCTGGGAGATAAAGGTAATTATATCAAGACAATCTGGGGAATGGGTTATAAATTCGAGGTGGAATAAGATGAGATATTCGATTAAACGTCAGATGATCACGGTATTTCTGGGACTTCTGGTATCCCTTGTTGCGGCGCTTTTTGTGATCAATGTCCGTTTCCTGGAACCGTATTATATTGGAAATAAAAAGACTCAGTTTATAGGGATGTATGACGTGTTGAACCGGGCGGTGGTAGATGGAACATTGGGTAATACAGAGTTATCCGGAGAATTGATCTATCTGGCGGAGAAAAATAATATTTCATTTCTGGTACAGGGGAATTCCGGGGTGTTCTATACGAATGTACATGATCAGGAGCAGCTTAAGAATCAGTTGATGGGTTATCGTCTGAATCAGGCGCAGAAGACGGGGAAGGTATTAGAAAGCACGGATAATTACCAGATCACTCAGTCCTGGAATCCCTGGAACCGGACGGATTATATTGAGATGTGGGGAAGTTTTGAGGATGGCAGCCAGTTTCTGCTTCGAAGTCCTGTGGAAAGCATACAGGAAAGTGCGAAGATTTCAAACCGATTCCTGCTTTCCATAGGAAGTGTGTTAATCCTTATTGGGATAGTCTCGGTCTGGTATTTTTCAAAGCGTCTCACAGATCCTATATTGGAGCTAGCCATTCTGTCGGAGAAGATGGCGGATCTGGATTTTAACGCCAAGTATACCAGCGGCGGAAGTGATGAGATCGGAGAATTGGGAGCTAATTTTAACCGGATGTCGGAGAAGCTGGAAAGCACGATCTCGGAATTAAAAAGTGCGAATAACAGGTTGAAAGAAGATATTGAACAGAAGGAAAAACTGGAACGGATGCGGAATGAATTCTTAGGAAATGTCTCTCATGAACTAAAGACGCCGATTGCTCTGATTCAAGGGTATGCAGAAGGATTGAAAGAAGGAGTTAATGATGATGCCGAGAGCCGGGAGTTCTATTGTGACGTCATTATGGATGAAGCCGCGAAGATGAATCAGATGGTGAAGAACCTGCTGACGCTGAATCAGCTGGAATTCGGAGATGAGGATATTGTATTTGAACGGTTTAATCTGACAGAGTTAGTAGGAGGTGTTTTGCAGAGTATGGAGATTCTTGCGGAGCAGGAAGGGATTCAAGTCATCTTCCGGCCGCAAGAGAGCGTCTATGTATGGGCTGATGAATTCAAGGTTGAACAAGTAGTGCGTAATTATGTGAGCAATGCATTCCACCATGTAGACAAGGAAAAGGTAGTGGAGGTTAAGATTGCAACAGAAGAAGGAAAAGCAAGAGTGACGGTATTCAATACCGGAACACCGATCGCGGATGAAGACATAGGGCATATCTGGGAGAAATTTTATAAGGTGGATAAGGCGCATACCCGTGAATATGGAGGAAATGGAATCGGGCTGTCTATCGTAAAGGCAATCATGGAATCTTTCCATCAGAAATATGGAGTGAATAATTACGACAATGGTGTTGAATTCTGGTTTGAACTTGATGTACAATGATTTCAGGTGATTGATTATACACAAGGAAGGATGAGAGACAGAATTGATAGCGATATTAGACTATGATGCGGGGAATATTAAAAGTGTGGAAAAAGCTATGCAGCTTTTGAAACAGGAGGTGATCATTACCAGGGACCGGGAGGCGATCCTGAAGGCGGACAAGGTAATCCTTCCCGGGGTCGGAGCCTTTGGCGATGCGATGGGAAAGATTCGGCAATATGGGCTTTATGATGTGATTCATGAGGTAGTAGATAAGGGGACGCCATTTCTTGGAATATGTCTGGGACTTCAGCTATTGTTCGAAAGAAGCGAAGAGACACCCGGAGTAGAAGGTCTTGGAATACTGAAAGGAGAGATCTTGCGGATACCGGATGCACCGGGACTTAAGATTCCGCATATGGGATGGAATTCTCTGGAATTCAGGAATGACGGAAGATTATTTAAGAATCTTCCGCAAGAATCTTATGTGTATTTTGTGCATTCCTATTATCTGAAAGCAGCGGATGAAGGGATTGTGACAGCAGTTACGGAATACGGAACGCAGATACATGCTTCTGTAGAGCAGGGGAATGTATTCGCATGTCAGTTTCATCCGGAGAAGAGCAGTGATGTGGGAATCCAGATACTTAGAAACTTCATTGCCATTTAGCAGTGGGAATCTTATGAATACACGGAGGTTTTAATATGCATACAAAGAGAATTATTCCATGTCTGGACGTGAATCGCGGACGCGTGGTAAAAGGAGTGAATTTCGTAGACCTTAAGGATGCAGGCGATCCGGTGGAGATTGGCCGTGCTTACGATAAGGCGGGAGCGGACGAGTTGGTTTTCCTGGATATTACTGCATCTTCTGATGCCAGAGGAACCGTAGTAGATATGGTTCGTAAGGTGGCGGAGACGGTATTTATTCCGTTCACAGTGGGCGGCGGTATACGGACTGTTGATGATTTCAAAGCGTTGTTGAGAGAAGGAGCGGATAAGATATCTATCAATTCTTCTGCGATCAATACCCCGGAGCTGATCAGTGATGCGGCGGACAAGTTCGGAAGCCAGTGTGTAGTGGTGGCGATCGATGCAAAGAAGAGGGCAGACGGAAGCGGCTGGAATATCTATAAGAATGGCGGACGTATTGATGTGGGAATTGACGCACTGGATTGGGCGTCGAAAGTCGAGAAGCTGGGTGCAGGAGAGATTCTTCTTACCAGTATGGACTGTGACGGGACGAAAGCAGGATATGATCTGGAACTGACAAGAGCGGTGGCAGACGCAGTGTCCATACCGGTTATTGCATCGGGAGGCGCAGGAACTCTGGAACATTTTCATGAAGCATTGACCGAAGGAAGAGCAGATGCAGCGTTGGCGGCGTCCTTATTCCACTATAAAGAGCTGGAGATCAGAGAAGTAAAAGAGTATCTGCATAAAAAAGGAATATCTGTACGTTTGTAGAGAGAAAATGACAGATTAGGAGAACAGATTAAGATAGAAACGGACAAAACGAGGAGATAAACTATGGCGGCAATTAATAATGACTGGCTGGAGGCATTAAAAGGGGAATTCCGTAAGCCTTATTATAAGAAATTATTTGAGACGGTGAATCAGGAATATAAGACGAGGCTGATATTTCCGCCGGCGGATGATATCTTTAATGCATTTCATCTGACACCGTTACATAATGTAAAGGTCGTGATATTGGGGCAGGATCCCTATCATAATCATGGGCAGGCACATGGGTTGTGTTTCTCTGTGAAGAAGGGAGTGGAGATTCCGCCCTCTCTTGTCAATATCTACCAGGAGCTGCATGATGATCTGGGCTGTCGGATTCCGAATCACGGATGTCTGACGAAATGGGCCGAGCAGGGAGTTCTGATGTTGAATACGGTGCTTACAGTGCGCGCACATCAGGCGAATTCACATCGTGGGATTGGCTGGGAGGAATTCACAGATGCGGCGATCATGGCGCTGAATGGGCAGGATCGGCCGATTGTATTTATATTGTGGGGAGCGCCGGCGCAGCGGAAAGAAAAGATGCTGACGAATCCAAATCATCTCATATTGAAAGCGCCGCATCCAAGTCCGTTGTCTGCTTATCGGGGATTTTTCGGAAGTAAACCTTTCAGTCAGACGAATACATTTCTTAAAGAACGTGGAATTGAGCCGGTGGACTGGCAGATAGAGTAGATCTGGAAGATATGTAATGTCATGTGAGGGATTCCTGATATGATGTAGAAGTGGTTGGAGTTGTGATATGTGAGCAGGAGGAAGATTATGGGGAAACAGTATGATCTTGTTATTATAGGAGCAGGCCCGGGAGGTTATGTGGCGGCAAAGAAGGCGGCCAGATTAGGAATGTCTGTGGTGATCATTGATAAAGGGGATGTGGGAGGTACCTGCATCAATCGCGGATGTATTTCTACGAAGGCATTGATCCATTCGGCAATATTATACAGGGATATGAAAGATTGTGAGAAATTTGGATTGTTTGCCGAACATGTGGGATTTGACCTGCAGAAAATCTATGAGTATAAAGATCTGTCTGCGGCAAAGATGAGAGAAGACCTTGAACGAGAATTTGCAGAGCTTGGGATCAGGGCTGTGCGGGGAGCAGCGACGATTCAGAATGACAGAAGAGTAAGGACCGTATTGCCAGATGGAACGACAGAATATTTTGAAGGGAAATATATTTTGATCGCTACAGGAGCAAAAGCGCGGATGGTAGATATTCCAGGAATGAATCTGCCGGGGGTGATGACCAGTGAAGAGTTATTGACATCAAATGAAAGCAGATATCGTCGTCTTCTGATTCTTGGCGGCGGCGTGATCGGGATTGAACTGGCGACGGTATTCAATGCGCTGGGCGGAGAAGTGACGATAGTCGAAGTATCAGATCGTCTTCTGCCGAATATGGATAAAGAGTTTTCGGATACTCTGGAAGGAATTCTTACGAATAGGGGAATACATGTTCATAAGGAAAGTATTCTGGAAGAAATTGTTCATAAGGAAGAGGGATTGGGATGCCGCTATGTCTGCCAGGGACAGAACAAGGAAGCAGAGGTGGATGCGGTTCTGGTATCTGTGGGAAGGACCGCGAATACAGAAGGATTGTTCGATCCAGATGTTCCGGTTAAGATGGAGAATGGAAGGATCGTAGTAGATGATTTCTTTGCGACGAACATACAGGGAATCTATGCTGTTGGAGATGTGATTGGTGGAATTCAGTTAGCGCATGTTGCATCTGCGCAGGCAACCTATGTGGTAGAGAGAATGAATGACGTACCGCCGTCTGTTATCGTTGAGATGGTGCCAAGCTGCTTATTTGTACCGATTTCGATCGTACCGAGCTGTCTGTATACAGATCCTGAGATTGCGTCTGTGGGACTTACGGAGGAAGAGGCGAAGAGAAAAGGAGTTCCGATTCGTTGCGGCAGATACGTGATGGATGTTAATGGACAATCGATTATATCCAAGGAAGAACAGGGGTTTATTAAGATATTGTTTGCGGCAGACAGTGATGTGATCCTGGGCGCGCAGTTAATGTGTCCCCGTGCAACAGATATGATCGGGGAACTGGCGACGGCAATTGCCAATGGACTGACATCGGCACAGCTGATGTATGCGATGCGCGCACATCCAACCTATAATGAAGCCATATCCTGTGCGGTGGAGAACAGCCGGGAACAGAGGTCAGGACGATAGATTTGGAAGGCGTACAGGAGAGGTATCTTGAAGAATATGAATATGTCAGATGGCAGGAAATTACTGAATAGAGATGTAATCAAATATTTTGCGATTTTCACTATGCTCCTGAATCATATTGCGAATGTATTTCTGGAACCAGCAACTGTTCTGTATGAGATATTTTTGAATCTTGGATATTTTACCTCGATTACAATGTGTTATTTCCTGGTGGAAGGGTATGGATATACCAGATCAAAAAAGAGATATGTATGCCGGCTTATGGTATTTGCGGTTATTTCGCAGATACCATACAGCATGGCGTTTGCCAAAAGTAGTGATATAGAATTCCATGGATTTAACATGCTCGTGACGCTGTTCTTATGTTTTGGGATCGTATGGACAATGGAGAATATAAGAATCCGGCATTTACAGATGGGTATAATTACAGGGATTACGCTTTTGTCCGTATGCAGTGACTGGGCAGTCCTGGCACCGGTTTTTACGGTGTTATTCGTTCGGGCAGAGGATTCCTATGAGAAAAAGAAAGATGCATATATAAAAGCAATGCTGATTTTTGGAGGATTTAATTTTTTTGGAGGAATTGGCAGGATTCCCATTGGAATGAATATTTTTCAGTCATTTGCCGGTATGTTGGGAATCGCACTTTCAGGAATCGTGATCTTGTTTTTTTATAATGGCAGGCAGATGCAAGGAGGACGAAGGTTTTCAAAATGGTTTTTCTATGTGTTCTATCCCTTGCATTTGTTAGTGATTGGAATGATAAAAAATATCGTTGTTATGGCATAACAGAATAAAGAAGTGAATAGATGAAAGAAGAAAGGCGGATAGAGAAAAGTGGGTAAAGAAGTGGATAGCGAAAGAATAGGAAAACAATTTGATTTCATACGTGAGATTGACAAGGAAAAATTTATTGGGAGACAGACTTATCTCTCTGACGGAGAGAGAAAAGAAAACGATGCAGAGCACGCATGGCATATGGCAATTATGACGATTTTGCTAAGTGAGTATTCGAATGAGAAGATTGATGTATTAAAGACGGTGACGATGCTTTTGATCCATGATCTGGTCGAGATTGACGCCGGTGATACATATGCATATGATGAGGAAGGCAAGAAAAGCCAGAAAGCCAGAGAGGCCGTTGCTGCCGACAGGATCTTCGGCCTGCTTCCGAAAGACCAGGGAGAGAAGCTGAGAGCATTGTGGGAAGAATTCGAGGCATGGGATACCCCGGAAGCGAAATTCGCCCATGCGATGGATCATGTGCAGCCAATGATGCTGAATTCAGTGACAGAAGGAAAGAGCTGGATTGAACATGGGGTACGGTTAAGCCAGGTTTTGGGAAGAAATCAGAGTACAGTAGATGGTTCAGAAGTTCTGTGGGAATATGCATACCAGAACTTCATCGCTCCGAATGTTGAGAAGGGCAGACTTAACAAGGAATAATACG
>CANSLW010000121.1 GCA_947647815.1 uncultured Dorea sp. | reverse complement strand
CACCGGAACCAAACCTTCAGACAGGGGCTGAGGCATGGATTCTTGCAGGCGGCGCACATCACACTGCATTCTCTTATGACCTGACTTCCGAACAGATGGGTGATTGGGCAGCATGCATGGGCATTGAAGCTGTCTATATCGACAAGGATACGACCATCCGCCAGTTCAAGAATGAACTGTTGTGGAACAGTGTCGCTTATCGCAAATAACCGGATAGGAGGAAGAACTGCATGAGCAATGTAAAAGAAGTAATTGAAAGTGGAAAGACTGTTCTTGGTATTGAGCTTGGATCGACCAGAATTAAGGCGGTGTTGATTGATGAGTCTCATACGCCGATTGCATCAGGGGACCACGAGTGGGAGAACCGGCTGGAGAACGGAAACTGGACATATTCGCTGGATGATATCTGGACGGGCCTTCGGGATAGTTATAAGAATCTGGCGGCTGATGTTCAGAAGAAATACGGGGTAACACTTAAGAAAATCGGTTCCATCGGATTCAGTGCGATGATGCACGGATATATGGCGTTTGATAAGGAAGGGAATCTTCTGGTGCCGTTCCGTACCTGGAGAAACTCAACCACAGGACCGGCAGCAGAGAAGCTGATAGATCTCTTCCAATATAATATTCCTCTTCGCTGGAGTATTGCACACTTGTACCAGTCCATTTTGAACGAAGAAGAGCATGTGAAAGACGTAGCGTACTTTACGACTCTTTCCGGATATATCCACTGGAAGCTGACAGGGAAGAAGGTATTAGGTATCGGCGATGCGTCCGGTATGTTCCCGATTGATGTGGAGAAGAAGGATTTCAATGAGGAAATGATCCGCAAATTCGACGAACTGGTGGCAGAGAAGAACTATTCATGGAAATTAAGGGATATCATGCCGAAAGTCATGGTCGCAGGAGAAGAAGCCGGAACGCTGACAGAAGAGGGAGTGCGTCTCTTAGATGAGAGTGGTAACCTTGAAGCTGGAATTCCGCTTTGTGCGCCGGAAGGTGATGCAGGAACAGGTATGGCGGCAACCAACAGTGTAGCGCAGCGTACTGGTAATGTATCTGCGGGAACCAGTGTATTTGCCATGATAGTACTGGAGAAGGAATTAAAGAAAGTATATCCGGAGATTGACCTTGTAACCACTCCAGATGGAAGCCTGGTTGCGATGGTTCATGCCAATAACTGTACATCAGATCTGAATGCCTGGGTTGGAATTTTCAGAGAATTTGCTGAGAGTTTCGGCATTGAAGTAGATATGAACAAGCTGTTTGGAACACTGTATAATAAAGCGTTAGAAGGTGATGCTGACTGTGGCGGCCTGTTGTCTTATGGGTATCTTTCAGGAGAATTTATCACAGGTGTGGATGAAGGACGTCCGCTGTTCGTAAGATCTCCGGAGAGCAAGTTTAATCTGGCGAACTTCATGCGTGTGAACCTGTTTACGGCGCTTGGAGCGATTAAGGTGGGTATGGATCTGCTTCTGAAGGAAGAGGACGTAGCGATTGACTCTATTCTGGGACATGGCGGATTGTTCAAGACTAAAGGCGTCGGACAGAGAATCCTTGCGGCGGCTATCAACGCGCCGGTATCCGTTATGGAGACGGCAGGAGAAGGCGGTCCATGGGGAATGGCGCTTCTGGCAGCTTATATGAAGAATAAGGCGGAAGGCGAGAATCTGGAGGATTACCTGGCTAAGAAGGTATTCGCAGGCAATGCGGGAAGCAAGATGGATCCAGACCCGAAGGATGTAGAAGGTTACGAGGTATTCATTGAGAGATATAAGAAGGGTGTTGCGATTGAGAAAGCGGCCTTGGAGAGTTTGATTTAAGCTTTTTGCGAAGAAGTATAAAAGGAGTAGAGATTATGTTAGAACAATTAAAAAAAGAAGTATACGAAGCCAATATGCTGCTTCCGAAGTATGGTCTGGTAACGTTTACCTGGGGAAATGTAAGTGGGATTGACAGGGAGAGCGGTCTGTTCGTGATAAAACCGAGCGGAGTTGATTATGATAAGCTGAAACCGGAGGATATGGTAGTGGTAGACCTGGATGGAAACAAAGTAGAAGGAGAATACAATCCGTCTTCCGATACAGCCACTCATGTAGTATTGTACAACCGTTTCCCAGAAGTGGGCGGTATCGTACACACGCATTCCTCTTGGGCAACCAGCTGGGCGCAGGCAGGAAGAGGAATTCCATGTTATGGTACGACTCATGCGGATTACCTCTATGGTGAAGTTCCATGTGTAAGGAATCTTACCAAAGAAGAGATTGACGAGGCATATGAGAAGAATACAGGTGTACTAATCGCAGATGAATTCGAAGCGCAGAAGCTTGATTACATTGCAACACCTGCAGTACTGTGCAAGAATCACGGGCCGTTTACATGGGGAAAAGACGCGCACGAGGCGGTGCACAACGCAGTGGTGTTAGAGGAAGTTGCGAAGATGGCGGCACGCTGTGAGATGATCAATCCACAGAATCAGCCGGCGCCGCAGGAGCTTCAGGACAAGCATTATTACCGTAAGCACGGCGCGAATGCATATTACGGACAGCCGGGGAAATAGATTACAAAACCAGCCTGAACTGATATTCAGTCAGTTACAGGCTGGTTTTTCTATATCATTATATGTATAAAAATCTTTTATTTACAAATACTGTCAGTAATAGTATAATCGAAATAAATAAATGAATAAATAAAGTTATTTCGGCTAAACGAAATAACTTTATAAAAAAATAAATTATTTCGGTTATATTCGATCAGGAGGATACGGGAATGGTAAAAAGAGAAAAATATCTTGAACAAATCAGGCCTTTTTATGAAAATGAATTAATAAAAGTACTGATAGGAATCCGGCGATGCGGCAAATCCGTTCTCTTAAGGCAGATTATTGATGAGATACGGACAAAAGGAGTGAAAGAAACACAGATAATCTATATGAATTTTGAAGACTTTCAATTCTCGAATATCAGAACGGCACAGGCATTATATGATTATGTGGTGGAAAAACGTGTGAATGAAGAGAAATATTATCTGTTTTTCGATGAGATCCAGATGGTGAATGAATTTGAAATGGTAATCAATTCCTTTCGGGCAACCTGGAATGTAAGTATCTTCATTACGGGTTCAAACGGCAAGCTTCTGTCCGGTGAATTAGCAACTTATCTCTCGGGAAGATATGTAAGTTTTCGGATTGCACCGTTTTCGTTCCGTGAATATTGTCAGATAAAGGAAGTGGAGAAGCCTGTTGACGAAGATTTGGCGGAATATATGACATGGGGCGGTATGCCGCAGCGTTTTTATCTTCATGACGAGATGGAGACTGCCACCATGTTGAGAGATCTGTATAATTCTATTGTTTTGCGTGATATTGTGCAGCGTACCGGAGCAAAAGATGTGGATTTACTTAACCGTATATTCGAATATATTACGCAGACGCCGTCGCAGATGTTTTCGGCAAAAGGAATCTCGAAATATTTTGAGAGTATAAACCGCAAGGTCAGTACAGAGACTCTGTACAATTATCTGGAACATATATTAACGTCGTTGATTGTGGCAAAGGCACAGAGATATGATATCCGCGGCAAACAGTTATTAACAACACTGGATAAATATTATCTCACGGATCTTGGCCTTGGAAGAATACACAACAGCGGATTCAAACTGGAGATGGGAGCTTTATTAGAGAATGTGGTATATAATGAGCTTTGCCTGAGGGGATATGAGGTCTATGTGGGAAAGCTGCCAAAAGGCGAGATTGATTTTGTAGCTTTAAAGGGGCAAAAGAAGGAATATTATCAGGTGGCATATTATCTGTATGACCAGGCTGTGGTTGACAGAGAGTTTGGGGCGTTTATGAAGATTGAGGATAATTATCCGAAGTATGTAATTTCGATGGATAAGATGGATTTTTCACAGGATGGGATTATTCATAAGAATGCAATTGAGTTCTTAATGGAAGAGAAGAGTATGTTTTGATAAATTTAAAAGGACTGCATGTTGGGAGGAGTGCAGTCCTGAGGAAAAAGTTATGAAAAAGAATTTTGTTTGTCCGACTTATCTATCGAACAATTATAGTATACTCAGAAACTGTGATAAAAGTGTGTTAAAAATGCAAACTAATTGTTAACAAATAGAAAACATTTTTATCACACTTTTATCTGGGGGTGTATAGTTTTATACTGTTGTGAATAAGTCAATGGACTGGCCGGTCATTACTTCTGGCGCGTCACATAACAGGTATACAATGGCTTTTGCTACATCGGCAGCACTTCCCATGGCAACACCGTCTTGTCCTACGGAGTGGTTGTAAACACGCTGTCCCGGAGTATCTACGATTCCAGGGGATACAGCATTTACCTGGATGCCGTATTCTTTGGTCTGGATGGCGGCAGTCTTGGTCATTGTGATGATAGCGCCCTTGGCAACTGCGTAAGCGCCCATCTGGGATGCGATTCGTCCCATTCTGGAAGATACGCTGACAACTTTACCACCTTTCTGGCTGATCATAATCGGAAGAACCTTATTCAGGCATAAGAAAGGAATACGAATGTTGGTCTTAATAATCTGATCCCATTGTTCCTCTGACCATTCCCAGAACTTAATTGCCTGATGTTCGATGTTCTTGTAGATTTCTTTTGGGTATCCTCCGGCGTTATTGATCAGAATATCAATCTTGCCGTATTTGTCCATTACTTCATCAACCATAGTCTGTACTTCGGTTCCGACGGTAAGGTCATGGGACAAGGAGATGGCAGAACCGCCGTTTTCTTCAATAAGCTTCACGGTCTCGTCTAAGTCAGACTGAGTTCTTGCGACAGCTGCAACAGTGGCGCCTTCTGCGGCGATTGCCAGGGCTGCTTCACGGCCGATTCCTTTTCCTGCTCCTGTTACAATTGCAATTTTTCCTTCTAATTTCATGATAATATCCTCTGCTTTCTTGTATTTGCTTTTTAATTTTTTGGGTTTTCTATGTGATACTATATTACAATATTTCCGAACCGCTGAAAGAATTCAGCGGTTGTAGGATGGATGTAGCTGGAACCAATCTCATGGAGCAGGATTAGATTCAGCTTGTTATTCAGATTTTTCTTATCTAACCTGACCGCATCAGTCAGGTTTTGAAGAGGAATGCCGCATTTATAAGGGAGTCCATAATCACGCAGGACATTCAGGATACGTTCGGATGTCCCGGCAGGGGTAAGACCCTGATTTTCAGCGAGTTTTGTGAGCTGGTACATGCCAATCGCAACGGCTTCTCCATGGCTTTCTCTTCCGTAGTTATAGTATTGCTCAATTGTATGGCCAAGCGTATGTCCGAAATTCAACAGCATACGTTCGCCTGTATCGAATTGATCTTCTTCCACGACCATACGTTTAATATCTACACAGCGCAGGATGATGGCAGGCAGTTCTTCTTTCAGATCATGAAAAGAACTGTGTGATTCCAAGGTATGAAACAATTCGGCATCTTTAATACAGCCGTATTTGATTACCTCTCCCATGCCATCGTTGATAAATCGTTCGTTCAGAGTATCCAGTACAAGAGGGTCAATCAGTACCAGCGCCGGTTGATAGAAGGCGCCTACCAGATTCTTACCCTGGGGAAGATCTACAGCAACTTTGCCGCCAACAGAAGAATCAACTTGTGCCAGAAGTGATGTGGGAATCTGAATCAGCTTAATGCCTCTCAGATAACTGGAAGCAGCGAATCCTGCCAAATCGCCAATTACTCCACCGCCAAGCGCGATGATTAGATCACTCCGTGATATCTTTGCTTCGAGCAGTGCGGCATATATTGCTGGAAGGGTGCTAAAAGCTTTGGTTGCTTCTCCGTGGGGGAGTATAAGATGATAGCAGTCATAAGTCTGTGACAGCTGTGACTTAAGCTTTTCACCATAGAGAGGGTAGACATGGTCATCAGAGATGATCATAATCCTCTTCCCATCAAACACCTGGCTGATATAAGATGCTGCCTGAGACAGTATGTTGTTTTCAATATGAATGGGATAACTGTTTATTCCCAGGTTTACGGTTAGTTTCATGGTTTTCTCCTGATATGTTTTAAATCAAATATTCTTACCGATTACATTGGCAATCTGTCTGACTTCCTGAATCAGAGTGTCATATTTTTGCGGTTTTAAAGACTGGGCGCCGTCACAGAGGGCGCATTCCGGGTTGTTGTGTACTTCAATCATGAGACCGTCGGCTCCTGCAGCAACAGATGCTTTTGCCATAGGTTCTACCAGCCACCATTTGCCGCCGGCGTGGCTTGGGTCTACAATAATCGGCAGATGAGTCAGTTTACGCAGTACAGGGATACTCTGGAGGTCCAGAGTGTTCCTTGTATAAGATTCAAAGGTACGAATACCCCGCTCACAAAGAATAACATTCTCATTTCCAGAAGCCATAATATATTCTGCGGACATAATCCATTCTTCATAGGTAGCATTCAGTCCGCGCTTGAGAAGAATCGGACGGTCCAGCTGTCCTAACTGCTTCAGCAGATCGAAATTCTGCATGTTGCGTGCTCCAATCTGTATCAGGTCTACCTTCTCGTTGAAGACATCCAGATGATCAGGGGACATTAATTCTGTTACAATTGGCATTCCGGTTTCTTTTCTGACTGCACATAAAATCTCCAGACCCTCAAGACCTAGACCCTGGAATGAATAAGGGCTGGTTCTTGGTTTGAAAGCGCCGCCTCTCAGAAGGTTGGCGCCAGATGCCTTTGCAGCTGTGGCAATCTCCAGTACCTGTTCAAAAGATTCAACAGAACAGGGACCGGCAATCAATGCAAGGTTCTTACCGCCAACTTTCACTCCGGAGATATCAATAACGGAATCTTCCGGGTGGAATGCGCGGTTCGCGAGTTTATATGGTTCCTGCACGTGCATTACTTTGTCTACGGCAGAATCTACTTCGAAAAATTTGGAATCGATTCTTGTTGTATCGCCAATACATCCAATGATAGTCATCTCGGAGCCTTCAACAATATGTGTGTCCAGGCCTCGTCTCTTAATCATCTGTTGTACACGGGAAAGGTCATCGTGTGTTGCGCGCGGCTTTAAAACAATAATCATAATCTGTAATCCTCCTATAAAAACATGCGAATTATATAAAAATATTCGCACTGTGAAATTTTAGTTGTTTAAAGTGTGAAACTAGAATTATATTACAGCACAAAAAAACAGTTGTCAACACTTTTTTATAAATTAGTACAAAGCTTGTAAAACATAAGTGATGTATTTATAATGTACTAAAAGGAGGGAGTTATAATGGTCAAGGTCTGGCTTGCGGATATTACGCCATTATTAATAGAAGAAACGTATCAGCGGTATTACCGGGAACTGCCGGAATGGAGAAAAGAAAAGGCAGACAGGTGCAGGGGGAGGAGTGTCAGAGCTCAGAGTGCAGGGGCGTGGAGTCTTTGGAGCCAGGTTCGAAACCATTATGGACTTCCGGAAGAAACAGTATACAACCTATCTCATTCGGGAAAGTATGCGCTATGTGCATTCAGTGACAGTACCACTGCAAAAGTAGGGTGTGATCTGGAAGAGATAAAAACATTTCGTGAACCGGTTGCGAGAAGATTCTTCTGTCAGAGTGAGTATGAGCACATTATGGGGAAAGACGAGAAAGACAGAACACAGCTGTTCTACCGGTACTGGGTCATGAAGGAAAGTTTTATGAAAGCAACGCGGCAGGGAATGGCATTGGATATGCGGGCTTTTGAGATTGGGTGGGAGACGGAAGACCGGCCTGTTCTGATACGAAAGCCGCAAGAGTATCAGGAGGAATATTATTACCGTGAATATACAGAAGAAGGTGTGAATGCGAGAATTGCAGTCTGTACAACAGATGAGGAGGTTGATGGACAGCTGTATATACTGGAGTTTTGAGATGATTGACAGACAGTTGTATATGCAGAGTTATTTCTGCGGCATATCTTGAAAATGTGACAGGGCAGGAAGGGAGATATAAAAAATGAGGCAGTTAAAGACAAGATGGGCGGACCAGATAGATAAAGAACATGTTCTGGAAGAATATCCAAGGCCGTTGCTTCGGCGGGATAGTTATGTGAATCTGAATGGATTATGGGATTATGCAATCACCATAGAAGATGGGAAACCAGAGAGTTATGACGGGAGTATTCTGGTGCCTTTCTCTCCGGAAGCATTTCTGTCAGGAGTGAACAGACAGCTTAAGCCCGCGGAAACATTGTGGTATCACAGGAGACTGCCAGGAACGGTGAAGCTTGTGAATGGAATGCGGTGGATACTGCATTTTGGAGCAGTGGATCAATTTGCAGTAGTGTATGTTAACGGCAAGAGGGTAAAGAGACATCTGGGAGGATATCTGCCGTTTTCCGTGGATGTGACGGAAGTATTAGTGGATGGGGAGAACGAACTCCTGGTTAAGGTACGGGATTATAGTGATGCATTTTACTACAGCAGAGGAAAACAGAAACTGAAAAGAGGCGGGATGTTCTATACGGCGCAGAGCGGCATCTGGCAGACAGTCTGGATGGAAATGGTTCCGGAGCTTTATATTACGGGTGTTGCATCAACTCCATTGTATGATGATAGTGCCCTCTCTCTGAATGTGTCGGTGAAAAAGGGATTAAGGAAGGAAGAACAGCCGTCAGAGAAGGTTATTGTCACAGTATCTTCTATAGAAATGCAGCCAATCCAGATTGAGGGCAGGGCGTTGGAAGATATTGTGATACCACTACGGGATATGCATGAATGGAGTCCGGAGGACCCGTTCCTGTATGATATAGAGGTACAAGTTGGAGACGATAAGGTAAAAAGTTATGCTGCCATGCGCAAGATTCATGTAGAGAAGGATCATGACGGAATAGCCAGAATATATCTGAATAACCATCCTTATTTCCAAAAAGGGGTGCTGGATCAGGGATACTGGCCAGAAGGGTTATATACACCGCCTTGTGATGAAGCGATGATCTGTGATATCCGGACGATGAAGAACCTGGGGTTCAATATGTTGAGGAAACATCTGAAGATTGAGCCTCAGAGATGGTATTATCATTGTGACCGGCTGGGGATGCTGGTATGGCAGGATATGGTAAATGGCGGACGGCATTATCGCTCCTGGTATGTGACGTATCTGGCAACAGCTAAGGAATATTTTCATATACGAACACAGGATTCATTGTTAGGGCTTTTGGGAAGGAGAGATGAGAAGGGAAGAAAACAATTTGTGTCAGAGATGCGGGAGATGATACGGTGTCTCTATAGCCATCCGTCTATTGTGACCTGGGTGATCTTTAATGAAGGATGGGGACAATTCCATGCCGGTACTGTTACAGAGATTGTAAGGGAGACGGATCATACCAGATTGATTGACCAGGCGAGTGGTTGGTTCGATCAGGGTGGCGGCGATATCAGAAGTATTCATGATTATTTCTTTCCGTTGAAGATAATACCGGAAGAAAGGACAACAGCATTGACAGAATTTGGAGGATATTCGCTTAGCATGCCCGGACATCGTATGTACAAGAAGATCTATGGATATCGTATCTATAGAAAAAGTGCGGATCTGACAAGGGGATACCGAGAGTGGATAGAGAAAGAAATCCTTCCGAATATTGCGAACGGATTGTCTGCGACAATCTATACACAATTGTCGGATGTGGAGGAGGAAGTGAACGGGATCCTTACATATGACAGAGAGATATTGAAGATGGAAGCAGAAGTAATCAGGGAAATGAATGAGAAACAGCAGTTGACTGAATTTTAAGTATTTGTTAGAATAGTCTGAGGGGAAAAAGATAGGTTTATCTAGAAACAAAAGAGTTTACCAATCGAGATTTAGTAAGGAGGATAAGTAATGCAGGATTTAACATTTGGCGAGCAGGTTAAGATTGTACTGAGTCGTAAGAATATGACAATTAAGGAGCTTGCCAAACAGATTGAAATTCGTACGAAGAAGAAGATGTCCCGTCAGAATCTGACACAACGGCTTGGAAGAGACAATTTTCAGGAACAGGATATGCGCATGATTGCGGAAATCCTGGAGTGTCCATTTCGCTTGAATATCCTTGATGACAGTATGACGGCGGAGAAGACAGAACTTGAGATAAAGACAGAGGAATCAGCAGAGGTCAAAGAACCAGTAGAAGTGATAAAACAAGCAGAGGTTATGGAACCGGCAGAGACAGTGAAATCCACAGAAACAGAAGCATCGGCGGGTGCAGTAAAGATGTCTGGAGAAGTAACATCAGTGGAAGTAGAGGCGGAAAGTATTAAAGGAGCGGCAGCTGAAGAGAACAGAAAGC
>CANSLW010000120.1 GCA_947647815.1 uncultured Dorea sp. | reverse complement strand
ATGGAACTGATTGCAGGCATCGGACCAAGAGGACGCAGCTATATTGGCCAAGATCTTGGTATCGTCGCCATGATGGGATCTGAATTAGGCGTACCGGTAACCGATAATCTTGAAAATGTGATTGACCTTTGTGATGTTATTATCGACTTTTCCACCAAAGAAATGGCAATGGAAGTCCTCAGTCTCGCTATTGCCCATAAAAAGGCGCTGGTATGTGGAACTACGGGATTCAGCCAGGATGAGATGCGTCGATTTCAAGATGCTGCCAGAGAGATTCCCATGCTCTATGCAGCCAACACCTCCAAACTTGTCAATGTTATGAACAAACTGTTGGAACTGGTAACTTCGACTCTGAAAGATGAGATTGATATTGAGATTCTCGAAATGCATGACCAGTGGAAGAAGGATGCCCCAAGCGGAACCTCTAAAGAGATGGGCGAAATCATGGCGCATGCTCTTGGAAAAGAACTTGAAGATATCGCCGTATATGGACGTGAAGGAGCTTCTCCCCGAAAATCGGGAACTATTGGTTACCACTCCCTGCGGGCCGGAAATATCCCGAGCAGCCACACGGTATTCTTCGGCGGCATGGGGGAACGGCTCGAAATTACTCATCATTCCTATAATTGGGAATGTTTTGCGAGAGGCGCCTGCGACTGCGCTGCATATCTTGCAGGTAAGGCGCCCGGATTCTATACCATCAGGGATGTTCTGAATCTGTAGAGTATATAATGACTCTGCAACAACATCTTCCAAAAACAAAATAAGCATTCTCTCACTAAGAAAGAACACTAAATACGTTACAATAATCCAGGAGGAATTAAGATGATATTAGTAAGTACAGATTATATTACAGGAAAAAATTTTGAAATGATTGGTTTAGTTCGTGGTACGATGATTCAATCCGTACATGTAGGCAAGGACATTATGAACAGCTTCCGTACCCTTGTAGGAGGGGAACTTACATCCTATACGGAGATGATGAATGAGGCAAGAGCCATTGCCACAAAACGAATGGCAGAAGACGCTCAGGCTATGGGAGCAGATGCCGTGATCAACATTCGTTATGCCTCCAGTTCCATCGTACAGGGTGCAGCCGAAGTTCTCGCCTATGGAACCGCGGTAAAATTTATTAGCCATCAACCCTGATGCAGGCATACGGGGCATCAAGCAATGATGCCCTGCAAAGCATACATGTACAGGATTACTTTTGGTTTGCCGGTTCAACTGCCACAGATTTCCCCTTAATTTTCGTGTGATTCACAGAGTTTATAATCTCTCTGGCATATTCTCTTGGTACTTCCACGAATGTATATTTATCATACATATCAATTGTCCCGACAACCTTCCCTGGAATACCGCTTTCACCTGCCAGTGCTCCTAATATATCTCCCGGCTTTGCTCTGTCCTTCTTACCTACGTTAATGAACAGCCGCACCATTCCTGGTTCCTCTGCCCCAGTATCCTCAAATACTGCTTTCATTCCTTCCTGTTCTTCTTTCCCGCCTGCACACAGCTTCAGCAATGCCGCCGCAATATCCATACTGGTATAATCTGAGTCATTAACTTCTGATTGAATCAGCTGCAGATATGTCGTCAGGTCTTCTTCTTCTATCATCCGGTTCACCGTATCCATCAGCTTCTCAATCTTGGTATTCGCCACATCATTCAATGACGGTACCTTCTGTGCATAGATCTTCGTTTTACAGTACCGCTGTATTTCTTTTAGTTTATAGACTTCTCTTCCAGATACGAAGGAAAAGGAACGTCCTACACGCCCCGCCCTTCCGGTTCTTCCGATGCGGTGTACATAATACTCATCATCCTGAGGAAGATCATAGTTGAATACTGCCTCCACTTCCTCCACATCAATTCCTCTTGCCGCCACATCTGTTGCCACCAAAATATCCGTCTTGCCTTTACGAAACCCTTCCATAACCCGATCTCTCTGTGCCTGCTTCATATCTCCATGGAGTCCTGCCGCAAAATATCCTCTGCCAAGCAGGCCATTTACCAGAAGATCCACCTGCTTCTTCGTATTGCAAAATACTACCGAGAGCTTCGGATTATAGATGTCCAGAATTCTTGAGAGCACCTCTTCCTTGTTCTTCGGCTTTACCTCATAATAATACTGTTCAATACTCGGAACCGTCAATTCCTTCTTGGTTACTTTAATCAACTCAGCATTTTTTTGGTACTTCTTCGTAATCTCAAGAATCGGCTTGGGCATAGTCGCTGAGAATAACACTGTCTGGCGTTCTTCCGGCACCTCTTCTAATATTGTCTCTATGTCTTCCCTGAACCCCATATTCAGCATCTCATCCGCCTCATCCAGAACAACCGTATGGAGATAATCCATCTTCACTGTCTTACGCCGCATATGGTCCATTACCCGTCCCGGAGTTCCGATAATCAGCTGCACGCCACTTTTTAATGAGCGAATCTGCTTCACAATTTCCTGCCCTCCATAAATTGGCAGCACCTTAATGCCATGCATATAACAGGCAAGGTGACGAATCTCTTCTGCCACCTGAATCGCAAGCTCTCTTGTCGGACATAACACAATAGCCTGCAGTTTCTTATTCTTAGGATCTATCTTCTCAAGAAGAGGAATCCCGAATGCCGCAGTCTTGCCCGTTCCGGTCTGAGCCTGCCCAATCAAGTCCTTTCCGTCCATCATCACAGGGATTGCTTTCGCTTGAATCGGGGATGCCTCTTCAAATCCCATCTTTTTTACCGCTCTCATAATCTCCGGACATAACCCCAGATCTTCAAATCTCACTTCATCCATACTATATAATTCCTTCCTGATTTATCACGACAGCCAAAAACCATTTTGCATACGATCATATAAAAAATACTCTTTACCTGATACCAAGTAAAGAGTATTCACAAAGCCTCGTTACATATAATAACATATCATCATCCTGCTTGTCCAGTGTAAAATTCACAAAGAACCAATCACTTCTGCCATAATCCCTGCACATAGAAATGGCCCAAATGCGATATGATCCTTCCGGTTCATCTTCCCTCGCAGCAACATCCAGCTGCAATAAACACCGGCTGTAAAAACCGCAAGTACAAATGCCCTAAGATTATATTCCCATCCCAGGAATATACCGCTTGCAGTCATTAACTTGATGTCTCCTCCGCCAAAACTTCCCGGCACAATCAGCGTAATAATCAAAAGCAGAAGACTCACGCCGAGCATCCCAATCCCTCTGCTTCCAATACTAACCTCAGGAAAAAAAAGAACCGACAACATCCCTGCAGTTCCCGCGCCTATAACCATCCGATTCGGAATCCGCTTTGTACGGACATCCTCCCTGGCAGCCACAGTTAAAAAAAGAAGGAACATACAAGCTGTAAAACTTCTCCCGCTCATTCCCCATTTCCCCAAGCAGATGATAACTGATGCCGCCCCGCAAATACTCAAAACCAATGCTTTCGCTTTAGTTTTTGCTGTCATAGTTCTTTTCCCTTTCCATCGAAATAATTTTTATGAAAGCAACAACAAATGTTCTTCCTGAAACTGCAGGTAATCCGGCATCCCTTTTTCCTCTAGTATCCACCATTTATCTTTCTGAAGAAACCAGCACAGATTCTCCGGCTTTAGATAAAACTTCTTCTCAAAAGGCAGCTCAGCCGTTCCTGCAAGGCAGACTTTGATACAATTCTCTCTGCGTTCTCCCCATATCGGAATGAACTCATGAGCGCGAAATCCCACATTGGTAACATTCTTTGGTATATCTCTGCTTATCTGTAATTCAACTCCCCAGTCCAGCGCTTCTATATGATGTTCATCTATTCTCCGTATTCGCGAAAAATTCTTACACCCCGTCAGTCTGGCCGCTTCTTTTTTCTCCGGATTCCTGAAGATATCCTTCGTTCTGCCAGATATCACTACCTTCCCCTTATCCATGATTACCAGATCTTCACAGAAACGATAAATCTCATCTCTGCTATGGGATACCAGCACAACAATCCCCTTATAATCCGCCAGCATTTCCATCAATTCCTGCTGCAGCCGGTCTTTTAAAAACATATCCAATGCTGAAAATGGTTCATCAAGCAATATCACATCTGGTTCGTATGCCATAATCCTTGCCAGCGCAACTCTTTGCTGCTGCCCTCCTGACAGCTCTCCCGGCAAACGACTCTCCAATCCACTAAGCTGAAAGGTCCGAATCATTTCCTGAACCCGTTCAGCATTCTGCTGTTTACTCCCTTTCAGCCCCATCCCGATATTTTTTGCCACAGTCATCGTGGGAAATAATGCATAATTCTGGAAAAGATAGCCTATATTGCGCTCCTGCGGCTTCACATGAATCTTTCTGCCGGAATGAAAGAATACATTTCCATCTGCCTCTATCTCGCCCTCATCAGGAATCTCAATTCCTGCAATACTTTTTAATGTCATGCTCTTCCCGCACCCGGATGCCCCAAGGATGCCTATCCGGGATGATTCACTTTGAAATTGTACATCCAGGCAGAACTCTCCTACTCTTTTCTTAACATCTACCTTTATCCCCATTCATTACTCCTCTTTTATCCCCGTATATTTGTTACCTTTTAATGCTGTCTGCTCTCACTTTACCAACTCTTGACATTTCTCATCTTCTTTCCGGCAATGAGATTCATAAAAACAATAATCACAAATGCAATAAATATCACAATCGCAACCCATATACCCGCAGTCAGATAGTCTCCATCCTGAATAACCATAGCGATTTTCTGGGAAATCGTACCGGTCTTGCCCGGAATATTCCCCGCAAGCATAGAAGTAGCTCCGTATTCTCCCAACGCTCTTGCGAACGTCAGTATCGTTCCGGATGCAACTCCCGGGCCTGCCGTGGGAATCACTACTTTCCAGAATATCTGCATCTCAGACATCCCCAGCGTTCTTCCGGCATAGATCAAATTCACATCAATCTGTTCAAAAGCCGCCCTGGCGTTTCGATACATCAGCGGAAATGCGATTACTGTTGCAGCGATCACACATCCAAGCCAGGTCTGTACAACCTTGATATCAAAGTTTTCATACAAAAAAATCCCGAACGGCCTTCTCTTACTGAAAAGCAGCAGCAAGAAGAAACCCGCAACTGTCGGCGGAAGAACCATAGGAAGGGTCAGTATTCCGTCAATCACTGCTTTTTTTCCTGGTGTGGCTTTAATCACTTTCCTTGCCGCATAAATCCCCAGGAAAAATGATATAAATGTTGCCACAATTCCTGTTTTCATTGAAATCAGCAACGGACTCCAATCTAGCCCTTCTAAAATTTCCCATACTGCTTCCATCATCTCTTCTCCTTCCCAATGGCCTTCCTGCCTTTGATTATATCACGGATTATTCTACATTCGTATCAAAATAATAAGAATCGAATACTGCCTTTGCTTCATCTGACAAAACAAATTGAAGGAAATCATCTGCCGCTGCCTTCTGAGCATCGTCAGCTTCTTCATTGACAACACGCGCAATCGGATAGATTACATTTCCTGTCAGATCATAACTTACAGTCTCCAGAATGTCCAGATCATCTTCATATCCATATGTATCGGAATAGTATGTCGTTCCAACCTCGCAGGAAGCCTCCACTACTGCTGACAACACCTTGCTTACATTATCCTGCTCGCTGATCTCCAGTCCTCCCAGAGCCTCTGATACCTGCTCTGTTGTAATTGCAGACACATCCTCTGCCGCATCTAATTTTCCTATATTCACCAGCGCCTGTCTGGTATATTTTCCAACCGGAACACTTCCGCCCGCCAATGCGAAGCTCTGAGCATCTCCGATATTCTCAAGCCCGGTAACCTTTGTACCGCTGTCTTTTAACGTTACAACCACAACCTGATTATTCACTACATTCGCCCTTGTTCCTTCTTCTACCAGTCCATCTTCCTCTAACTGGTCCATCTGCTTCTGTGCTGCTGAAAAGAAGATATCACATTCATAGCCTTCCTCTATCTGGGTAAGTAATGTACCGGAACTATCTGCATTATAAGTAATCTTCACTTCCGGATGATTCTCCTGATACATCTCGGCAAGTTCTGTCATAACTGTATTCAGGCTTGCCGCAATGAATACCTGGATCTCCGTCTCAGTCTTCTGTTCCTCCTCTTGTGAACTTTTCCCGCATCCCGTCAGCATGCATCCTGCCATTCCTGCAATTAATAAGCCACTTATTATTTTCTTAACCATTTTTGTCTTTCCTTTTCTTCGTTTTAATTATTAATACTGTTGAAGTCAATATATATTTTGTCTCCAGGTTACTTTCAATCTATCGATTACTTTTTAAAAAGTAATCGCTTTTATACAAAAACTGCCATTGGCAGCATTTGTACAAAAGCTTTCTCCCAGACAAATCCTAAAAACTCTCTATTTCCTGCCGCACTCTGAAGCATCTCCCACTAATATCTGTATCCCATGCTCCAGATGTGGCAGGATATATTCCAGGCTTTCCTGTACTGCCTTGCGGCTGCCCGGAAGATTCACGATTACCGTCTTATTGCGAATAACCGACGCACCTCGTCCCAACATGGCGCGTCCGGTAATAGACAGAGAATACATACGTATTGCATCAGCAATTCCCGGAGCATTTCTGGTTGCTACCGCCATCGTAGCTTCCGGTGTACAATCACGCTCTGCAAATCCCGTCCCTCCCGTCGTCAGAATCAGATTCACCTGTCTGCCGTCTGCCAGACGCATTAGTTCCTGTTCAATC
The DNA here is from genome assembly GCA_947647815.1 of uncultured Dorea sp. Lineage (GTDB taxonomy): Bacteria > Bacillota > Clostridia > Lachnospirales > Lachnospiraceae > Sporofaciens. The sequence continues at coordinate 3,626 of CANSLW010000120.1, read as the reverse complement.
CGCGCCTGGTCATCCGCAAGCAGCACTTTCTCCACCACACGATAACCTGCTTCCTCCATCATCTCACAGATCAGAGGACCGCTGATATCCTCACGTTCTCCTTTTGCACCTTTATCACTTAAGGTTACAACCGCCACCGTATAGCGTTCATCTGTCCTTTCTATTATCTTCATCTCATCTCCCACAGAAATAGTTCCCCCATGGACTACCTGGGCAAACACTCCCTGTGTCGGCATGATACATTCACCCATCTTATGATAAATCTGACAATGTGTATGGCACTCTTTCCCAATCTGCGTCATCTCCAAAATAACATCATTACACTGGAACACCGTTCCTACCGGAAGATTACGAAAATCAAATCCTTCAACTACCAGATTCTCTCCAAACGCGCCTGGCTTCACACCGGCTCCTTTCTGATTGAATTCTTCAACTTTCTGGGCTGACAGCAAACTTACCTGTCTATGCCAGTTACCACCATGTGCGTCTCCTTTAATACCAAAGCCTGCTTCAAATTCTGCTGATTCTACATTCACTTTCTGAATACCTCGTCTGTCACTTACGCAGACCGCTTTTACAATTCCCATCTCTAACCTCCAATTCCCACCATACGGCGTTTTTCCTGCTGTTCTTTCTTCGACACGTCTCCAAATGCATGGCATTTGGGCTTCCTGTAGATTGCATCTCTTAAAATCTTCTCTAATTCCTGATCTGCAATTCCATTCCGCATCTTTTCCTTTATATTTATCTGGCTCTCATAATTCAGACAAGACTTAAGTATTCCGTCTGCTGTCAGCCGAATCCGGTTACATGTGTCGCAGAATTCATGACTGACCGCACTAATGAATCCGACCCGTCCCTGAAAACCGGGCAGCTGATAATAACTTGCCGGTCCATTTCCCAGATTCTCATTTACCGGAATCATTGTTCCATATCTCTCTGATAGTCTTGCCTTAATCTCATCCTGAAATATTCCTGCCTGCTCCACTCCCATTCCAATTGGCATCATCTCAATAAACCGTACCATAACAGGGTACCACTTTGCCAGTCCGGCAATTTTCTCCAATTCGTCTTCATTCCATCCCCTCATCGGAATACAGTTAATCTTAACCGGAATCTTAGACTTAACAGCTTCTCTGATTCCATCCCATACCTTCTCAAAATCATCCCGCCGCGTAATCTGTAAGAACCGCTCCCGGTCCAGTGTATCCAGGCTGATATTAATCCCTGACACTCCGGCAGCCTCAAGTTCAGGCAGATATTGCTTAAGCAACAATCCATTCGTTGTTATTGTAACCGACTCTATCTCAGGAATCTGGCATATACGCTTAATCAGTCTGCATACATCTCTTCGTACCAAAGGTTCTCCGCCAGTAATCTTTATCTTCCGGATTCCCAATCTCACACTGATCCTGCACAGCCACAGAATCTCCTCATAAGTCATAATCTCACTATGACACATAGGTTCTACACCTTCTGCCGGCATACAATATTTACAACGAAAATTACACCGGTCCGTTACCGATATCCGTAGATAATCAATCTCTCTTCCATATTGATCCTGCATCACACAACCTCCAAAAGTACATCAATCACACCGCCGCATACCATGCCTTCTTCTTCCGCATCTCTTCCTGTCATATCTACGTAACACATTCGCGGGCTGTTCTCATCGCTCCTCAACATCCATAGCGCTTTTCTTAAGATCTCTGCTTCCGCACAGCCGCCGCCTATCGTACCCACACATTTTCCATCCGGAAGTATCAGCATCTTCGTTCCTGCTTCTCTTGGCGCAGAACCTCTTCGCGCTATGATTGTTGCCAGAACTCTTCTCTCCTGAACATTCCGAATATCCCTGTCATCTGATTTTTCATTTCTCGTCTGCTTTCCAGCGACAGCCATCCTGCCCAGAAGAGCATCCATCAGTTCTCCTGAATATCCGCTGCTCCGTCTCTTCTGGCTCTTCACCTGGATAATCTCTGCCATGATTGATACTGCAATCTCTTCAGGCGTCTCAGCGCCGATATGCAGTCCGATTGGAGAATATACACTGCCGACAATCTCCGGATCAGCGCCTCCTTCAATTACCATCTCCTTAACCATTGCAGAACGTTTCCTGCTTCCAATCATCCCGATATAAGCGTGCCTCTTTCTCACAATACGCTCCATACATGTCTGATCATAACGGTGGCCGCGCGTTACAATAACAAAATAAGTGTCTTCATCTCCCTCTATCTTCTCAAGCCCGTCTTCAAATGGTTCGCAGAACACCTCCGATGCACCTGCCCGTCTTGCATTATCTGCAAACATAGGGCGGTCTTCCAACACAGTTACATGGAATCCTGTCATCAGTCCCATCTTAATAATCGGAATGGAAACATGTCCTCCTCCACAGATAACCATACGCTTCTCCCTGCAGAGGAATTCTGCAAATACCCTCTGTCCGCCTGCCGCAAATATGCCTGCCGTATCAATCTTCTCTATCTCATCCTTATATACAGTAAAGAAGCCGCCAGATACTGACTCATATACAAGTTTACAATCACAAAGCAAAGCCTTTTCTCCTATTGAACTTCCTTCTATTACTGTTAGTATAATGTTCAGGCTGTCCTGATCCATCTCTTCTATCTTCTGATATAATTCCAGCATACTATTCTTCCCTTCTATTTTCCGAATCCACAATTTGGAAATGTACAGACCGGGCATGACAGACATAAGCCCCCTTCTCCAAGTAAGTCCAAATCCTCTTTTTCCAGTATCTCTCCAGCCATAATCCTTGGAAGCACCAGGTCAAAAATCGTCCGCTTTGCATACATCACACAGCCTGGAAGTCCCATAACCGGAATGTGATTCTCTCCATACGCCAGAAGAAACATGGCTCCCGGAAGTACCGGCGCACCATAAGTCACTACCCTTGCCCCCGAATTACGGATTGCGAGAGGCGTCTTATCATCTGGATCTACACTCATCCCACCAGTGCAGATAATCATATCTGCGCCTTGTTCCAGTAATCTTCGAATACATGCCGTAATTCTCTCATGATTATCATCACTAACCTCATGGCCAATAACCTCTGCATCATACTCCGATAGTTTCTCCAGGATTACCGGAGTAAAGGTATCCTGGATTCTTCCATGAAACACTTCATTTCCTGTTGTCACAATCCCCACTTTCTTTTTCTGAAATGGCATAATCTCGAAAATCGGAGCATCTCCGCCCACTTCTCTGGCGCGTTCCATCTTCTCTTTTTCTATCACCAATGGAATGATCCTCGTTCCGGCAAGCTTGTCCCCAGCCTTCACCGGAAAATTCCCATGACGGCTGGCAATCATCATCTCTCCTAACGAATTAATCCGGTTCAGCTTCTCCGTATCAATCTTCAACAGGCCGTCACATTCGGCAATCAATTCAATCTTGCCTTCCTTCACTTCCGTAGGATGCATATGTTCGTTCCTGCATATATCATAGAGAATCTGCGCCGCCTCATTTTCATGAAGCATCTTCTCATCATTCTCCCATATATAGACATGATCCTTTCCTACACTTAATAGAACCGGTATATCTTCTTCCCGGATTACATGCCCTTTGCGGAAAACCGCATCCTTTGTCACACCCTTAATAATCTG
>CANSLW010000119.1 GCA_947647815.1 uncultured Dorea sp. | reverse complement strand
TAACTACGACTAAGACCCTCAGGAGAGCCTTCGGGCCTAAGTCTCCGTAAGGTGTGGATCTCGTCTCCGTTAAGGACGCCCTTTAATGTCTGCTTAGTGGAAGAACAGACCGAAATCGCCTGTGTGCTGGAAGAATTTTCAATCGCACAGGTAGAAAATTTGTCAAGGGGTAGAGAATAAAAGATGAGACAGACATTATTAATTGTAGATGATGAACCGGGAATGGTTGATATGATGAGGAGTTATTTTGCAGAGGATTATGAGGTAATGACGGCTTTAAACGGAGAAGAGGCAGTCAGGAAGGCGTCGTCCGGCCCCGATCTGATTCTTCTGGATATCAATATGCCGGATCTGGACGGACTGGCTGTCTGCGAGAAGATACGGTCCTATGTCGCCTGCCCGATTCTGTTTCTCACGGCGCGGGTGGAATCATCGGATAAGATCCGGGGATTTCAGGCGGGCGGGGACGATTACATTGTAAAACCTTTTGACTTAGATGAACTTGGAGCCAGAGTTGCGGCACATCTTCGAAGAGAGCAGCGCCGCCAGGGGAATCCGGCGGTGAAGTTCTTTGGAGAATTAACGGTTGATTACACTAGCCGGACCGTTATGGTAAATGATGAAGCAATCGCACTGTCTAAGCGTGAGTTCGATATCCTGGAATTGCTTTCTGTCAATGACGGACAGGTCTTTGACAGAGAGAGAATCTATGAGATTGTCTGGGGAATTGATGGGGACGGGAACAGCGATACCGTGATGGAGCATGTGCGGAAGATTCGCCTGAAGATTGCGGCTTATACGTCTCACAAGTATATAGATACGGTCTGGGGGTGCGGATATCGATGGAACGGCTGAAGAATATGGGGCTAAAGAAGTCATTTTTTGTGCTATCCGTCATCTGCATGGTCGTTTCGGTTGTACTGATATTCCTGGTGATGAAAGTCTGTAATGAGATTACCGTTTTTTATTATCCAAACGGGGAGATTGTGATAGAGACAGATGGGAAAGGAATAGATGCAAGCCGGACAGATCCCGGACAATCTCTGCCTGGGAAGGCAAAGATTTTAAGAGCAGTCAATTTGATTGGATTTCTGCTATGTATCTTCCTTCCTTTCTGCGGCCTGGGAACGGCAGGAATCTTGTTCTATCATATGAAGTTAAAAACCCCGATCGCTGTCCTGCGGGACGGTACGGAGCGCATCTTAAGGCAGGATCTTGACTTTGCGGTTGCGGCGGAATCAAAGGATGAGTTGGGGGAACTCTGCAGGGCATTTGAGACGATGCGTTCAGAGCTTCTTAAGACGAATCAGGAACTATGGCAGCAGGCAGAAGAGCGCAAGAGGCTGAATGCGGCATTTTCCCATGACCTGCGTAATCCGGTTACGATTCTAAAGGGAACGGTGAAGTTGATCCGGCAGGGGAAGCAGGATGATCAGGCGATCGACAGGTTGGAGCGTTATACGCTTCGCATCGAGAATTATATCGAGGCGATGAGTTCCATACAGAGATTAGAGCAGATACCGGTCAGACAGGAGGAATATGCCTGCGCTATGCTTCGTGAGGAAATAGAAGATACCGTAAAAGCGCTTGCACCGTCTCTGGCATATGAGATCTATGCGCCGGAGGAAGGCGCTGTATGGGTGGATCACGGGATATTCCTGAACATCCTTGAGAATCTGGTTGGTAATGCATCCCGTTTTGCAAGAGAACGGCTGAAAATCAGGCTTGAATTGGAATCGGAACTTCTTATTCTGTCAGTTTGGGACGACGGCTGCGGCTATCCGGAGGGATTGGTTCGAAATGGCCCCAGGCCCTTTGGAAAAATGCAAGAGGAGACAGACCATCTGGGGATGGGGTTATATAGCTGCAATGTACTCTGTATGAAACATGGCGGAGAATTAATACTTAAGAATTCAGAACATGGCGGTGCAGCGCCGTCGGCTGTTCTGCTTTGCAAATCCTGAGACATCTGTAAAGGGATCGATACTTCCTTTTTTAAGAAGTATCGATCTAGTGTACTGACACTAGTATCTATTTCATAGCCACGAATTTTGCATCCTCTGCGTTAAAATAGTCATTCATATTGCTGCTGAATCCTGCTGCTTTCCATGCGCGTTCAAACGTGATATCTTTTATGTTACTTAAAAAGACAAAAGTACTGTCTTTTGACGCACTACCCATTCTTCCTGTGATTTCTAATCTGTATTGATAGGTATAATCATCCGTTTTCCAGGTGCCGTCACTCATTTCATAATGTTTCACCATAACCACGAAATCGTCGCTCTCAACACCTTCTTCGACTGGCTCTGATACGTCATAAGTCTTGATTACGGATGCTTCCCTGCACTCAAAAACGAACCATTTTTCATTCATGTAAATCTCAATTGTATCATCTGCCCCATACTGATACCCGAATCCACTGCCAAAGTTAGATTGATAATCTTCCATTGGAATGTCAGTCTCATCCACGGATGTTGTTATTTCTCCATCCATATTGCCGCAACGGCCGTTCACAGTACTTTCTCTTCCTGTATCATAATACAATTTGCCGTTTACCCTTACCATAGGTATCCGGTCCTGCATGGTATCGGCTTCTTCCTGTGCGGCCACAGTGTTTTCATGATTCCATTCATACTCTGATTGCAAGCCGTCTGGTATATCGGATACGCTGATTTCTCTGTACAGCATAACAGTGTCAGAATTTTTTCCATACATATTGATAATCCACGCATCTGCGGTATAACCTTTATACTCGTATACTTTGTCATTCTTGTCGTTGTCTATGATACCTATCTGATCACCGCAATCCGCCTTTGAAAAAGCACAATATGGAACATAAGTTTTATCCTTCCAAATGATTGCAGAATAATCATCATTAACCTCTGTAGTCATATTTGCTAATTCTTGTTTTCCACATGCACATAGTGTAATGGCAATGAAACACCATAAGCAAATTGTACTGTATAATTTTTTCATGGTTATCCTCCTGATAAAAATATATTGTATCGTCATATTTTCTTGTCTATGCCTGTGAGCAACGAGCCGGGCGGCTGCCGTGAGGTCTTTGATTATTGTAATCATATCAAATACAGGGTTTTTAGACAATGCTTTTTGGATATTGATTTTGAAATGATTTGAAAATGATTCTGAAAATATGTAAACTTTGAGAGTTTCTTGAGATTTATCGATTACACTCTCTTTATCTTACGAATAAGGAGAGTGTTTATATGTATATTGAAGCGAGAGAATTATCGAAGATCTATGGAAGCGGCGAGAGTCAGGTCACTGCGCTTAACCGGGCAAGCCTTAAGATTACACAGGGCGATTTCCTCTCTATCATGGGACCGTCCGGAAGCGGCAAGAGTACGCTGCTGCACCTGTTATCCGGGCTTGACAGGCCGACGTCTGGCAGCCTTATCTACGAAGGAAAAGATATCTGCCGCCTGCACGATAAAGAACTGTCGGTATTCCGCCGTCAGGGGATTGGATTTATCTTTCAGCAGTTTAACCTGCTCCCGGTCCTGACTGCGAGAGAGAATATTATTATGCCATTGTTGCTGGACCGGAAGAAACCAGACGAGATATATCTTGAAGAACTTACCGAACTGCTCGGTATCCATGAACGCCTAACGCATCTGCCTCATGAGTTATCGGGCGGCCAGCAGCAGCGAGTGGCGATTGCAAGGGCGTTGATTGCAAAACCTGACGTCATTTTTGCCGACGAACCGACGGGGAATCTGGACAGCCAGAACGGTAGCGAGGTGATGGAAACCTTGAAAAACATCCATGAGAAGATGGGAAAAACACTGGTGATCATCACTCATGACGGCAGGATTGCGAGGATGGCGAAGCGGCAGTTTATGATTGTAGACGGTAATTTATCGGAGGTGACAGAATCATGAGATCTTATTTATCTTTGGCATGGAAGGAATTAAAGGCGCAGAAGGTAACATCGGTTCTGATTCTGATTGCAATGTTCTTATCAACGACTGCGACGACTGCTCTGGGGCAGTCCATAGGAATATTACAGACCATGCGCATCGAGCAGGCGTCGGGACTTAATGGAGACCGCTATGCGACTTTTCATCAGCTGACCAGGGAGCAGAACGAGGCGCTGCATTCCGATTCTCGTCTTAAGGATGTAGGAAGTGTAATCAATCTTGGAAATGTTGAACTGGAAGACAGTGTGCTCAGATTATATCTGCGAGAATATCAGGGAGAGGCGCTTAAGGCATATCCTTCCATTGGAACGATAAAGGAAGGGAGGCTGCCAGAAGGGAAGGGCGAGATTGCGCTTTCAGGGGACGCCCTGAAGTATCTTGGCATTGATGGAAGGTTAGGCAGCGTGGTCACGCTGCCGGTCAGCGTCGGACTCATGGTGGACGATCTTCCGCCTTATGAGTACACTGCAGATTTTGTCCTGACAGGTATCTTAGAGAATAATTATCTGGGATTTGTTTCCGGCATGGTGGATGCGGTTGCCGGGGAAGGTACTGCTGAGAGTTTGCTGCCGGAGCGTTATTTCTTATTTTCCACGGATTTTAAGACCGGAGATGTAAAGCAGTTTCAGTCCATTGTCAATGATCTGGCTTCTGAACTGGAACTGTCGGAAAAATATATCCAATATAACTGGATTTTGTTAGATGCGTTGGGAATAGATTATGCCGGGAAAGGGAATTCAGAGCAGGACAAGGGCTTTCCGTTTATGATGGCGGCATGTGTTATGGTAGGAGTACTGATCCTGCTGGCGGCGGGGCTGGTGATCTATAACATCCTGAAAGTAGCCGTAGCCAAGCGGATCCGGGAATACGGGACGCTTCGGGCGATTGGCAGCGAGAAGAGACAGCTCTATGCATTGGTGACTGTTCAACTCTTGATTTTATGCGGAATCGGAATGCCGTTGGGACTGGTTCTTGGCATGCTGTCTGCGAAAGGAATCCTGATTGCCGCTACCGGTTTCCTGAATCCGGACCTGTTTATGGCAAATGATACACAGTCATTGAATATGGCGATTGCAGAGACCAGTACAGGAAATCTTCTGCCGCTTGCAGCCAGTGTATGGATTACGCTTCTGTTTGCCATACTGGCAGCCTATCCGTCGGCGCGGTACGCCGCACGTATATCCCCGACAGCAGCCATGAACGGACAGGGAATGAAGGTCAGGCGACGGAACAGAAAGCAGAAGAATATCCGTAACTTTGAAGCATTCTATGCACGCCTGAACTTAAGGCGTAATCGGAGCCGTACAGCGATTACCATCCTCTCTATGGTGATGAGTATTACGGTCTTTGTGGCTTTGCAGAGTTTCAGCGGATTATTAGACCCAAGCCGTGATATACAGAGTATGCGAAACGGCGACTATGCCGTGACGAATGAGACTGTTGGAATCCTGCCGGAGTCTGTGGAACAGTTAGAAAACTATGAGATGACAGAAGAGATCTCCACCGCCAGGCTTAAGATCTATGAGGCAGATGAAAACGGAGACAGACAGGTCCAGTTAGATTTCAACATGGTAAGCGCAGGGGAGACATTCCAGATTGCGTCGGTAGATGAGAAACGCCTGAGTAACTATGTATCCGGATTGTCAAAATCAGACATAGAAGATCTGAAAAACGGTAGTGCTTGCCTGGTCAAGAATCCAATCCCGTTTGTGTATCAGGAGCAGGAGATTGAACATACGGAATTACACAAGGGAGACAGGATTACCGTGAACGGAGTAGAGTTACGAATTGCAGAGATTGTAGATACGCCTGGTACTGCGGGTGAATTCCTGAACGGCGTGCAGGTTATTGTCTCGGATGCTGTCTACGAAACATTGACGGGGGAAGACAGATATTGTGAGGTCTATGTGACACTTGACGAAGATGCCGATGCCGCAGTATTCGAGAGTTGGCTTGAACAGTGGTGCAAAGAGAATCCGGGCAGCCAGTGGCTGTCTTTCAGGGAAGCGGACGCACAGATGGCGGAGAGTTTCCAGCAGATTCAGTTCCTGTGTTGGGGCTTCATCCTCTTTATCGGTCTGATCGGGATATTGAATATCATCAATACTGTTTACACCAACATTCATACCCGTATCCGGGAGATCGGGATGCAAAGGGCGATTGGGATGAGTATCAGGAGCCTGTATCAGACATTTCTGTGGGAAGGAGCTTATTATGGACTGATTGCATCCGCATTGGGGGCTGTATTTGGATATATCTGCACGATCTTTGTAGGTGCGGCAACGACGGATTCCCTTACGTTGACGGCTTTCCCGATAGTGGCTGTGTCAGAAGCTGCGGTTGTATCGGTGGCGGCATGCCTGATTGCAACGGCGATTCCGTTATGGACGATTGGGAAGATGAGTATTGTTGATTCCATTGAGACGGTTGAATAAAGCAGGATGATGGAGCTAAAACAAAAATATACCATATTTATTTTGAGAAACCGTGTAAATGATGTGGAATAATCCTGAGAATCTGTGTATAATAGAAATGAAACAAGAAAATACGCATGAACGGGATGTGAAAATATGGAGTTGAAGAGAAAAGCCTATGGGAAACTGGTCAAGTGGAAGGCGAAATCATGCGGTGAGACTGCAATGCTGATTGAAGGGGCACGGCGGGTTGGAAAAAGTTTTCTTGCACAGCAGTTTGCCAAAAATGAATATGAATCCTTTTTATATATCGATTTTGCAAATTTAAAGAATCATGTACTGGATGTTTTTGAATCAGACAAAACAGATTTTGATACATTTTTTATGAAATTAAGTTTGATTTATGGAGTAAAACTTAAGAGGCGAAGATCCTGCGTGATTTTTGATGAAGTGCAGATGTATCCTCCAGCGCGTCAACTAATGAAATATCTTGTAGCGGACGGGCGTTATGATTATATAGAAACAGGATCTCTGGTTGGAATCAGACAAAATATTGAGAATATCGTTATTCCATCGGAAGAGGAACGCATATCTTTGTGTCCTTTTGATTTTGAAGAGTTTCTTGATGCAATGGGAGAAGAGAGGCTGACGGAATACATTCAGGAATGTTTTAAAAAGAAGAAAGCAATGGGAGATGCTCTGCATCGAAAAGCTATGAATCTGTTCCGGCAATATATGATCGTGGGGGGAATGCCCCAGGCTATTGTAAAATATGCAGAATCAAAAGATCTACAAGCCGTCAGCGCCGTAAAGCAGAGAATCATTCAATTGTATAGGGAAGACATTGTCAAATTTGCAAAAGGATATGAGAGTAGAGTAAGGGCAATCTTTGACGAGATACCGGAGCAGCTTACAAAGCATGAAAAGAAATTTGTATTGGCATCTCTTGGAAAAAATGCTCGAATGAGAGAATATGAAGATTCTTTTGTGTGGTTGAGTGAATCAAAGGTGGTAAATCATTGCTATTTGTCCACAGAGCCTAGCGTTGGCATGTATCTGAATACGGAACGGAACAGTATGAAGTGCTATATGGGAGATACCGGACTTCTGATTACACAGGCATGCGATACGGGAACCGTAATGGAGGAAGAGGTACTGAAAGCAATTATGTTTGACCGGGTTGGGATAAATGAGGGTATGTTTATGGAAAATATCGTGGCACAGATGCTGGTTGCTTCTGGGCATCGTCTTTTCTTCTATTCAAAAACAGATAAGAACGATTATCATAATAATATTGAGATAGATTTTTTGATAAGGGAAGGGAAGAAAATCTGTCCTATTGAGGTCAAGTCGGATTCATACAAGAAACATACGTCCTTAGACCGGTTGGCAGAGAAATACAGCACCAGGCTGGGAACAAGCTACATTGTATATACAAAAGATCTGAAGAAAGACGGGGATATTGTTTGTATTCCTGTATATATGGTAGGATGTCTGTAATTGGCTTTTATAAAAATGTCGGAAAGATTTCCGACATTTTTTGACTGTTTTTGAAAGCTTTCGACGTATTATTAGTCGGGGTATTACCCTGCCATTTGCCGCAAAGCGGTTTATTCCTGCGAAGCAACAAGCCGGTCGAGTTCATCTTTTCCTTTTTCATAAGAGGAAGACGCTTCCTGGTACAGGCAGTTATAGAAATTTACAGCGATACACTCGCGTTCTCTGGCAAGTTCGGCGGCTCTTGCAGTATAAAAATTCGAATACACTTTCTCCAACTTGTGCTTATATTCATGGAAGAAAGAGGGTTTGGTATCGTGTTCCCCCGACGAAACCGTTCCGTCAGGCAACAGAGAGTATAGAGGCCTTGAGATTGTACCGGTATAGACCAGTGTTCTTGCAATTCCGATAGCACCCACGACGTCCAGTTTATCTGCATCGAATAGGATCTTAGCTTCCAGGCTCTGTGCCGGATGTCCCTGCCTGTAGCTGTGTGTCTGGATGCATTGCTTTACCTGTTCGGCAAATTCAGCTTCAAATCCATGTTCTGTCAAAAAATCATAGGCTTTCTGGCTTCCGATTATCGCATGGGAGAGGGAAGGATTCTTGAATTGCTCTTTTCTGCCGATGTCGTGCAGAAGACAGGAAGTGATTAGAATATCATAATTCACATGGCCCTCTGCCTTGGCGATTTCCAGCGCATTGTATAACACGCGATAGATGTGTTCCTTGTCGTGGGCGCTGTCGTCCATGCATGTGAGCATGAAACCTTCCAGTAAAGAGTAAGTTGCTTTGTTCATGGGTGGCCTCCTTTATCTGTTATCAATGTTTTGTATCATAGATTATATTATGGTGAGAATGTATGTTCAATAGTTTTATTTTCCTTTATATTCCTTCTCTACATGACAGAGTTCTTTTTGAGATACCAGTATATCTCCTTCAAAATCCAGTTCAATGATATATGGCATCCAGTCTATGATACGCAGATAATCTTTGCATCCAAAGGAAGGATGATAGTAATTCAAGATGGTACTAAGAGCAGTTCCATGGGTTCCAATCACGATGTTTTGATCTTTATGTCTGGTTAATATCTCAGAAAGCGCCGCGATATTCCGGTTCTGAACCATGCGCAGGGATTCACCGTTTTCTTCATGGTAGTCATGGTCATTCCATCGCTTTTCAAACATAGGGCGCTGATTGCCGCCGGCTCCTGATTGCCGTTCGCGAAGCCTTTCGTCGGTAATGATGTCTTTATGAAAATAGGATGCGGTATCTGCAATGGTATCGAAACTTCGCTTATAAGGACTGCAGTAAAACACATCAATCTTTTTATTCTGGAGTGTTTCAAGTACGAGTTTGGAATCGGCTGTTCCTTCGGCGGTCAAAGGTCTGGTGCAATCATCTTTCCAGTTAAAGTCAGGCTGTGCATGGCGCACAAAATAGATCTTAGTCATAGATGTTCATCCTTTCAAAATTATGATAAACAAATTGTAGCATAATCATTTGTCTGAATATATAGCAGGATTATGAAAAGTTTATGAAATGATATATTGACATATAGGATGGAGCGTGATATTTTAGCAGAAAAACGGATGAATGGCAATGAAAGGAGCATGGGAAAATGGAGATGCCAAAAAAGAAGCTGCCAATCGGAATTGAGAATTTTGAAGATATGATAAAGGAAAATTTTTACTATGTAGATAAAACAGGATTTATCAGAGAATTGCTGCAAAATTGGGGAGCGGTTAATCTGTTTACCCGTCCCAGGAGATTTGGAAAATCATTGAATATGAATATGCTGGAACAGTTCTTTTCAATGGAGAGTGATAAAAGTGTTTTTGACAGATTGGCTATTTCAAAAGAAAGCGAACTCTGTGAAGAGCATATGGGAAGATATCCGGTTGTTTCTGTTTCTCTGAAAGGAGTTGATGCGCTGACTTATGAAACGGCGTTCCGAATGGCAGTTCGAATTGTGAGAAGAGCGGCGGCAAAAGCACAATATCTTCTGGATAGTAATGCTTTAAGTGCAAGTGATAAAATGGAGTATCAAAATCTTTTGAACAATGATATGGATGAATCGGTATTTTGTGATAGTCTTAGGACATTGTCCGAACTGTTGGAGAAGCATTATGGCACAAAAGTAATACTATTGATTGATGAGTATGATGTTCCTTTGGCAAAGGCGTTTGCAAATGGGTACTATGAGCAAATGATCTCTTTGATGCGCGGCCTGTTTGGACAGGCGCTTAAGACAAACAATAGTTTGAAATTTGCGGTACTGACAGGATGTATGCGTATTTCGAAAGAGAGTATTTTTACCGGACTTAATAATTTGAAAGTATTATCGATTGCGGATGAGCGTTTTGATGAATATTTTGGATTTACGAATCAGGAAGTGGAGGAGCTTCTGAAATATTACGATGTCTCGAATCATTTTGAAGAGGTGAAAAACTGGTATGACGGATACCAGTTTGGAAATACGGAGGTATACTGTCCCTGGGATGTATTGAATCATTGC
>CANSLW010000118.1 GCA_947647815.1 uncultured Dorea sp. | reverse complement strand
TCATTAGAGCCTATTTTTTTGACTCCGTTTTTTCATAAATCATTTGACACTATCATTTCTGACTTACATCTTGCATTATCTCATAATCCGCGTCTTAAACCACCTGCGGCTTATTATCCACAATAAGAGAAACCACATCAGCGAAACCGCAATCCCAAGCGGCAGAGCTTTCCATTCCAACAGTTCACTGGTAAATGTAATGCTCCCCGGCTCAGCCACCAGGCCGTTCGGAAGTATTCTCAGAATCCTGCACATCATTCTTGCCGTTATTCCTCCCGGAAGAACCATAAAAAACGGCTGTAGAGACAGCTCTATCGCAAGGATAAAGTAACTCCCCATATGAACCAGAATCATGAGGAACTTGCCGATTATCTGATGTAAAAGCAGGCAAAAAGGAATCTGCCACAGCGAAGTCACAAATAAGACTACTATCGCCTGAACATGCTGGCTGATTGACAGATTAATATGAAATCCTCTCTGAGCTATCTGTTCAAATCCAACACTAAAACACAAGACAGCTCCAAAGAGAACCAACAGTGCGATCCCCATGCTTCGTATGCCATATAATACTTTTCCATCCCACACTGCTCCTAAGTCTGCCGGAAGTGTCAGTATTGTCCTGCTGTCCGCCTTCTTATCCCGGTTTCCCACCGCAGCACATATGAATGCAATCATTCCTGGAAACAGTATAATATACCACCAATTGTAACAATCAATCGTAAAGTAATCTGCAGTCAGCGAAGCCGCCAGACATACCGTAACCAGCGGCATAAGCAACATCATTTTCCCAACGGAAGTATGGCAGTTTTTCAATCTTTCGGCCAGATAATATTTTCTCATCTACTTCTCCTCCTTCTGACACTCGCATGACTGTTTTGTTACAATCTCCATAAATAATTCTTCCAAACGTCCTTCTCCCGGCATTCCTCCCTGATATCCAAGCCTTCCATCCGCAATAATCCCTATATGGTCGGCAGTCTGTGAAATCTCACTTAGAATATGGCTTGAAACAATTACTGTAATCCCTTCTTCCGGGAACTTCCGTACCATCTGCCGCAGTTCCTGGATTCCGATTGGATCTAATCCGTTAGTCGGCTCATCCAGGATTAAAAGTTTCGGGTAATTCAAAAGCGCAATCCCGATTCCAAGTCTTTGCTTCATTCCCAACGAAAATACTCCAGCCTTTTTCTTCCCCGTGTCTTCCAAATCCACCAACCGCAGGATTTCCTTGATTCTCTCGTCCGATATTCCCAATATAAGCGCCCGTACCTTCAGATTTTCCCACGCCGACAGATTCTCATACACAGGCGGCGTCTCCACCAGAGCGCCAATATCTGTCAAATCCTTTCTGCTCCATGGATGCCCGTCAAAAATCACCTTCCCATTTGTAGGCCGCAAGATGCCTGTCAGCATTTTCAGTATCGTTGATTTTCCGGCTCCGTTTGGTCCAAGAAGTCCGTACACACAGCACTCTGGCACTTGCAGCGATACCCCGTTTACAACCGTATGCCCCTTAAATTCTTTCGTCACACACTCTGTTTCTAAAATATTTTTCATACCGATTCTCCCTTTCTCCTACTTCTCATAACTACTTTGTGTTACTCACAAATTGACTAGTTTCATCTGACAGCCTGTTTTGTGTCATAACTGATTACAATAATAAGGATAAAGGAGAATTATAAAGAAATTATAAGGAAATGAAATTCATATAGCAGAGATGTTACCAATAATCATTATTTCTACATCAGCTGCTGCAAAGGTTAATTAATACGAAGCCTTTGTCCTGTATAAAGCAGATTAGGATTCCTGATTCCGTTTAACTGCATCAGTTTCTGGTATGTCGTACCGTATCTGTATGCGATACCACTTAGGGTATCTCCACGCCGAACTACATAATACGTCGGCCGTCCTGTCCCTGATGATTCAGAAGCTCCGGAAGAACTCACTGGAATCCGAATAACCTGCCCTGCATAGATTCTGTTTGGGTTGCGGATTCCATTTAACTGTGTCAGCGCATTTATGGTAGTACCATATCTTTTCGCAATCCCGCTGAGCGTATCGCCAGACTGTATCCGGTACGTCTGCTGAGGCTTTTGTTCTGGTTGCGTCGGTACCACTGAAGAATCTGTCATACTTCTTGCATACCTGCTCCATTCTCTTTCATCTCCATAAAACACATTCAGATCCAAATACCCATTATAACCATCCAGACGTCCTTCGGATGTATATTGATATATTGTTGCCGCTTCCCACGCCCCGGTGCCTCCAAGCAGCGGCGCCTTCGGATTATACCCCATTGGTTCCCCATATGCGTAATAACCTGCGTTCCACAGCCGGTATCCTGCCGAGGCCACATCCGTCCAGTCATAGTCGTTCACCACACTGTTACTCATATAGATAAAAGGTTTCACCCCTGTTACTGCATAGACGTAATCAAGCCACTGTTTTGCCCAGTCCGTCTTATCTATTGCATTCTGTATCTCCCAATCCAGCACAAAGATTGCTTTCCCAATGCAGTCTCTTACATTGCTTATAAAGTATTCCGCCTCGTCTTCTACCTTAAGTCCACTAGCATAATGATACACACCCAGTTTTTTTCCAAGACTTTCAGCCTGCCTGAACATCTGGTTATAATATGGATTTACATACGAAGTTCCCTCCGTCGCTTTGATAATCACGAACTCACAGGATACGGCAGAGATATCAATTCCTCTCTGCCAAGAACTAATATCAATTCCATTCATACTCATCATATCACTCCTTCCAACATTAAAATATGTCAGGAAAGAGATAAATGTACCCTAGCTCAACAAAAAAAGCTGCCGCTGGCAATTTTATGTCAGCGACAACCTTAATCTTTCTTTAGAACTTTCCTTCCTTGGCTGCTTCCTCAACAGCAACTGCAACTGCAACAGTCATACCAACCATCGGGTTGTTACCAGCGCCAATCAGACCCATCATCTCAACGTGAGCCGGTACAGAAGAGGATCCTGCAAACTGAGCATCAGAGTGCATACGTCCTAATGTATCAGTCATACCATAAGAAGCCGGTCCTGCAGCCATGTTATCCGGATGAAGCGTACGTCCTGTACCGCCGCCGGATGCTACGGAGAAGTATTTCTTACCTTGCTCGATACATTCTTTCTTATATGTACCTGCTACTGGATGCTGGAAACGTGTAGGGTTAGTAGAATTACCTGTGATAGATACGTCTACACCTTCTTTATGCATAATTGCAACACCTTCACGTACATCATTAGCGCCATAGCAGTTTACTTTTGAACGAAGTCCGTCAGAATATGCAATTCTCTGAACTTCTTTCAATTCGCCTGTGTAGTAGTCATAATCTGTCTCAACATATGTAAATCCGTTGATTCTGGAGATAATCTTTGCCGCATCTTTTCCAAGTCCGTTCAGGATAACACGGAGAGGTTTCTTACGAACTTTGTTAGCTTTCTCTGCGATACCGATAGCGCCTTCTGCCGCTGCGAATGACTCATGTCCTGCAAGGAATGCGAAACAATCAGTCTCTTCCTCAAGAAGCATCTTTCCTAAGTTACCATGTCCAAGACCTACTTTTCTCTGATCAGCTACAGATCCCGGGATACAGAATGCCTGAAGTCCTTCTCCGATTGCTGCTGCCGCCTCGGCTGCCGTCTTACATCCCTTCTTGATTGCAATTGCCGCGCCTACTGTGTATGCCCAACATGCATTCTCGAAGCAGATTGGCTGGATTCCCTTTACCTGATTGTATACATCAAGTCCGGCATCTTTTGTAATCTTCTCTGCTTCTTCAATAGAAGCAATGCCGTAGCTTCCTAATACTTCATTGATTTTATCAATTCTTCTTTCATATGATTCAAATAAAGCCATTTACTTGTCCTCCTAATTTTTTCGTTACCTATTCATATATATATCGCGGACTCAGATTGAACTTCGTTCAATCCGGCGCGTTGCACCTCCACTGATCGCCTTTTGTCTCGGCTGTGTTCGCGGACTCAGATTGAACTTCGTTCAATCCGGCGCGTTGCGCCTCCACATCCAGTCACACACCGTATCAACCTGACGATTTCATGCGGGCATGAATCGTCCGCTTGCTACGCTCTGTGCCAGTCTGCTTCGTCCGCTTATCGCGGCTATTCTTTTCTTGGGTCGATGATCTTTGCTGCGTCTGCAACACGTCCGTACTGTCCTTTTGCCTTTTCCCATGCATCATTCGGCGTATCTCCTGCCTTGATGAAATCGGTAAACTTTCCAAGACTTACGAACTGATATCCAATAATCTCATTATTATCATCCAATGCGATGCCTGTTACATAGCCTTCTGCCATCTCAAGATAACGAGGACCCTTTGCCAATGTTCCATACATAGTACCAACCTGTGAGCGAAGTCCTTTTCCAAGATCTTCAAGTCCTGCACCAACCGGAAGTCCATCTTCAGAAAATGCACTCTGGGTTCTTCCATATACGATCTGAAGGAATAATTCTCTCATTGCTGTATTGATTGCATCACAGACAAGGTCTGTATTAAGCGCCTCTAAGATTGTCTTGCCTGGAAGAATCTCAGACGCCATAGCAGCCGAATGTGTCATTCCTGAACATCCGATTGTCTCAACCAATGCTTCCTGAATAATACCATCCTTAACGTTTAAAGTGAGTTTGCAGGTTCCCTGCTGCGGAGCACACCAACCAATACCGTGTGTCAGACCGGAGATATCTTTTACCTCTTTTGCCTTTACCCATTTTGCTTCTTCCGGAATCGGAGCTGGTCCGTGATTTGCACCCTGAGCTACAGGACACATCATTTCTACTTCATGTGAATAAATCATTTTAAAACTCCTTTCAACTATGTATGATTTTTCTGTCGTAGGGTTTGTTATAACTTTAACACCATACTTGTTTCTATTCTCTCATATTATCTAAAATTCGTCAATTATCACTTTCTACAAATTTATCCGGAAATTATATACCAATTCCCTATTTTGGACATCTGATATAAGGAGTGCATACAAGCATCCTAACGTACTGACTCGTCTATCTCATCCCACATAGCGCTGTCTGAAGCGTATTCTCCTATCTCATCCCAGGAGAAAGGCGCCGTCACCCACACATAGCCGCGGTTAGCCGGATCGTCACTCTCATAATTCAAGTCGAACCCAATTTCTATGCCATCTTCATATAGAAAGAAATTTGCTTCATAGATTCCGTCCTGGCTGTCCCCTGCCAGTGCATTTCTTAAGGACTCCGTATTCAGCTCCGACAGAAAACTTGCATCATTATTAGCCTCCTGCCTCATAATACTAAGCCATTCTTCTATAAAATAATCATTCAGTCCTACGATATCTTTCACTTCATATACGGTCCCGTCTTTCAGACTGATATTACAAGTCCTAAGATGCTGAGCATAGTAATTCTGGCTTCCTTCATAGCCATAATCATCATATACCACACTGATAAAATCCTCAGATGCATAGCAGACCTTGTATGTCACATAATTGATCAACATAGGAGTGCTTTCTCCCATGACTCGTTCCTTAACCTCTGGCGACGGATTCTCATAGAGACGTACTACCGTTTCTTTTGCAGTATTCTTAAGAGCCTCATTGACTTTCTGCTCTGCTTCTTCATCCGCAAGTCCTGTAATCTTCGGATAAGAAACACTGAATTCTATCATAGTGGACTGCATATCTTCGCCCGAATATACATACTCATCCACATCAATCTCATAAGAAAGATCATCTGCCATATATTCTGAGATTGCATCTATTCCAGATAATGTAGATTCACCGGAATCATCATTTTCATCTTCCTCACCGTATTCATCCTGCCACCAGCTGCCATCAAAAAGTCCTGATCCGTCCTCATAACCATATGGATTCTCGGCTTCTCTTCTCCTGTTCTCTGATTCAACACGTACATCATTCAGTGCCACTACAGCCGTTACGATTAACAGCAGAATCAGGAATGCCCCAAATGCCCCTAACGCAATCCAGGGCGCCTTTGATTTCTTCTGCTTTGGTACAGCCATACCACCGCTGGTCACATATCTTTCCATAGGAACATAACGAAGCCCGTCTTTCTCACAGACATCGGAAACGGCATGCATGCCCATATGTATATATCTCTCTACTGCATTCGGCGTCGCATTCACAGTCATCTTACTTACGCCCAACTGGTATTCACAGAGCAGATATGCAGACTGGAACAGCATACGTCCTACACCTTTATGCTGCCATTGCTTCTTCACAAAGAAAAGTGCAATGTGTCCGTCCGGCCGAATCGCCAGAGTACCGCACATCTCACCCTCCTCATATGCCCCGAAAAATACAAGGTTCCCTCTCTGCCACACTTCACTGATATAATCATATTTAATAAACCTCTGGAAGGAGGCAACTCCCTCAGGCGTACATTCCGGCGCAATATCTTCTGCAAATACCTCCCACACCAGATGCAGTGCCGGCAATAACTCCGGCAGCTGCAACATTCTTATCTCCATATTATTAGTCTCCCTATCTCCTGGTAAATTACTTTTTCTGTTCAGAACACTTCCGTTTACATGAATCTTTTCTAATTTTTAAGCAGCTCTTCCCTAAGAAGCGTCAGTGCCCTTGCCACGGCATACTCTCGGTTCTTATCCCTGTTCCCGGTAAAGTAGAATTCTTCCACACGGACATGTCCCTTTACATAGCATCCCACATATACCAGACCTACAGGTTTCTCTTCGGTTC
The DNA here is from genome assembly GCA_947647815.1 of uncultured Dorea sp. GTDB lineage: Bacteria > Bacillota > Clostridia > Lachnospirales > Lachnospiraceae > Sporofaciens. The sequence goes on along the minus strand of CANSLW010000118.1, from coordinate 3,693 downwards.
CGCCGCCAGGCCCTGCGATTCCCGTCACACTAAGCGCCGCGTCTGCTCCGGCAGCAGCAGCCACGCCCCGCGCCATCTCACAGGCAGTCTGCTGGCTTACTGCCCCATACTGCATAAGTGTCTCCCGCTTAACGCCAAGCAGCCGTTCTTTGGCATCATTCGAATACGTAATATACCCTTCACGATACACACCCGAAGCCCCCGGCACATTCATAATCCTGCCTGCCAGAAGTCCACCTGTACAGGATTCTGCCGTGGTCATCGTCATTCCTTTTTCATCCAAAAGATTCACAATAGATTCTTCAAGCGTGACCTCTTCTTCCGTCGTATAAATCTTATCTCCGAATCTTCGGAACAATTCTTCTATTACCGGTGTAATCAGGTCCTCTGCCGCTTCTTCATCTGCTGCTTTGGCAGTTACACGCAGATGTACTTCACCAGTCTTTGCATACGGTGCAATCGTCGGATTTGTCTGTGTGTCCATCAAATCTGTAATCATCGTCTCTGCCTTACTCTCCCCGATTGAACAGATTTTAACCATCTTTGAAAATATTCCTTCCGGTTCAAGCTGATTTAAATATGGCGCAATATCTTCTTCAAACATCGGTTTAATCTCATTTGGAGGACCCGGAAGAAGGATTGCAATCTTATCATTCTCTTCCAGTATTAGTCCCGGAGCCGTCCCATTATGATTATCAACCACTTTCGCACCTTCTGGAACCATAGCCTGCTTCCAGTTGTTTGGCGTCACCTGACCGCTGTGCATCTGTTGGAAATACTCCTGAATCCGTTCTTTGGTATGTGCATCTTCATAGAGTTTTTTTCCAAATACCTTCGCAGTAACTTCTTTTGTCAGGTCATCTTTTGTAGGTCCAAGCCCCCCGCTTAAAATCAGAATATCTGACCTTGAAAGCGCCAGCCGTATCGTCTCTTCAAGCCGCTCCTCGTTATCTCCTACCACGCTTTGATGGTAGCAGGACAGTCCCAGCGCTGCGCACCGTTCCGACAGATACGCCGCATTGGTATTCACGATATTTCCTAATAAGATCTCCGTTCCTACCGATATGAATTCTACTGTCATCTTCTACATGCCTCCTTGTGTCAGTACCTGTACGTTCTTTGCCACATAATCAATCAAAGATACGACGGTCAATATTAAGGATACCCATATCAGCACTGTTCCAATCATATCAAATGCACCACCAAAGTCTGCAATCAACACGATAATCATCGCCATCTGGGATACGGTTTTAAATTTCCCCCAGTAACTAGCCGCAATTACAATTCCATTATCAGAGGCCACCAACCTGAATCCGCTGATAATAAACTCTCTTGCTATGATTACAATCACAATCCACGCATCCAGGTCTCCTGACGGAATCAGGCAGATCATCGCAGAACATACCAGCAGCTTGTCTGCCAGAGGATCCATAAACTTTCCAAAATTCGTTACCAGATTCCTTGCACGGGCAATCTTTCCATCCAACATATCTGTCAGGCTGGCTACACAGAATATTACCAGTGCAATCCATTTGTTTGCTGCTCCTCCCACATCAGTTAACATAAAAAACACAAAAAACGGCACCATGATTACTCTTAATACAGTTAATTTATTTGGCAAATTCATACAATCAACTCTCCTATCAAATCATATTCCAATGCTCCGGTGACTTTTACTTTCGCAAAATCCCCAGATATCAATTCCTCTTCCGTATGGATGAATATCAATCCGTCTACATTGGGCGCATCCCGATATGTCCTTCCCACATATGCATTCTCATCCACTACCTTACCTTCAATCATCACCAATACTTCTCTTCCCACCATATCCTCTGCCTGATCGAACACAATATCCTGCTGCAGTTCCATCAGCTCTGCCTGACGTTCCTCTTTAACTTCTTCCGGAATCTGTTCTGGCATTTCAGCCGCTGGCGTATCTTCCTCCGGTGAATAAGTGAATACCCCCAGCCTGTCGAATTCCATCATATCAACGAATTCCATCAATTCCTCATGCTGCTTGTCTGTCTCACCAGGAAAACCTGTAATTAGTGTAGTACGAAGAGTGATATCCGCAATCTCTTCTCGAAGCATTCTGACAATCTCTTCCAACTGCTTTCTTGATGTCCTTCTTCCCATTCTCTTCAGAATCTCGTCATTTGCATGCTGAATCGGAAGATCCAGATAGTGGCAGATCTTTTTCTCTTCCTTTATCACCTGAACCAACTCATCATAAATCTCCTCTGGATAACAATAGAGGATCCGAATCCAACGGATCCCCTGGATCTTGCACAGCTCTTTCAATAGTCTGTGAAGAGATTTCTCTCCATAGAGATCCTTTCCATACAAAGTAGTCTCCTGCGCCACCAAAATTAATTCTTTCACGCCCTGTTCTGCCAGTTCCTGCGCTTCTTCCACCAATTGTTCCATCGGTACACTTCTATAATTCCCACGAATCTTCGGGATGATACAGTAAGTACAATGCTTATCGCACCCTTCCGCAATCTTCAGGTATGCAAAATGTCCGCCTGTCGTCACCAGACGTTTTTCCTTTACTACCGGCAGGGCATCCAGATCTCCCAATTCCATGTGTCCATTCCCTTCCAAAGCATCCTCTATCGTCCGAGCAATCTTATCATAGGAAGTAGTTCCAAGAACCGCATCCACCTCTGGTATCTCCTTAAGAATCTCCTGCTGATATCTCTGAGCAAGGCATCCTGTAACCACCAGTGCCTTAAGCCTTCCTTTTTTCTTATATTCTGCCATCTCAAGGATAGTCTGAATACTCTCCTCCTTCGCATCATGGATAAAACAACACGTATTAATCACAATTACATCTGCCTTCATCTCATCATCCACAATACAATAACCTTTCGCATTCAGTAAGCCAAGCATGACTTCTGAATCCACCAGATTCTTATCACACCCAAGAGATATAAACAATATATTCATCTATTTCTCCTCTCTCTTCTTGAACTACAGAACCTGACACTGTCAGTTTCTTCCGTATGCTATGGCAAGAAAGGCAGATACCTCACGGCACCTGCCTACATCTCATCCAAACCAAACCCTATACCGTTTCTGGCATGTTCTGCTGTTCTTCTTCACCAATCACTTTAATCTTTGCCTGATTCAGCTCATCAATCGCAACTGACAACGGCTTCTCGCCATTCTTAACAGCCACCATCGGCATAGCGCCGTCAATGAGCTCTCTTGCCCGCTTCGCAGTTGCCATAACAATAGAATACCGGCTGTTAACAACCTTTGTCTCTCCTTCTTCTACATCCTTATTCACGACTTTCATCAAATCTGTATAAGATGGGTGCAGCATATACTATTCTCCTTTCAACTCTTCTTTCATATGCTCTATAAATGCCTGATTACGAAAACTTCTTCTGTGCTCTCCACGAATAATCTGGTGCATCTCCTCCACACAATCCTCCAAAACATCATTGATGATCAGATAATCATACCTGTCCATGCCCAGAGCCTCTTCTTTCGCACGCTTCATGCGGAAATCAATCACATCCATCGTCTCGGTTCCCCGCCCCACCAGGCGGTGCTTTAGCTCCTTTGCAGTAGGGGGAGTCACGAACAATAACAGTGTATCAGGGAATTTCTCCTTGACCTTCAACGCTCCCTGAATCTCTATCTCCAGAATCACGTCCTTCCCTGCCTCCAGCTGCTCCTCCACAT
>CANSLW010000117.1 GCA_947647815.1 uncultured Dorea sp. | reverse complement strand
GCCATCACTCCCGGCGAACGGCTCTCTTTCCTGCAGCAGGATCATTTCAAATACGACGAATATCCTGTCCTTGACACTGTCATGATGGGAAACGCGCGGCTTTATGAGATTATGAAGGAAAAAGTGGCTATCTACGCAAAAGAAGATTTTACAGATGAAGACGGCATCAAAGCCAGCGAGCTGGAAGGCGAATTTGCTGCCATGAATGGCTGGGAAGCAGAATCTGATGCCGCTACTCTTTTAAACGGTCTTGGAATCCCATCCGAGATGCATTATGAAATCATGCAGAATCTGAATGGTCCTGAGAAAGTAAAGGTTCTGCTTGCCCAGGCACTTTTTGGCAATCCGGATATTCTTCTGCTTGACGAGCCGACTAACCACTTAGACTTAGATGCTATCGCATGGCTTGAAGAATTCCTGATTAATTTTGAAAATACCGTTATTGTAGTATCCCATGACCGGTATTTCCTGAACAAAGTCTGCACACAGATTGCAGATATTGACTACGGCAAGATTAAGCTATATGCCGGCAACTATGATTTCTGGTATGAATCAAGCCAGCTGCTTATCCGCCAGATGAAAGAAGCCAATAAAAAGAAGGAAGAAAAGATTAAAGAATTACAGGAATTCATCTCTCGTTTCAGCGCCAACGCATCCAAATCCAAGCAGGCTACTTCTAGAAAGCGGGCATTGGAGAAGATCCAGCTGGACGATATCCAGCCTTCCAGCCGTAAGTACCCTTATATCGACTTCCGTCCCAATCGTGAGATTGGAAATGAAGTTCTGACAGTAGAGGGATTAAGTAAAACTATCGACGGAGAAAAGATATTGGACAATATATCTTTCACGCTGAATCATGATGACAAAGTGGCCTTCGTAGGCAGCAACGAACTTGCCAAGACCACTCTCTTCCAGATTCTGACCGGTGAGATGGAACCAGACGAAGGAACCTATAAGTGGGGTATCACCACTTCTCAGGCATATTTCCCATTAGACAGCGGTGACGAATTCGACAACGACTACACAATCGTCGAGTGGCTGACTCAGTATTCAGAAGAAAAGGATGTAACTTATGTCCGCGGCTTCCTTGGCCGTATGTTGTTCTCAGGAGATGACGGAGTAAAAAGAGTCCGTGTCCTCTCTGGTGGTGAGAAGGTACGGTGCCTCCTGTCCAAGATGATGATCTCTGGCGCAAACGTCCTGATTCTTGATGAACCAACCAACCATCTGGATATGGAAGCTATCACCGCACTGAATAATGGTATGATTAAATTCCCTGGTGTCCTTCTCTTCTCTTCTAGAGACCACCAGATAGTCCAGACCACGGCAAACCGCATTATGGAAATCGTACCTGGCGGTAAACTTATTGACAAGATTACAACCTACGATGAATATCTGGAAAACGACGAGATGGCAAGGAAGAGACAGACCTACACCATCCAGAAAGAAGAAGACGACTAAAACTTACTGACATATGAATAACCTGCTTCCGACTCTTTGCAGGTATAAAAAGCGCCCCGGCGTCAGATATCTCCTTGTCTTTCTGACAAGAAACATATCTGACGCCGGGGCACTTTCGTACACCGTACTCTCTTACCTGCAAACCTACTCCTGACGGATTCAGCTCCCTGCAGATATACGAACTCCTAATACCTGGTATGCCTTATCGAATTCCTTTTGCATACCCTCCCCCTTTGTACAAGATACTATCTCATGGCGGATTCCCTGGCGGTCTGTGAGCAATAATGCCATCCCCGCTGTCCCTTCTGCTTCTATCTCTACTTTCTCCATCTCAGAAAAAGGATAGATAGACACGCCATCTATCCCAGCCAGCACATAATCCCTTAATATAAGCAAATGACAACGCGGAATCTCTATCAGATCCGGATCTGCCAGCTGACGGAAAAACTCTTCCTTATCCTCTACCACATCAAGCTTCTCCTTTAGCTCCTTTTGCGCTTTTGTATTCCTTACGGCAAGCGCTGCCCCAATTAATGCCAGAACAACCGAAACTCTCACATCCGAGAACATCCCGATGAATGCCACTGCAAAGAGGCTTCCCCATACAATCATACCTGTTCTGAGTTTCTTTGCCCGCTCTTCAATAAAATCATAGTACTTTTGCTGGCCTGCCGTTTGTATTCTCATTTTATCTTCTATCCCTTCTTGGTCATAATACTTTTCACAAGCTTATCGGATACGCTCTGGGAAACCAATCTTCTTCTGCACTTTCCGCAATGTCTTATTAGAGAAATACTGTGCTTTCTCTGCATTAGCCTTAATGATTCCGTCGATATAAGCCTTATCCTTCTCAAGCCTTGCCACTTCATCCTGCAGTGGTTTCAATACAGATACGACCGCCTCTCCCACAGCAATCTTAAAATCACCATAGCCCTTACCGTCGAATTCACTCACCACTTCATCCGGCTTCTTTCCTGTACATGCGCTATAGATATCAATTAAGTTCTTAACTCCTGGCTGCTCATCGCGGTAGAGAATCTGTGCCTCCGAATCAGTCACTGCCCGTTTACATTTGCGCATAATCGTATCCGGGTCATCCATCAGATAGATACTGGCATTAGGGTTCTCATCAGACTTGGACATCTTCTTCGACGGATCCTGAAGGCTCATAATCTTGGCTCCCACTTTACCGATATACGCTTCAGGTATGGTAAAAACATCTCCATAAATATTGTTAAAACGCTCTGCTATATCTCTCGTAATCTCCAGATGCTGCATCTGATCGACTCCTACCGGAACCACATCCGCCTGGTAAAGAAGAATATCTGCCGCCATCAAAACCGGATAAGTGAATAATCCTGCATTAATATTATCCGCATGCTTTGCAGATTTGTCCTTAAACTGCGTCATACGGTTCAGCTCACCCATGTATGTGAAACAGTTCAAAATCCATGCCAGTTCTGCATGACCAGATACATGAGATTGATAATAAATACAATTCTTCTCAGGATCAAGCCCTGCCGCAATATACAATGTAAGAAGCGCCCTTGCCCTCTTCCTAAGTGTTGCCGGATCCTGTCTTACAGTAATCGAATGCATGTCTACAACGCTATAGAAACATTCATATTCATCACTTAATGTCACCCAGTTCTTCAATGCTCCCAGATAATTTCCAAGTGTCAGGTTTCCCGTTGCCTGCATACCGCTAAATAATACTTTCTTATCATTAATCATTCTTTTTCCCTCCATGCTCAAGTTCTTTATCTATTGACACTCTGCCCTGTTGTTTACTCTTCCCAAGGCTCCACTTCATCGTCATAATAAACTACATTTTCTGAGATGACTACCGGCGTACCATCTATCACTTCCACCTCTGTTACCGCACAATTCTTATGCACACCTTCTCCCCAGTATTCTGCCAGGGTTCTTTCTTTAATATTATTCAGAAGCCCTGCAAGCGCCGCGCCATGGGTAGTAATCAATATATTACTCTGACGGTATTCTTCCTTCTTATAAAGCTCCTGCAGAAATTCACCGGTCCGCTTCTTCACCGCAGCAAAATCTTCACCCCCGTCCGGAGACTGATACCGGTCAGGACCATCAAAGAATCGTCGGAATTCCTCCGGAAGATCCCAGCCCTTCTTTGAACAACATCTTCCTTCGTATATACCAAAAGCCATCTCCACGATACGCTCATCCTCTATAATCGGGATATCCCGTCCCTCCAAAATCAACTCTGCCGTCTCTCTTGCGCGGGACAAGGGACTTGAAAAACACAAATCAAAAGAAATATCCGCAAGTCCTTTTGCCGTCTTCCGTGCCAGCATTCTTCCAAACTCATTCAAAGGAATGTCCACCTGGCCCTGAATCTTTCGTTCTTTATTCCAATCCGTCTCGCCGTGTCTCACCATATATAGCTTCATATAATTATTCTGCCTCCTTAACTACCTTTTAAGTATATCACACATTCTGATATTTTCCATAGTTAATTCACCCGTAATCCGCATATGAATTCACATAAAACTGTAGTTCACCATACATTTTCATAGCAAATCATCACAAAAAATGGTATAATGATTTTAATTAATATTGAAAAAGGAGCGACACATTATTATGGAAAAGATCACGAGTTTTACAATAGACCATCTGCGTCTGGTTCCGGGGCTTTATGTATCCCGTATAGACTATGTAGAAGGCCATCCTGTTACTACATTTGATATCCGGATAACAAATCCGAATGAAGAACCTGTCATGAATACTGCCGAAGTCCACACCATCGAACATCTGGCAGCAACATTCCTGCGCAATCATGAATCTTACGCAGATAAGACCATTTACTTTGGGCCTATGGGATGCCGGACAGGCTTCTATCTGCTGCTCTCAGGCGAATATACATCGAAAGACATCGTACCGCTGATGACCGAGCTGTTCACTTTCATCGCCGGTTTTGAAGGAGATGTACCCGGCGCCTGTGCAAAAGACTGCGGAAATTATCTGGATATGAATCTTCCTATGGCAAGGTATCTTGCAAAAAAATATCTGAATGAAGTTCTATCCGATATCACAGAGACACAGTTAAACTATCCAGCATAAACCTTACAAATACGACTGTGTGAATTAACGCACAGTCGTACAAATCTTAAATATCCATCTATTATTCACATGTAATCTGACACATCTTCATCGCTTCTAATGCATTCCCATGACTCTCTGGCGTAACTCCGGCACAGCAATTACCATCCACAATCACCGGAATCTCCGGCAAGAATGCTTTCACCAGCATTGCATTAGAGATAACACAGATATCCGTACAAAGTCCCACCAAAGTAACTGATGCAATTCCTTCCTCTCCACGGGATTTTGAATCTTCGTCCATACGCTTCAACATATATCCCAGTTCCACGCTTCCGAATGTCGGCTTATCAACCGCCTCCTCCTTCCGAAGTGCTTCAATCTCAGGATGCAGCTCCCAGCCTTTCGTTCCTCTGATACAGTGTGGAACCGGAAGCCGCCTGCCTTCCTGGGTATCCAGATAATTCTCTCCATGTGTATCTCTGGTATACAACACACATCCGTCAAATTTGCGTATCTTCTCTGCCACCCTCGGCACAATCTCCACCGCTTCTTTTGTCCCAAGCGATCCGTCAATAAAATCATTCTGCATATCTACAACAATTAAAATATCCATATCAAGGCATCCTCCTCTGCATCCGTATTAATTGCCAACAAGCGCTGTAAGACTCGGAATCAGCGTGTCTGTCGATGTCGCCATAACGTTATTAAGAAACAACACATTTTTAATTTCTTTCTCATTAATCAAATCTACCAGTCCATTTGGATAAAAACGGTAGTCTACCACATATACATATTCATAATGATCTACAAGGAATGGAACAAACGCATTTCCATAAGATTCCTTAACCACAAGACAAGAACTTCCATCACTTTTCTTCGGATTATGAATCCACGCAAGCGGCTGGTCACTGCCAATAAAACAATTATATTTTGACGCAGAATTCCATCCCGATACATCTGTAATAACATTATAATCCATTGTCGTCCCGTTTTTGTCCAGAAACTGCATATCATTCGTTGCAAGTGGAATATATGCGGTTACCGTATCCGGATTATTGCCTAATGCCGGAGCCTGATTACAATAGGAATACATGGTTCCCAGAAAATTGTCAAATGTCATCGTCTCATAACTGTCGATCGGCGTCGGCTTCATATCCTGTATTTCCATAAATTCACAATAAGCATAATATGCCCCCAGCGCTGTCCAGTGATGGTCACTTCTAAAATACAGATATTCATCGTTATGATTCTCCAGCGTAGCAAATACATCTACCGTTGTCACCTTATCATCCAAATGGTCATAGATATACTGAACTGCCTCTTTCTGATCATTACTTCCTAATTCTTTCTGTAATTTGGTGTCTAGATAAACCCCGCTGCTAATCGGAACTACCATATCGTAGACTTTCACTTCTTCTTCGTCCACCTTGCCCGCCAGACTATTTACCGCGGCAATATAATCATCCGTAACATCCTGGCTGAATCCAAACAAACTGAATGCCGTATCCTCCGCCAGATAAATAGCGCCAAACTGTTCCTGAATCTGGGCAATCTCTCGTTGTTTTGTGCCGTCTTTCATGGTCTTATCCTGCTTTTCTTCTTCTGGCTCTGCCTTTGTTTCTTCTTTTTTCTCAGTTTCTTTGGCATCACCTGTTGACGCCTGCATACTTCCGTAAATCTGCGTCTTCTGCACACCATATGCAGAACGTAACTTCATATTCTTAGAAATAAGCCAGTCACGGAATGGAAATGTATCCGCATACCATGTATTCATACTTTCAAAAAATTCACCATTCCATACTGTTTCCAGAGTGGGTTTGGGAAATTTTGCCAGTGTCCGCTTCTCAACAGCCGACTCCTTCGGCCGTAACGGAATAATCAATGCAACCAATGCAAAGAAGACAAGCATACCTGAAAATACATATATCTTCTGCCTGACGTACTTTTTCTTTCTTCTTCTCCTCTGTTTCATAGCTCTTCTGTTTTTCCTCCAACCATCTAAAACTGAAAATACAAGAACGGATTATAACTATTACCTACAAGCGCCATCGTTGCAATCAATACAAGTACCGACGGCCCGGCAACCTCTATTACCATATAGACATAACGTACCATACGTACTCTGCCCAGCTTTTTCCTTCCCCAATGGTAAAGATTCTTAAGCAGCGGTGTACATGCAATCAAAGCCGCCGCCATAAAAAACATATTGTTCTCAAAGGTCAGCCCGACTTCCATACTTGTGAATCCATTACCATTCAGTCCAAACATTCCTTTCAGCACATGCCCTAGATAAGCCATATCGCTGAATTTAAAAAGAATCCACCCAAAATACACAACTAACAACGTATAAACATGTCTTACTGCTTTGGGCAATTTTTTTAGGATATCCAAAAATCCATTCTTTTCAATAACCAGAAAGATATAATAAAACAATCCCCATAGCACAAAATTCCAGTTCGCGCCATGCCAGAGTCCCGTCAATGCCCATACAACAAACAGATTGAACATGGTTCTCTTCTGGCCTTTCCGGTTACCTCCCAAGGGAATATAGATATAGTCCCTGAAAAATGAACTCAAAGATATATGCCAACGTCTCCAGAAATCCGTTACAGAATCGGCGATATATGGATAATTAAAGTTCTCTTTAAAATGAAAACCTGTCATCCATCCCATTCCGATTGCCATATCCGAATACGCAGAAAAATCCAGATAAATCTGAAGCATATACATCAATACTCCTATCCAAAGTCCCACTGCCGGTATGCCATCTAACTCCGCCAGCTTCTGCGGAAACATCGCATCCGCAATCTCGGCACAGGAATTGGCAAATACAGCCTTTTTTACCAGTCCTATCGTAAATCGATTAATTCCTTCGCCGACTTCGGATAATCTTACCTTTCTGTTCTCAATCTCATAAGCAACATCCTTATAACGCACAATCGGACCGGCAATACACTGAAAAAACAAGCCTGCATACAAAAGTACAAGCCAATATTTCCGCTGTGCCTCTACATCCCCCCAATAAACATCAATCACATATGAAATCAGCTGGAATGTATAGAATGAAATCCCAATCGGCAGAATAATCTGCGGAACATTCTTCGGAAATCCGATAATATGGTTAAGATTCCCTAACAAAAAAGTGGCATATTTAAAATAAGCCAAAAGACCAAGCTGCAAAGCAATCCCCACAGCCAGACATACTTTTTTACGAATCGGATCCTCTCTGTTATCTTCAATCAGAATCGCCGCAAGCCAGCTGATCAGGCACATCAACAACAGCAGAACCAGGTACCTTGGTCCGCCCCAGGCATAGAAAACCAAAGATGATACCAGCAGCACTATATTCTTCTTGTCCAGGGAATCCATAAAACAATAAATCATCATTGTAACTGCAAAAAACAGAAATACAAATAAAAGACTTGAAAAAACCACAATTCTCTCCTCCAACTATAAACAACACCCAACTTATACTAGTGTAATACATTTATCTGCTTTATTCAAACATATTCTTCCAAATTCGACATTTTTATGTGGTTTTCTATATAAACCAGGTTAGCTGCCATCGTCAGTTTCTTCCAAATGTACGGCAAAAAAATACGGCATTATAAATCTTATTCAGATTATCTAATGCCGTATTACTGTCTGTTACCTATGCGAGTCAACGCTTACCAGTCTGTATAGATGTCAATCGTACCGCTCGCACATCCTGTATCATAGACAATTCCCATTCCCAGTGAAGTCTGAACCATCGTTCCTTTCGGATAATCACTGCTCGCAAGACACAGATATCCATTCCCGTCACGAATCGTACCGTCTGATGCAACGTGACGCCCCGGAATATTTAACCCATGTCCTGGCAGAACTTTCTGGCTATAATATGTCTCACGATGTCCATTGAAATAATTTACACCCTTATCCTTCGTCAGAACACCATTTCCTGTAGGTGGTGTGTAATTATTATTTCCTCCGGACGTACCATTATTATTATTAGCAGAAGAGTTCGTATTATTTCCTCCGTTTGACGTACTGTTACTATTGTTCTGGGTGGTCTGCGCTGCTTTTGCTGCTTCGGCTTCTTTCGCTGCTTTTGCTGCCGCAGCAAGTTCCTTCGCCACCTGCTCGTCTTTTAACTGCTTAATCTTCGCCTCAAGGGCCTCTAAATCTGCCGATGTTGAAGCGGCCTTGGCATTCAGTTCCTCACGATTGGCACTAAGTTCTTCCTCCAGTTTCAGACAAGCCTCCTGCTGTTCCTTAAGATGTTCCTCCTCCGACTCAATCGCATACCGCAATTGCTGTAATTCCTCAAACATATTACGGTCATACTCACTTAAAGTCTGAACGAAATGAACCTTATTCACAAAATCAGCAAGGCTTTCAGCCGAGAAGATCAGACCCAGTATTGGTTCCCCGCTATTCTCGTAGATATACTGTATCCGAATCTTCATCTCATCATAATATGTTTCTTCATTCTTCCTTGCAATTGCAAGCTGTTCTTCCGTCTTGGTGATATCTCCATTGATTGCCTCAATGGCATTCTCATTCTCCGCAATCTTAGTTCCTATCTCAAGCAATTCACTATTGATGCTATCCAGAGTATTCTCGAGGTTCGAAGACTGATTCTCCAGATTACTTATCTCTGCCGCATATGATCCTGATGCCGGAACCAGTACGCCTGCCGTACATAAACAGACCGCTATCGCTTGTAATCGTCGTTTTAATGTTATTCTCATGATACCTTTCTTTCCCGATTTATTTTGGCAATAAAAGTTTCTATTGCTTTTCCTATTTTACTATTTTTCCGCCAACTTGTCAATCAATCAGGAAAAACTATTACAAAAGTATTACGAAAAATTGATTATTTCTCCATATTTCCCGGGAATTTGGGGATTCCATCAAATCCAACCTTAAGATCTTCGTCTGTCGGGATATAATCCTCCATCTCTCCATTATGGAACTTCTCATAGGCAACCATATCAAAATACCCCGTACCTGTCAGACCAAATACAATCGTCTTCTCTTCCCCAGTTTCTTTACACTTAAGCGCCTCATCAATTGCAACCTTAATTGCATGGCTGCTCTCTGGCGCCGGAAGAATTCCTTCTACCCTTGCAAAACGCTCCGCAGCCTCAAATACTGCAGTCTGCTCTACGGACCTTGCTTCCATGTATCCGTCTTCGTAGAGCTGTGACAGGATGGAACTCATGCCATGATATCTAAGTCCGCCCGCATGATTCGCTGACGGGATAAATCCACTTCCTAATGTATACATTTTCGCCAACGGACAAACCATTCCTGTATCGCAGAAATCATATGCATAGACTCCCCGGGTCATACTTGGACAAGACGCCGGCTCTACTGCAATAAAATGATAATCCTTCTCACCTCTTAGCTTCTCACCCATGAACGGGGAAATCAATCCGCCAAGGTTTGAACCACCTCCAGCACATCCGATAATAATGTCCGGTGTAATTCCGTATTTATCCAACGCAATCTTTGTCTCCATACCAATCACTGACTGATGAAGCAATACCTGATTCAGCACGCTTCCAAGAACATATCTGTAGCCTTCACTTCCCACAGCAACTTCCACAGCTTCAGAGATTGCACATCCAAGGCTTCCTGTTGTTCCAGGATGCTCTGCAAGAATCTTCTTTCCCACCTCGGTCTCCATAGACGGCGACGGAGTTACGCTTGCGCCATAAGTACGCATCACTTCACGGCGGAAAGGCTTCTGCTCATATGAACATTTTACCATGAAGACCTTACAGTCAAGATCCAGGTACGAACATGCCATAGAAAGCGCTGTTCCCCACTGTCCTGCTCCTGTTTCAGTCGTTACGCCTTTTAAGCCCTGCTTTTGTTTTTCACGTTCATTCGGCTTTTCAAGAG
>CANSLW010000116.1 GCA_947647815.1 uncultured Dorea sp. | reverse complement strand
CAGGGATTCACCAATGCCCTGCAGAAAGGCATGGACTATGTACAGTCCCATACTCCGGAAGAGATTGCCGCAATCATCGCACCGCAGTTCAAAGAAACTGACCAGGATACCATAACTACAATTGTGACACGTTATTATGATCAGGATACCTGGAAAGAGAATCTCATATTCGAAGAAGAGAGCTTCAATCTGCTTCAGGATATCCTGGAAGACGCAGGAGAACTTGCAAAGCGCGCTCCTTATGAAGATCTCGTAACTACAGAATTTGCCGAAGAAGCAGCAAAATAGTTATATCAATAGCAAAATAACCCGCGGCAGACTGCAAAACATCAATCTTTGCAGTATTACCCGCGGGCCATTTTATCAATTACCTCTGATTCTGCTCTGCCACCAGATGCGCAGCGCCGTACATTTCTCTAAGTCTCGGTTTCTCAATCTTGCCCGTAGCATTCCTCGGCACATCTGCAAATATAACCTTACGCGGCCGCTTGTATCTCGGCAGCTTCTTACAGAACATGTTAATATCATCCTCTGTACAGATTACGCCCGGCTTCAGGGATACGATGGCCGCCGCAATCTCCCCTAACCTCTCGTCAGGGAGGCCGATCACCGCCACATCCAGAATCGCATCGTTGGTACGCATGAAGTCCTCAATCTGTACTGGATAGATATTTTCACCGCCGCTGATGATGACGTCCTTCTTACGGTCTACCAGGAAGATGAATCCATCCTCATCCTCCATCGCCATATCTCCGGTATAGAGCCATCCGTCATGAAGAACTTCCTCCGTTGCTTTCTTATCATTATAGTATTCTACCATCACGCCGGGGCCCTTGACAGCAAGTTCGCCTGTCTCGCCCTGCTCTACTGGATTGCCATTCTCATCAATAATCTTCGTCTCCCAGCCAAATCCTGCTTTTCCTATCGCGCCTACCTTATGGATATTGTCAACGCCCAGATGTACGCATCCTGGTCCGATCGATTCACTCAGGCCATAATTCGTATCATATTTATGATGCGGGAAATAATCCTTCCAGTGTTTGATAAGACTCGGCGGCACCGGCTGTGCGCCGATATGCATCAGCCGCCACTGGTCAAGCTGGTACATGTCAAGCTTAATCTTCCCACTGTCTAGCGCCAGCAGCAGATCCTGCGCCCACGGAACCAGCAGCCACACGATCGTACATTTCTCCTCCGAGACAGCACGCAGGATAAACTCCGGATTCGTTCCCTTCAAGAGAACAGCCTTCCCTCCCGTCAGGAAACTTCCGAACCAGTGCATCTTAGCTCCTGTATGATAGAGCGGCGGGATACACAGGAACACGTCGTCTTTCGTCTGCCCGTGATGGTTCTGCTCCACTTTGGCAGAATGCATCAGGGCTTCATGCGTATGTAAGATTGCCTTCGGAAACCCTGTCGTTCCAGACGAAAAATATATGGCGGCGTAATCATCATCATTGATATCAATCTTCGGAGACTGGCTGGAACAATTGGCTGAATGCATGGTATAGTCCTCTGCAAATCCCGGACATCCGTCTCCCACATAATAAAGCAGGCGATGTTTACTGATATTGTCCGCAATTTCCTCCACACGCCCGATAAATTCCGGACCAAATACCAGCACATCCACTTCCGCAAGCTCCACACAGTACTGAATCTCCTCCGCCGAATAACGGAAATTAAGCGGCACCGCAAGCGCTCCTGTCTTCAGGATTCCAAAATAAATTGGAAGCCATTCTAAGCAGTTCATCAGAAGAATCGCTACTTTATCTCCTTTTTTTATTCCACGCTCCAACAAAAGATTGGCGAAGCGGTTTGATTTCTCATTGAATACACTCCATGTAATCTCACGCCTGTAATAGGACGCGCGAACCGGCTCAATCAGCTCATACTCCTTCCATGTTACACGTCTCGTCTCCGGCATCTCCGGATTAATCTCCACCAGACAGACATCATCGCCGTACAGCCGGCAGTTCTTCTCTAAAATATCTGTAATAGGCATTAAAAAAATTCCCCTTTCGCTTTAACACTTTTACTCATTAAAGTCAATGATACCCAATTTATCTGTGAATGTCAATGTTTTTTTCGCTCATGCCCGCGTGTTGTCTGCTTTATCCCTCTCTAAAGCTATCTATAATCTTATTCTTCTGCCTGTATTCCCTTGGCGATACTCCATACACGCTTTTAAACGCCCTGGAGAAATGCAGAAGATTCGGATATCCCACGGATGACCCGATATCACTGACCGATTCATCACCCAGGATCAATGCATCCGCCGCCTTGGTCATTCGATAATGAATCAGGAACTCCTGGGGCGACTCTCCAACCACTTTCTTGAATACCTTTCCAAAATAGCTCCTGTCAAGCTTACATTTCCTGGCGATATCCTCCACTGTGATATCTTTGTCATAATTATGTTCAATGTATACGACCGCCTCACGGGCATAGAATTCACTGAGCTTTCCGCCCTGCAATTGTTTCTTGGACGCTGAGTACTTAATCAGGCAGTCCATAAACAGGTACAGATGTCCGATCCGCTCCATATTCGATGCCCCCTGGCTTCTCACAATTGTCATCATACGATCCTGCAATGGCTTCCCATATTCCGGGTCCGACAGATAGTATACCGGCGTCTTATGGGAAATACCCGCAAGTTCCACACACTCTTTTGCCCGCAGGCCGCCGAATTCTACCCACACATACTCCCACGGCTCGTCGTTATCTGCATAGTAAGTATTCACATATCCAGGCTCAATCAGGAAACCATTCCCCGCCTCAACATTATAATACGTTGTATCTCCCTTCTCGTCATTGGCATGCAGGCACCCCTTTCCCGAGATTACATAATGAAAGAGATAATTGTTCCTTACGTAAGGCCCAAAAGAATGTAACGGTTCACACTTCTCATACCCATATTGATATATTGTCAGATCCATAAAACGTTCGTCCTGAAACACAGAAAATAAATGGTTTTTCATAATGCTTGATTCCGCCTTTCTTTTATGCTTCTATTTTCCGTCATTTTGTCTAAAACGGTATTGCATTTTTTGTGGAATATCCCGAAAATTCCTCTGTTCACTCTATTATATACCAGAATGCGTCTATACTTCAACATTTTCTTCACAATCTCGCATCATGATAAAATAACACCTCATCTGAATATTTACCTTTCCACAGCAAACTGCTATCATTTTACCCGTAAATACATAATAATTCATGCAACTTAACGAATGCATGAAAGGAAAAGGAGAGTGTGGAATGAAAAAGAGAGTAATTGCCACAATGCTTGTGGCAGCAATGCTGATTGGGACCGTCATCTCAGCCAGCGGATGTAGTTCCGCAGGCAACTCAGACGGGAAGACCCATATCACCATGCTTCAGTACAAGCAGGAAGCTGTCAAGGCTTTCGAGAAGATGGAAGAGGAATTCAATGCAACGCATGACGACATCGTATTGCATATTGAGTCCCCTAACGATGCTATGACCGTATTGAAGACACGGCTGATCAAGGAAAATGCCCCAGACATCATTGGTATCGGCGGAGATGTCAACTTTTCAAATTTCCTCGATGCAGAGATTCTTATGGACATCTCGGATTTTGAAGGGCTTTCACTGATCAAACAGGCTTATCTCGACATTGATAAGAATCTGGAATTCGTTCCGTTGGAGGGTGTTTACGCAGTTCCGTATGTAGCGAATGCAGCCGGCGTTCTGTACAACAAAGACATGTTTAAGAAAAACAAATGGGAGATTCCGACTACCTGGGATGAATTCATGGATCTGTGTGATACCATCGAAGCTTCCGGACAGCAATCCTTGTACTTCGGTTACAAAGACGTATGGACCTGTCTGGCTCCGTGGAATGCACTTGCCTGCGACTTGGCTCCTGCCGATGTCTGCCGTCAGGTAAATAAGGGTGAAACCAAATTTATCGACGAATATCCGGACGTTGCCGAGAAGATGCTTGAGCTTCTTGACCACGCACAGGATGACCCGTTTGCATACAGCTACAATGACGCATGTACCGCATTTGCAAATGGTGAATCTGCTATGTACTGTATCGGAAGCTATGCTGTTCCGCAGATACAGTCTGTAAACCCTGATATGAATATCGACTCCTTCGTTATGCCCGGATGTGACAACGAAGCTGACAATGTATTAAACTCCGGCGTGGATCTTCAGTTCTGTATTATGAAGGATTGTCCGAACAAAGAAGCGGCTTATGAAGTATTAAACTTCATGCTGGAGGATTCTACAATCCAGACTTACTTAGACGACCAGAATGCTGTTCCATGCAAAGACACAGAATTCAAACTTTCCCCGGCCCTTGACGGTATGCTTGACCACATCAATGAGGGAAGAATGGTTGACTATCAGGATCACTACTATCCATCTGAAATGAGCGTAGATGCTCAGATCCAGACTTTCTTATTAGATGGCGACGTAGACAAGTTCCTGAACAAATTCGACACTGACTGGATTCGTTACAACCGTGACATCATCCGCAAAGTACAGGAATACGAGGAAAAGGGAGGGAATGAATAATGAATAAAAAATTGAGCAGAAACCAGACCTTTTTATTAATTACAGTCCCGATCCTGGCATTGTTCTTCTGTTTTAACACTCTGCCATTGATCAAAGGCCTGATCTACAGTTTCACGAATTTCAGAGGTTTTGGAAACTATGAATGGGTAGGCATACGTAACTATACAGACTTATTTACAGACGCACGTGTTGGTAAATCCTATCTCTTTACATTCAAATTCGCTATTCTTGCCACAATTATTACAAATGTGGTCGCTCTGCTTCTTGCTCTGGGATTAAACGGCAAGATCAAAGCTAAAAGCGCTTTAAGAGGTGTGTATTTCGTTCCAAGAATCCTCGGCGGATTGGTTGTCGGTTATATCTTCGGATATATCTTCACCTACATTCTCCCGACACTGACAGGAACAGGAAGTATGCTTTCCAATACAAATACTGCATGGATCGCTATCGTAATCGTTGCCGCATGGCAGTCTATCGCACAGACAACTCTCATCTATATCTCTGGTCTCCAGACTGTACCGGAGGATGTATATGAGGCAGGCGCTATCGACGGCGCTACCGGATGGAAGAGCTTCAAGGAACTGACCTTCCCGTTGATCATTCCATTCTTCAGTATCAACATGGTATTAAGCATGAAAGACTTCCTGATGGTATTTGACCAGATCATGGCGTTGACCAAAGGTGGTCCTGCGCAGAGTACCGAGTCCATCTCCTATCTGATCTACAACAATGGTATGGGCGGCGGACAGTTTGGTTTCCAGAGCGCTAACGCAGTTATCTTCTTTATCGTAATCGTTGCAATCTCTGTATGCCAGCTTACTATCACAGGAAAGAAGGAGGAACAGTTATAATGAAACAGAAAAATAAAGTTGCAGCCACTACTAACTGGCCGCTTACAATTCTTTTAATCGTTGGATGCCTGACTGTTATCTTCCCGCTTTACATGGCGCTTGTAATCGCATTCAAGAAACCGTCGGAGATGACCAACGACATTGCCGGAGCCTTAAGCCTTCCGAAGAGCTGGAGCCTTGAAAACTTTGCTGAAGCTATGCGTGTCACAGATTTCTGGCACTCTCTTGGATATAGTGTTATGATCACAGTCGTTACCGTAGTTCTTGCCATCCTGATTCATTCCCTTGCCGGATATGCAATCGGAAGAAGCATGGCAAAAAGCAAGTTCTACAAATTCTCATACCTCTACATCGTAAGCGGTATGTTCGTACCTTTTGCGATCCTGATGATGCCTCTCGTAAAACAGACTGCTCAAATGGGGGTTGACAACTGGTTTGGTGTTATATTATGCTACCTTGTGTTCTACATGCCGATGAATGTAATGCTTTACTCCGGCTACTTAAAGAACATCCCAATCGCACTGGAGGAGGCCGCTTTCGTGGACGGCGCTACTACATGGACTACCTATTGGAAGGTTATCTTTCCGATCATGTCGCCGATGCACGCTACGGTTGCCGTGCTGACCGCTCTGGGAACCTGGAACGACGTTATGACTCCACTTGTCATCATGTCCGGTACCGGTGCTAATACACTGCCGCTGGCACAGCTGACATTCCAGACACAGTTCGGTACGAACTACAACCTTGCATTTGCCTCTTACCTGCTGGCACTGCTGCCAATTCTGATCTTCTATCTGGTATGCCAGAAGCAGATCATCAACGGTGTTGTAAACGGTGCGGTGAAATAAACTATCAACAATGCGAGGACAAACTTATGGCTATTTTATTCGACAGCACAAGCAGATTATTTACTTTAAAAACTAACCATAGTATGTACCAGATGAAAGCAGACAGGTATGGAGTATTACTCCATACCTGGTTTGGTATGAAGAGTTCTGCTTTCGACTATTCCTACCGAATCTCATATGCCGACCGAGGATTCTCTGGCAATCCCTATGACGCAGAAGATGACAGGACTTACTCTCTGGACGTGCTTCCACAGGAATTCCCAACTTACGGAAGCGGAGACTACCGCTCCACTGCCTTGAAAATCCGTTATCCGGACGGAACTTCTGCCTGTGAACTGCGTTACTTAAAACATGAAATCAATGAAGGCAAATATTCACTGCCCGGACTTCCTGCCATCTATGCCGATTCGGCGGACACCCTATCAGACACTTTGATTATCACTTTAGAGGACACACGGCACATGTTTTATGTCCACCTCTATTACGGTGTCATGGAAGGCCTGGATATCATTACAAGGGCCGTCTGTGTTGAGAATCACAGTGAAGCAGACATCTATATTGAGAATATCCAGAGTGCATGTATAGATTATCTGCACGGTAACTTTGACCTGCATACTTTCTATGGGCGGCATGTCAAGGAGCGGAACTATCAGCGAGCGCCCCTGACGCATGGAATTCAATCCATTGGCAGCACCCGTGGGACTTCCAGCCACCAGTACAATCCCTTCCTGATTCTGTCTGACCGTGATACGACGGAAGACCATGGAAACTGTTACGGATTCTCTCTTCTGTACAGCGGAGATTTTCTGGGAAGCGCCGAACTTGACCAATATGATCAGACCCGTCTGCTTCTTGGGATTCATCCGGACAATTTCTGTTTCTGTATAAAGCCACAGGAGCGCTTCTACGCTCCAGAAACCGCCATGGCATATTCCTGCCACGGACTCGGGGAACTTTCCCGCATCTTCCACCGGACTTACCGCAGCCATCTGTGCCGCGGCAAATGGACCAACGAGAGACGTCCTGTCCTGTTAAATGCATGGGAAGGCGTTTATTTTGACTTCGATGGTAAAAAACTGGTTCAAATGGCAAAAGATGCCGCAAACCTTGGCGTAGAGCTTTTCGTCATGGATGATGGATGGTTCGGAAAGCGTGACCTGGACGTATCCGGTCTTGGCGACTGGATTGTGAACGAAGAAAAGCTGGGCTGTTCTCTTCTGGAACTTTCCGATGCAATCCATGACCTCGGACTTCAATTCGGCATCTGGTTCGAACCGGAGGGCATCAATGAAGACAGCAACCTCTACCGTACACATCCTGACTGGGTACTTAAGGTTCCGGGTAAATCTCCGACTCGTTCACGTCTTCAGCTGCTGCTTGATTTTTCCAGGGAAGACGTCAGAGACTACATCTTCACGCACATATGCAAAGTACTCGACTCCGCCAGAATCGAATACCTGAAGTGGGACTTAAACCGAAGCCTTGCCGATCTCTACAGCGCCGCTCTTCCTGCCGAACGGCAGGGTGAGGTAATGCACCGCTATGTTCTGGGCCTGTACGATATGCTGGAAAAGCTCATACAGCGTTATCCTGACATGCTGATTGAGGGATGCAGCGGTGGCGGCGGACGTTTTGACGCCGGTATGCTCTACTACACACCGCAGATCTGGTGCAGTGATGATACGGATGCCATCGAACGGCTCAGCATCCAATATGGTACCTCTTTTGGGTATCCGGTAAGCACTATGGGTTCCCATGTATCCCATTGTCCAAATGAACAGACCGGAAGAATTGCACCCCTTCATACGCGGGCAACCGTTGCCATGTCCGGCACTTTCGGATATGAACTGGATGTCAACAAGATATCAGAAGAAGAGAAAGAGATTGTGAAGTCCCAGATTATAGAATTCAGGAAATATTACAGCCTGATCCAGTACGGGAATTATTACCGTCTAACTAATCCAGATCAGACAACAGCATACCATGGATGGGAATTCGTCGCTGCCGATGGAAGTGAAGCTCTTCTATGTCTCGTCGCCCTTCAGATCCATCCTAATGGACCTGGTTACTGGATGCGCCTAAAAGGCCTGAAAGAAGACAGTGTCTATGTAATCGACGGCCGGGAATATCCCGGAGATGTACTGATGAACGGAGGACTGCTGCTCCCACAGGCAACGGAGGAATATCAAAGCTTCCGAATCCACATCATCGAAAAATCCAATTTTTAAGACATGGCCATGTAAAAATACACATAAAGATATGTGTACATGATATTTTGACTTCCGGCGGGAATAAAACAGTCCCAGGAATATACAGACCTTTCTTCTGTATATTCCTGGGACTGTCGGCTAATGTCTGACCATATGGTCTTTTATATATCCTTTTACCTCTTCTCTTGGCATATTCAGCGCAACCGCAAATTCTCCATACAGGAATTTTTCCGCTATATTAAGATATCTGTCATCCACATTAATAACCTTTTTTCCTGATGCAATCCGCTTCATTTTCCTTGAATAAGATGTCTTGATAATCGAAATCCAGTCTCTGCACTGGTTCTTGAACAACGCTTCTTTATAGAAGGACTCCCTGCGTTTCTCATCTGCAACCCCAATCAACTCAATATCTGATATTTCTTCAATTAATGCCTGTGCTTCTGCTCCGGAGATTACTTCCCGGATCTGTCTCTTTTCATTTGCTACTGGCGTATATAAGGTTCCTCCGGAATCATAGAGCGGCTTTAATGTGTAGTATTCTTTCTCCTTATCTGAACAACTCATATTAAGCTTTCCAATACTCATCACTTCGCAGACACCCTCCTTATAATGTGCCACGTAATCACCAATCTTAAACATAATTACCTCCTTACCGTTCTCATATCAACAATTCCAACCTGCGAAACCTGCTGCCGACAGCCTGCTCCGGATGCAAGGTACTAAAAAGGATTGCCTGATATATGGTTCACTAACACCATATAACAGAGCATGCCCAGGCATTAACATACCAGATATTCCAAGCATGCTCTGTGGCGTTTACCCTCGGAGAAGATAAACGGCGTACAATCACAGCAATTTCCCCACACTGCCCAAGATTGTACGCCAATATGTCTAGACTAACACCTATGAAGTTGTAACTCAATGACATATAATCCCTTTATATGTATATTATAGCATGTAAATCCAGTAAATGTAAGGATTATTTTAAAAAAACTTCCTATTTATATAGCATTTTTATTTAAATATCGAATATACGTTTTGTCATTTCAAAAATATCACAAAAATTGTGTTTTTTTACATAAAATTATGGAAAATATGTGCAAAAAATTGTATAATGAAAAATGTCATGTAACATAAATGGAAAGAGAGGACTCACTATGAAACAAAATACTATGTTAGCGATGATTTTAGCTGGCGGCCGTGGCTCTCGTCTGCATGATCTGACGAATAAAGTAGCTAAGCCGGCCGTTTCATATGGTGGAAAGTACCGTATTGTTGATTTCCCATTAAGTAACTGTGCCAATAGCGGTATTGACATTGTTGGTGTGCTGACCCAATATGAATCTGTTCTTTTGAACAGCTATGTTGCAGCTGGCCGCCGTTGGGGACTGGATGCAAAAGACAGTGGAGTATACGTTCTTCCGCCACGTGAGAAAGCTGATGCTAATCTGGATGTATATCGTGGAACTGCTGATGCAATTTCGCAGAATATCGACTTTATCGACACATATTCCCCCGAATATCTGCTTGTGCTTTCTGGAGACCATATTTACAAGATGAATTATGCCAAGATGCTTGCTGAACATAAAGCAAACAATGCAGATGCGACTATTGCTGTTATTGGTGTGCCTTTAAAAGAAGCAAGCCGTTTCGGTATCATGAATACGGATGAAGAAGGCCGTATCATTGATTTTGAGGAAAAACCAGAGCATCCGAAGAGTAATCTTGCATCTATGGGTATCTATATTTTCAATTGGAAAGCATTACGCAAAATGTTGGTTGCTGATATGAAAGATCCTGACTCCAAACACGATTTTGGTAAAGACATCATCCCACACCTTTTGAACGAAGGCAAGAGTCTCTATGCGTACAAGTTTAAGGGTTATTGGAAGGATGTCGGTACTATTGACTCTCTGTGGGAAGCAAACATGGATCTTCTGGATACCAATAATGAATTAGACTTGAATGACCCGACATGGAAGATTTATACTGAAGACGTTACCACACTGCCTCAGTATATCAGCCCCGATGCTAAGATCAAACGTGCTTTCATTACACAAGGATGTATTATCGATG